>JAFGPV010000165.1 GCA_016936015.1 Pirellulales bacterium
CTGATGCACCATAAGAATACCAACCGGGAGAGTTGATTGGTGACTGCCCGGGAACAAGAATCATGGAACGTGCATCAGCCGCAGATCGACAACGGTTCCCAGCAACTCATCTCCTGCTTATTCATTAATTGTAACGGATCAGGAAACAATATGTTAAATGTCAAGACCTGACCCCTATTTTTAACGTGGCAGTTCCTCTTCTCGTCGCCGTGATGAACGTCGCCACCAAGTGAAGGCGAGCACGTAGGCAGCATAGGCGGAGAGGAGTGTCATGACTATAGGCACTGTTATTGACGGGTAAAAAAATGTGCAGAAAGTCAACTCTGCTGACGCCAAGTTCGCAATAGGCAACCAAAATAAACATTGTTTGCTCGTCACTTTGTAGAACAGAGTGAAGAGCAGGAGACCTTCAAAGACCGTGCTGATGAATGCCGCACACGGGACCGAAATGCAGTAGGCATAGTAGGTGTAGTATCCGTGATCGATGTAGAGCGTCCAATAGAGTCCAAGCCATGGAAGCAACGGTACTCGCCCGAATACTGAAGGAAGAGTCAGTAGTGCCCCAATGGTTGCCGAGAAGATGTTGATTACGACGACGACTCCAAAAGCCCAGAAAGGTCTAGTCTTCAGCGACCGGCGAAGAATCAGGAATTCAACAATTATCGCTGCGACGATCAACCACCATACGTGTCCTCGCTCATAGTAGACAAGCGATGGCCAAGTGATGTTCGCCAGCATGATTTCCTCCCCAAAGGGCCCCTTATAGTTTAAGCAGAAATCGAGCTGATGCAACTGCAATTTCACCACACTGGAAGGGATCTAGCACGGAGAAATCGGTCGGTTTGTTGGGAGAAAATGGGGGTATGTACAATTATTTTTCTCGAGGATCAACAAATGGATTTACCCCCCCTTTTTTTAATCCCCTACCATCTTGAGGGGATCGTGGGGTCGAGTCTTGACATTTAACTATTGATAACGTCGTTGGAGATCAGGTGCTTCATGATTTTCGACAATTGGCGATCCCAGGCGCGATCATGGGTTCTGCGGTCCGTAGCGCGGTGGATCGTTTTGGAAACGGCGGCGGCGCTGACGCCGCCGAAATGGCGGCCGATCTGGTTGACGGGGGTATCGGTAAGCGAACGCGCGAGATAGATTGCCGCCGACCGGGCGTCGTTGCCGTGACGACGACAGGTGTGCAACGCTTCCGGATCGACGTTGAAGGTTTCGCTGACCACCGCAATGACGTCCTCCAACTTCGGACGCCACGCGAGCCGTTTTTGCGAGGGAACCGACTTGCGGATCGGCGTTCGCGCAAGACGCCGCCGCCAGGCATTGACCCAAGCGGTCGTCCCCAAGAACATTCCGCCCACGGCGTCCGCCAGGGGAGAACCGGGCGGTTCTGAAATTCCCGCATACAAGAAGCGGCGATAGGTCTGTCGCGCCCGCTTTCGATTGTGCCCGATTTCGCCGAGGATCGACTCGGTATCGAGCCACTCCGGTGCCCGACGTAAACCGAGATAATCCGCACAACTGCTCCACGCGTAGGCTTCCGGCCGTTTGACGAGTCTGGCCCGAACCGGATTAAGATGCACGTACCGCGTCAATTCCCGAGAATGGGACTCATCTTCGACGAAAACGGCTTTGAACCGTCCCTGAAATAGAGCGCCGCACCGTTCATGGCGGCGATTGAATCCGCCGGCGTACCCGGCGTTCAGGTCGTGCATCCCTGCGGAGAGGTTCGGCTGCGGCGTTCGGAGGTAGAGATGAAAATGGTTGTCCAGCAGCGCCCAGGCAAAGATCCGCCAGGCACGTCGCAACGCCACCCGGGCCAGCAAATCGAGCCAGTGACGTCGGTCACCATCGTCGCGTACAATCGCCCGTCGTTCCCATCCGCGGCTGGTTACGTGATACAGACCGTTCTCGATGTCAATGCGTAAAGGACGTGCCATACAATTGATAACGAAGTTTCAATAAGTTAATTGTCAAGACCTGAACCCTTTTTCTTGGACCCCTATTTTTCCAGTCCGTTCTCGATGTCAATATGTAAAAGACGTGCCATACATTTGATAACGTAGTTGCATAAAGTTAAATGTCAAGACCTGACCCCTCTTTGACCCCTCTTTTCGTACTCGTTAAAGAACGGCTAACTGCCCTAACGTTCCCTGTTGATCAGGGTTGTTCCTCGTCGGCAAACCTTTCGATAAAGGGTTTGTGATGTTCGCTACCCTTCCAGGTTAGATGGAGTTCCACGTCGTTGCGAGGACCGTTGACTGTGATTTCCAGGCCGGAACTTGCGGGATCGATATACTTTTTAGGAGTAAACCATTGGATGGCCGTGGGGCCGAGGTCCTTTTTTGCAATCACGGCAACGCGGTGTCTGCCCAGCACGCAACCGTCATCTTGGTCGAAGGTGGTCAGGATAAAGCGGCCGCCAGGCCCCAAGTTGCCCGAGGCGGCGCGATTCGCATTCGGTAAAACCTGGATAAAACCGATCTCCAAAGGTTGACCGTCAATCAACACCCGCCCGGAGATAGGAACCCGCTGGGGTCGGCCGTCGCCGCAGCCGAAGACCAGCAGGAGGAAAAAGGCGCCGCCGCCCCAAAGAATGCGTTCCTGCCAATGGTGAGAATCACGAGAAAAAACGTTCATTGGGTTTCCGAAAATCCCTATTCGTTGATGCGGTCGCGGCCGGCCCGGGTGGATAACGCCCGATATACGTCGAGAGCGATATTATCGTTGACGAACTCCACGCGGCCGTCACCGTAGACGAAGTTGGCTCCTCCGCGGTGTCGGCTCATAAAGGCGCCGTTGAGGAGGACCCCGCGAACGGTGCAGGTGATTCCCTTTCCCGGCGGCGTGTTGATGGGATTGGTCGTGTAACGCAGCGTATGCAGCCGAGAACCCCAGGTCCACAGGCAGCACGATTCGTCCGTATCGCCCTGGATCACCTCGCCGACGAAGAGCGTGTAGCTGACGCCGTCAACGACTTGTCGGCGTAGAAACTTTTGCTTATACACGAACATTCCCGTATTTCGCACTTTCACGTCGCCCGAAAGGCAATTGCCGTCCGGCCCCTTGGTGCCGCTGACCATGGCGTAGCTGCCGGTGGCGATCTCTCCCCAGTTGGCTTGAAAGGCTTTCCCCCCGGGGGGATACCAGGGGCGGGCCGTGTCGGACGGACAGACGAACACCGCCGGCCGCTGACGGACCGCTATCTGGTTCCGCGGAGTCATCGGCGGAGGATAGCCGCCGACGAACAGTCCCGTTTTATGATCGATGCTTTTGTAGAGCGGCGCGAGTTCGAGGTACGGCAGCAGCAGTACGAATCCGCTGGTTCCGAATTGCAATTCCGGGGGATTTGTGCCGCATTCCGGCAGCCCCGTGTCGTCACATCCTCTGCGTCCGGGAGGATAATGCTTCAGTGCCGATTCGTAGCTGTGGATGCTCAGGCCGATCTGCTTGAGATTGTTGGTGCACTGGGATCGTCGGGCGGCCTCGCGGGCCGCCTGGATCGCCGGCATCAGCAGTGCGATGAGGATCCCGATGATCGCAATTACGACCAACAGTTCGACCAGGGTGAAACCGCTTTTCCGGCGTTTTCCGTTTTGATTCTGGTTCCGTCCCATTTTTTCATTACCGTGAAATTGTGACTACGTCATCCCGCCGGGCGGATGGGAATAAGAGGTCAGCCCATCCGCCGCAGCGGGATGAAAAATCTCCTCTGTTCCGGAAAGGTTTATCGTCGGCTTCGTAAAGACCGCCAACCGGCAATCCCGATCAGTCCGATCAGGAGCAGCGTCCACGCACCGGGTTCAGGGACGGGCGCCGCAGCGGCGGCGGCTCCTCCTCCCCCTCCCCCACCGATCGTCAACGTGCCCTGCGTTATCGAGGCAGCCGTGACGCCGGCCGAATCCAGCACGGTCATCGAGCCCGTGCCTTCGATCACGCCCAGCGTATGGGTGCCGCCGCTGACGAGGAATGCGGCGTCGTTGGTGATCAACGAAGCGACGTCGATCTGGCTTGTGTCGGTCAACTCCAGCACGCCGGCTGTGATCGTGGTGTCGCCTTCGTAGGTGTTCGCGCCGCTGAGGACCAGCGGGCCGGCGCCGGTCTTGGTGATTCCTCCGTCGCCGGTGATGGCGTCCATGAAGATCACACGGGTGGAATTGGAGGTGGTTTGGACATAGACCTCGGTCGCCAGGTCGTCGAGCGTCACGGCGCCGTGAATGGTGAATTGGCCGCGATAGTCGTAGAGCCTGCCGCCGGTGAAGGCGAGGTTTTTCGTTACATCGTTAAGATAGGTGTCCGCCGCGTTTGAATCGTATAACTGAAGCGTGGTGCCATTGTCGACGGTGATCGTGCCGTCGGGATCGCCCAACGAGGCGTTATGGAAGGCCAAGGTGCCCTGGACGATATGGGCATCCATTAAATCCGTCTCGAGGCGGGTCGTACTGATAAACCGGACCCCGTCCCAAGTGCCGGGGGCACCGTTGCCCGAGTGGTTGACGGTGAGGGTGTGGTTGCCGCAGGTTGCCCCGTAGATGTCCAAGCGTTGGCTGCCGCCGAGGGTGGCGTCGCCGCTGAGGACCAGGTTGCGGATTCTCGCCGTGGCGTCGGTGTTGTTTACCACGGCGCCGTTGCCGCCGACGCCCACGCCTTGGACGGTAATTTGTTCCGTACCGGCGTCCATGCCACCCAGTTCCAAGGTGCCGCCCGGACTGCCCGGCGTGCCGCCGTTAACGACGGTGTCGCTGTCGGGGCCGGCGGCGCCGAAGGGAGTGACGCTGTTGGAGCCGATCTTCAACACTCCTTCGTTGACGGTCACGACGCCGGTAAAGTCGTTGCCGCTGTTGTCGATGGTCAGCGTCCCGGCGCCGGACTTGGTGATGCCCGTGGGACCGGAGATCTTTCCGAGGGCTCCGGAAAAGATGTAATTGTGGTCCGCATCGTTGGCGACGGTTATGGAAGAGGGATATACCGTTCCGGAGGGAATGACGGAAATATCGCTCGTGGTGGAGTACCCATTATTGTCAAACGTCACGGCATCCATTTCATAGAACATCTCGGTGTCGGCGTTCCAGGGAGTGTTGAATTTGGTGTCCCAGGTCTGGGTGAACTCTCCGTGCCAAGTGAGGCTCAAGGGTGGGCTGCCGGCCACTTGGAGTTGGATCTTCCCCGAGAGTTCCGGATGGAGAGGATCGTCGGGTACGAACACCAGGCTGGAGGCGGTGTACCGCGTGTCATGAATCAGGTTGAATCTCGAGACGTCGGTGCCGTCGAACGAGTTGTAGCTGACGAGCGTATAGTTTGATCCGGTATCCAGCGCGGCGCCGAGACCGTGGAAGACCACGTCGGCAGTGGTGCCGAGGCCGGGTTGATACAAGGCGCCGGTGACTGCAACTTGATCGTTCCCCGAGGCGGCGCTGGGGGAAAGATCGCATTCCAACTTGGCACTGTATCCGGGACTGCCGCCACCACTGCTCAAGTCGAGGTCATTGCCGACGGTCAACGTCTGGCCGGCCGCGTAGGTTCCCGGCGCCACGGTGCCGATGTATTTCACATGGACCGTCCCGGCCACCATGCCGCCGCCCCGCAGGGTTTGTGTAGTGTAGGAACCCACGTTAAAGGTCACGCCGGAGACATCGAGCACGGCGCCTCCGGAAACGTCGATGTCGGAAGAAGAATCCACCGAACCCAGACCGCTGAGGAGCAACGTTCCTTCGCGGACCTGGGTGGCGCCGGTGAAGGTGTTGACATTGGTCAAGGTGGCCGTCGTCCCCGCGCCGGTCTTAACCAGTCCCGCGGCGCCCGTCAGGACGGCGTTGACCGTGCCGCCTTGGACATCGCAATCGGTGGCGCTGGCCAGGCTTCCGATGCCGTCGAGCACTCCGGAGGTAATCTGGAAACCACCGGCCGTTTGCGAGGACCAGCCGATATCCAAAATGGCAGTGCTTCCCGTCACGGCCACGGGGCCGGACGCGGGCAGCATCCCCATATTTCCCATGCCGTCGTCCACCGAAAGGGTTCCTTCTTCTACCGTCAGCACACCGGTATAGTTGCCGGAGTTTGCGCCTAAGATCGTCAGGGTCCCGACGCCCGACTTCGTCACGGCCAATTTGCCGCCATTGTCGCGGATCTCACCCCGGAAGACGTGGTTTAATGAATTGTCGATGACCAACAGACCAACGGAAGCCGCGGCGCCGGCGTTTTGGATGGCGACGCGGTCGTCGGACGCCATAGTGGGATTCAGGATGTCAATCCCTTCCAGGGTCAGGGTATGGCCGTTGAGGTTCAGATACTGGGACCCGGCGGTATCCGTGAAGGTGATGGTGCCGGCGGCGGGCATTTGGGCCTGGCCGCCGTCTTCCTCGCCCTGTTCCAGCCGGACCGTGCCGGAATTGGTATACACGATGTTTTGGGGAACGGCATATCCGGAAGAGGAATCCAACGCCAGTGTGCCGCCGGCGACGGAGGTGTTCCCGGCGTAGGTGTTGGCGGCGTTGAGCACCAGGGTTCCGCTGCCGCTCTTGACGATCCCCGCCGTGCTTCCCCCGCCGTTGCCGAGGCTTGAGGTCACCGTCAACGTGCCGCTGGAGACGCTGAAGGTGGTGTCCGCGGCGCCGTCGAGGGACACCGGTCCCGCCAGGACGTTGTCGGCGCCGGAGATGCTGCGGATCGTGCCGCCGTTGGAGACGATCGGCTTGGTCACGTCGTTTTCGGGTTGATAAAAGGCTAGCGTGCCGCCGGAGGCGATGGTGATGGTTTTGGTCAGATCGCCCATCGTCGAGGCGTAATCGAAGGAAAGGGTGCCGGCCTGGATGTCGATATCGCCCAATTTGTCGGTGACCGTGCAGTCGGCGAAGGCGATCGTGTTGGTCCCCTTCTTCGTGAGAGTGAAGGTCCCCGGCGTGGTGGCGGAGACGGTTCCGTCGCGAACGTCCCAGCGGCCGGTGTCGGTGGCGTCGGTGTAGGTTCCGCCGAGCGTGGCGTTACCGGTGAAGGTCAGATATTTCAAGGCCGATTGCTGGGTGGCGGCCGCGCTGACGATCACCCCGTTGCCGTCCGTTCCCGATCCTTGGACCACGATCTGGGCGTCGCCCAGATTCTTTCCATTCACGTCCAAAGTCGCGCCGTCTTCGACCGTAGCGACTGCCGAGGCGTTGCCCAAGGCGCCGTCCGCCCCGGCCCGGAGGGTCGATCCCGGGGCTACGGTCACGGTTCCGCTGAAGCCGCCGTTGTCGCCCGAGAGCGTGAGAACGCCGGCCCCTTCCTGCCGCAGGTTGCCGGACCCGCTGAAGTCATTGGCCACGGCCGTGTCGGCGCCGTGGGCATAGGCCAGCGTGCCGCCGTTGACGGCGATGACGCCGCTGAAGGCGTTGCCGCCGCTGTTGGCAATCGTCAGCTTATGCGTGCCGTTTTTCGTCAGTCCGGTGCTTCCCAGAATTCCGCCGACGCCGGCAAAGGTGTAATCCATTGCGGAATTATCGACCGTCATCGCGTTGGGAGTCACGTCCTCCGTGATATTCACCGTGGCGGCGACCCCGGTGTCGTCGAAGGTCACCGAATCGGCCTCATAAAACTTCTCGGTGTTATTGTTCCAATTGGCCGTCCCCACCACGTCCCAATCGCTGACGCTTCCGTTGCCTTTCCAGGTCAGGCTCAAGGGGGCGCCGCTCACAATGAGGTTCACCTGGTTCGGAGTTCCCCCGAGATCGTTGGCGGTTTTAATGCTGAATGTTTGCCGGGTGTTTCCGCTGCCCACTCCGGTGAGCGTGAAATTGCCGGCATTGCCTGACAAAGCCCCCTCGTAGTCGATCAACGTATAGGTGCCGGTTCCCAGGCTGCCCTCGATCATGTCGACGTTCACGGTAGTGACGCCGGCGTTGCAGGTCAGGTTGCCGCCGACGCCGCTCAGCTTGTTGATGTCGATCCGGTCATTGCCGCCGGCGGGATTGACGGACAACTCGTACTGAAGCGTGTCGCCGCCGGCCAGGGTCAGATTGCCGTTGACCGTCAATTGGCCGACACTGTCGCCGGGGACGATACTGCTGCCGCCGGAGGTGAGGATCGTGCCCTGGACCGTGCCGGCACCCATGAGGGTCTGCGTGCCGGCCAGGGTCAGTCCGCTCGTCTGGAGCGTGACGTCGAAGAAGGAATCGACCTGAACGTCGATGATGGGCGAGGAACTGATCGCCGCCGAGGCGCCCAGGGCCAGCGTGCCGCCGGTAATGACCGTGTTGCCGTTGTACGTATTGCCGGCGCTTTCCAGCGTCCAGGCACCGGCGCCGTTTTTATAGACGTGGAGGGTATTCCCGGTGTCGTAGGCCAAAATGCTGCCGGTTACCTTGCCGGCGCCGTCGCCCTGCAGATTGAGATACTTTTCGCCCAGGGTGCCGGTAATATCGCCGGCCACGGTCAGCAGGTCGGCTTCGGATTGCAGGGTGACGTGGGTGCCGCCCGTATGAATCGTTAACGCCGTGTTCAGGGTGTTGTTGCCGCTGGCGTTGACGATGTGCGGAGTATTTTGAACGGAATTCTCTCGGGCATAAAGGGTGATCGGCTCGGCGATGCTGATATTATTGGTCAGGTTTAAACGGCCGTTGTGTGCCTCGCCGCCGTAGATTCTCGTCCCGGCAGCCGTACTCCCCAGGCCCGTGGCCGACGCGAGAATGACGGTTCCCTTGTAAATATCCGTGGCGCCCTCGTAAGTGTTATCCCCGGTCACGGTGACCGCGAGACCGTCGAGGAGGACAGAATCATCTAATCCATAGGAGATCGTCCCCGTGGCGCCGCTGACCGTGCCGCTCAGCGAGAACGCCTGGTCGGTGTAAAATCGCAGATTCCCGCCGTCGAGGACGAAATCCCCCGATCCCGGAGCTCCGGTGTTTTGGCCCGTCCGGCCGAATTGCAGGTTGCCGGTGGTGATCGTGGTGGTTCCGTTATGCGTGTTGTTGCCTAAAAATATCAAGGCGCCGCTGCCGGTCTTTTTCATGGCGCCGCTCCCGCCTACGGCATCCGAGAAGGAGAGATTGTTCGCCGCCAGCCGCACGTACATTTCCGTCTCGCCGCTGTTGAAGGTCAGCGTTCCCTGAATGACGTGGTCTCCCGAGCGGATGTGAATGACGCCGCCCTCGGAGAAGATATTTTTCGTCCGCGTCACCTCGCTCCCGGTACTATTCGAGAAACGCAGAATACTGTCGGCGCCCGAGAGGGTGATCGTTCCGGAGGCGTCGCCCATCGGGGAATTCTCGAAGTTCAAGCAGCCCTTCGCGATAGCGGCGTTGTTCAGATCGTGGGAAGCGACGTTTTGAATATTGACGTAATTATAGGACGAGATGCCTCCCGTATGATTGACGGTGATGTCGTGATGGTTGAAATTGACGCCGTTCTGGATATAGATGCCGTATTGTCCGCCGAAGGTGGTGTCGCCGGAGAGGACGAGGTTATAAAGCCAGGCGTCGTCATTGGTGACGTTGTTGACCAGCGCTCCGTCGGGGATAGTGTCGTAGTCGATGTCTATCCCGGCGCCCTGGACGGTGAGCTGCTCGTTCAAGTCAAAACCGTTCAGTTCCAGGGCGCCGCCGTTCACGACGGTGCCGCCGACGGTGCTACCCAGCGCGGCGGCATTGCCGACGACGAGCATTCCCCCGTTGACGTTCACCACTCCGTCGAAGTCGTTGGCGGTGTTGATCGTCAACGTGCCGTCGCCGCTCTTGGTCAATCCCCCGGCCAGCGGTCCGGAGAGTTTGCCCGCGCCGTTGGTGTAAAAGATGTAATCGTAATAGAGGCCGTTGTTGACCGTTACCGAGTTGGGGGCCAGGGTCGTCGTCAGGTCGATGCTCGGGTAGGCGCCCAAGCCATCGAATGTGACGTTGTCCCCGTCGTTGTAATAAAAGGAGTCGCCGGTCCAGTTGGCCGAGGTGTTGATATCCCAAGCATTGTAGGTCCAGTCACCCACCCAGGTCAGATTGGCGGCCTGGACGTTTTCAGCGAAAAAGCTTCCCGGCAGGCCGATCGGCAGGGTGAAGAGGAGTGCCACAAGGATGAAACGACCGCCGCCGCACCGCGTTTTTCTCCGGAATAATACAAAATTCATAACAAACCTCCGAGTTAAAACAATAAAGGACGTTTTACTGAGGATCATCGCCGACACACGTTCCCCCGTGGGAACGGCGTTTCCCTGCTCTTCTCAGATCCGTCAAGCTGTGAAAGATATCTGAAAGCTCATCTTCACCGGCGGCGGCGCGCGTAGGCCGCCAGGGCCAATCCGGCCAGGACCAACAAGATCCAGGCGGAGGGTTCGGGCACTTGCGTCATGGTGAGCACGAAATCCTGATCGGGCGTTGTCCACGACGAATCGAGATAGGGGGAATAAGTGCGCACGTGGACCGTCTGGCCGTCGGGCAAAAACTCCAACAGCCGCATATATCCGTTGCCGCCGCTGGTTAAGAACTGGTAGTTTGCCAGGATTTGGTGAACGACGTTCCCCTGCTCGGCCGTGCTGGCAAGGTAGCCGGTCCCGTCGTTAAGCACGTGACCACAGAAGACGAACTGCAGGTTCGGATTGTCCTTCAGTTGGTCCCACATTTCCTGCCCGTCGTTGACACCGCCGGGAAGACCGGCAATGCCGTACTTGTACGGGGTCGATTGCTGCGACAAGCCGTAGGTGGCGTAATCGTATCGTGTATTGTCGGAATACAAGTAGGCGTGGGTGAGGATCATCGCCTGCCGGTCGGGGTACTGCTTCAGCACGCTGTCCGCCCAGGCAACGATCTGGTCGCGGGGACCGAATTCCAGGGACAGCACCAGCCAGTCGGTCCCGCCCGCGCTGAACATGGAATAACTGTTGTGGGGCGAGGTCGGCTCACCCGGATATACGCCGCCGAACGTCTCCGTCCGGGCAGCCAACCGCGAAACGGGAAAGTAATTCGACATCAAGGAGGTGCGATTGTCGGAGTTGGATCCGAGATCGTGGTTGCCCGGGCAAAGCGAGTAGGAAATGCCGGCGTTGTCCAGATACTGCATCGCCGACGAAGCCCTTGCCCACTCGGTGGTGTTGTTGTTGTCGGTGATGTCGCCTTCGTGCAACACGTAGGCGAGATTCAGCGCGGTCTTGTTATTGACGAGGAATTGCGTCTGGGCGTTATAGATCGCCGGGTATGATTCCGAGTAGATCTGCGTGTCCGGAAGGATGGCCAGCGTCCACGAACCGGACTGGATCGACGGCGGCGCCGCCAGGACGCTCGATGCTATCCCCCAGGCAACCCATAGACATGCGACTGAAACTATATTGGATCTATTCATAAAGGTACTCTTATTCATAATTTGCAGACCAACGGTCGTGGTTTCCTGGTCGCCGCCGGGCACATACTCTGCGCAACCCGCTGAGAGCAACTGCCAACAAATCACCGACGACAAAACAGACCGTCAAACGCGACCAATGGCCGGTCGTTGTGGATCATCTCGTTTATATGAGTCCCAGGTTATGATCTTCGGACTCGACGACAGATAAGCAACGCAGCCAGTCCCGCAAGCAACGCCGCGAAACTCGACGGTTCGGGGACGTTCAGGAATTCCGAAGGGCTCAGCGTCTCATTGGAGATCCGAACGGCATCTAAATAGCCTAAAAACGCTTTGTTGGCAGCCGCGTCGTACACGGCAACATCTTTCGTTGCGCTCGGTGCGGCCAGATTGGCCAGATCGAGGGCATTTCCCACCTCGACGCCGTCGAGGTAGAAGCGGATGTCGTGCAGGCCCGCATCCTCATCAACGCTCACGGCGAAGTGGTGCCATTCATTCTCGGCCACTTTTCCCGCCGCCACCGCGCTGAGAACCTGGACCGTGGTCGATGAATTATCATCGTAATAGTCGATGCCGAGGACGGCCGACTCCAGATCGGAGTTGTAACCCAAGCCGACGGACATGCGTACATACTTGTAGTTGTCACCTCGCTTCTGGGCTGCGAACCTCCGCTCCACGCTGCCGGGGGAGAGGCTGCTGAGGTCTTCCTGCAGGTTGAAGAAGCCTTCCATGGTGATCTCCGAGGTTGCGTCGCCCACGTCGTGAAAATCGGAGTAGTAGCCGGTGGAAACACGTTGGTTGATGTGCGGATTGGAAAACACGAAATTGCCGGTGACCCCTTGGGGATCAATGGCGGTGGGCACCGCGGGCACGCCGCCCACGCCTAGTTGTTCGTACGTCGGCCCGTCGTATCTGACGTTGCCGTCATTTTCGCCGGAGGAGGCGCCGGGACCGGGATTGACGCTGTTGTCGATGATCCATTTGTTTCCCGTCGGCGCGTCGTCATAGTCCAAAGGTTTTTGGCCGTCGGTGACCGCGACTTCATCATCCGTCTCGAACTGGTAATACACGATGGTGTCCGCCAGGGTGGGGACGATCTGCCAACTCAGAACCATCGTAACTGCCAGACCGGCAATCACCAGCGCTTTTGAATACTTCTTTTTTTTCTTTTGAAACCGGAAACTCATCAGACACCTCCACAAGGAAAAGGAAAAAAGGGAAAACACGAAGCAACAATCACCTTCTCTTGATCCTGCGACCTGAGCGGCGATCCGGGGCAAACGGCCGATGGATATCGTCGCGTCGCGTTGTTTCGCTGCCTCCTCTTCCGGGAGTTGAATAAGTAACCCGTCTGACGTTCGTAGCGCCGTGGCGCACTACCGCGCCGTGAGCTACTTTTTAGTTTCAATCAGCGTGCAGATTCTGTCTATAGAACTTTTGGGTTTCACAATTACGGTTTTTATCAGGCCGCGACAGAGTCGTCATCGCGGCGCTTCGAGGATGATGTTATGCGAGCGTGGTCATTCCCGGATCGGCGGCGCCGCGGGAGGATTCTTGAAGAAAAGGCTTCGGGAAGATGCCACGCGCCGCCAGGTCAAACTCAGGTATTGATCTGGAAACGCCTTTCCTGCCTCTGGCCGTGTTGCGCGCGATACTGGCCCGGCGTCCATCCCGTACCCTTTTTAAACACCTCGCAGAGATACTCGACGTGCTTGAACCCGCTCCGCCGAGCGATCTCCGCCAGGGACAGCTCGGTTTGAGCCAGAAGTTCCTTGGCGCGTTTGATCCGCACGTCCAGAATCATGTCGTGGATCGTGCATTCAAAAGTTTTTCGGAACCGATCCTGGAGAACGCTACGGGAAACGAGAACGTGACGAAGAATGTCGGAGATTTTGATGCCTTCGCAGGCGTATTGGTGGATGAATTGCATGGATTTACTGACCACGGGATCGGCGACGGCCATCACATCGCTCGATTGGCGGGTGACAATGTCCAAGGGGGGGAGCAAGCGTTCCTTGCGGCCCACTTTCTCGCCGCGCATCAGCCGGTCCAGCAGAGACGCCGCCTCATAGCCCATTTGGTAGGCGTTCAACACAACGCTCGACAAGGGCGGACTGGCCAGTTCGCAGGCCACGTTGTCGTTGCCCACCCCGATGACGGCCACCTCTTGGGGAACCGCAATTCGGGCGATCGCACAGGCTTCGATCAGTTGCAGCCCCCGAAAATCATCGCTGGCCATGATCCCCACAGGTTGCGGCAAGTTGGACGCCCAACGAACGACGCCTTCCATTTCCAGTTCCCAGGTCCGGTCCAGGAAACGGCGCGGCGCCTGGGATCCGCATGAATAGACGTGACAATGTCCTCCGGCTTCATGCACCGTGTCGCGGAACGCATCCCGTCGGTCGTCGGACCAATGCAACCCATTGTGACCAATAAAGCCGAATTCGTGAAAGCCTCGCTGAAGCAGATGTTCGGCCACCATCCGGCCCACTAGGGCGTGATCGATGGAAACCAGCGGAGCGCCCAATCCGCGAAGTTGCTGATTCAAATCCACAATGGGAATATCCGTGTCAGCCACGAATTTCACAAAATCGGGAGTGGCCACCCGGGAGATGATCCCGTCGCCGGACCACTTTTTCAGCCATTTCGGCACGCCGTCACAAACGGTCAACTCCACAAAGAAGACCGACCAAGGCTCGTTTTCCCGAAGGTATCGGGTGATCCCCCGGAAAATCTCCCGGCCAAAAGAGTGTGACGTCTCGATGATCAACGCCACCCGCGCCATGCGGTGGTCGTACGGAAAACTCCCCTTCGGGGGCCGTCGGATTTTCGCGCGTGATTTGGACACGTTCAAGAACCGTCTTTGTATGCTTCGCCAAATATCGGAGAAAAGTCAAAAGGAGACGCCGTGTCCTCCTCTTCGATTATACCCGGAATCCGAGGTCCCATGAGCGACGTTTATTAAGAATTTGGGTGCGGGCATTAAGGAAATGAATTGTCCCCATGCGCCTATTATATAAGCACTTATAACGACTCTTCGACGCTCATCGTCTTTTAGACGGTCTTTAACTAAGGAAATGATCAACCGGATCGCCCGAGGCCAAGGAACCACCGGTCATCCCCGGCGGATCGAGAGATCAAAGGTCGATAAAGACTTTCATACACTGCCCGGCTTGCTGGATGATGTATTGATAGGCGGAAAGGTAGTCTTCCAACGGAAAGTGTTTCGACTCCAGCGGAGCGGTGAGAATTTTCCCCTGGCCGATCAGCGCCGCAGCCTGTTGGTAGTCCGCATGTTTGTACATCAGCGATCCGATGAGACTCAGTTCGCGGTCTTGAACAAGCGACAAGTCCACGCGAGGTTTTTCCGGATAGATGCCGACCTGGATAATCCGTCCGCCCTTGGCAATGTTCGCCACGGCTTCCGTGATCGTCCCTTCGACGCCGACGCACTCGAAGGCCACGTCGAAGCCGTCCTCTCCGAAGACCCGGCGGGCCGCGTCCGCAAGCGTTTCCTGCTTCGCGTGAGAGACGTTCTCCAGGCTGCATTTTCGGGCAATCTGGAGCCGGTAGTCGCTCACGTCAGTGACCAGCACCCGGGCGCCGGCGGCTCTGGCGGCTTGCGCCACGAGATTGCCGATGGGACCGGCCCCCAGAACCACGGCGTTCTTCTCGGCCAGGTTCCCGGCCTTCTCGACGGCCCGGACGGCGACGGCCGTAGGCTCGACGATCGCCCCTTGCTCGAAAGTGAACGACTCGGGCAGAGGAACGACCCGCTCCGCCCGGGTGACGAAGAGGTCCTGCGCGCAGCCGGGGGCCTGAAATCCCTGGACCTTCAGCGAATCGCAGATGTTGTAATCGCCGCGGCGGCAGGGGCGGCATCGCCCGCAAACCACCTGCGGCCGGGCGGTGGCCTTTGTGCCCGGTGAGAAGTGTTCGACGCCTTCCCCCAGTGCCTCGATCACACCCGAGAATTCGTGGCCCTGGACGACCGGGTACTTGGTGAACGGCTGCACGCCGTGATAGACGTGCATGTCCGAGCCGCAAATGCCGATCCGCCGGATACGGAGCAGAACCTCGTCGGGACCGGGGACCGGCGTCGGAACATCGCGGACTTGAATCACCCCCGGTTCAGTCATCACGGCCTGTCGCATGTCGATTTCTCCCTCTTGCCGTTAGCGGGACCACCGCCCGGCGCCCGCGTCGGAGCGAAGTCATCTTCTCACGAATCCCAGTTGTAGCTTACTGAAAATGCGATCCATTGACCATGAGATTTTGCAGATTGCGATTACGGATTCCGGTTTTGTCATTAAGGATTGCAATGACGGGCGGGACACTCCGTCGCGCCGGTGTTATAATCAATCACACTTTCCACAAGAAAACTCGGGGGCGTTCCCTTCGGGAGAAAAAGCATGGAACTGGAATTGGCCGATAAAGTTGCCGTAATTACGGGAGGAAGCATCGGGATTGGGCTGGCCGTAGCCCGCGGATTGGCCCGGGAAGGGGTTCACGTGGCGGTGTGCGCCCGGAATGGAGAGCGGGCCGTCGCCGAGGCGGAGCGGATCGCCGCCGATTTCGGAGTTCAGGCCTACGGGATTGCCGCCGACGTCTCCCGGCCCCAAGACGTCGAATGTCTCGTGAGTGAAGTGAAGAAGCGTTGCGGAGGAGTCGATATCCTCATCAACAACGCCGGCACGGGCAGCAAAGAGACGATCATGGACGCTCCGGACGAGAAGTGGCAGTACTACTGGGACCTGCACCTGATGGCCGCCGTTCGTTTGTCGCGGGGATTGGTTCCCCTGATGAAGGCCCGCGGCGGAGGCGTGATCCTCAACAACGCCTCGATCTGCGCCAAGCAGCCGTTGGGCTACGAGCCGATCTACAACGTCAGCAAGGCCGCGCTGATGATGTTTTCCAAGTGTCTCGCCGACGAGTTGATCTCGGACAACATCCGGGTCAATTGCATCAATCCCGGTCTGGTTCTCACGCCCGACTGGGGGAACACGGCTCGGAAGTTGACCGCGGGCAAAGAGATCGGTTGGGAGCAATACCTGGAGCAAATCGCCAAGGACAACGCGCCCATCGGCCGCTTCGCCTCGCCCGAGGAAATGGCCGATTTCTTCGTCTTTCTCTGTTCGCCCCGGGCGTCTTATTGCGTCGGGGCGACCTACTACGTCGACGGCGGATGGCTCAAGGTTGTGGCTTGAGCCCGGCGGGCTTCTGGGGAATAATATCCCAAAACGGTCCTTCGGAGAGCCGAACCATGGAGAGCCCCTCGGAGCCGATCGTCTGGCTCGAAGCTGAGCAATTCACCGACTATGGCGGCTGGGTCAACGATCCCCAATTCATCGAAACGATGGGATCCCCCTACCTGTTGGCTCAGGGAATGGGCCGATCCGTGGCCGATGCCGTGACGTGCGGCTTTGTGCCGCGGACCGGTCGGTATAGGCTGTGGACCCGCTGCAAGGACTGGTATCCGTCGCATAGCCCGGGCCGATTTCAGATTCTCATCGGCGGCCGGTGCTCTGCCATAATTTTCGGACGGGCCGAGGACGCGGAGTGGCGATGGGTGGACGGCGGTTGGTTCGATCTCGTCGAAGGGGAGGTGGAGATCCGGCTCCACGACCTGACGGGTTGGTGGGGACGATGCGACGCGCTGGTGCTCAGCGGCGAAGCAGGATGGCGCCCGGCCGATGATCTGGAAACGTTGACCCGGCAGCGCCGACAATACGGCGGGGAAAGCCCAACGCTTGCCCGCTGTGGTCCTTACGACGTGGTGGTGGCCGGGGGCGGTTTGGCCGGCACGGCGGCGGCGGTGACAGCGGCACGACATGGCTGTGCCGTGACCTTAATCCATGACCGGCCGGTCCTGGGCGGCAACGGCTCCACCGAACTCCAGGTTCCCGTCTTCGGCGACCAGACACGCGAGACTTGGGATCCGGAGGAAAGCGGATTGATCGAGGAATTCGATCCTGCGCAGGTCGGCGGCGATTGGTCCTCGAACCTCGAAAAGACGGCCCGGGCGGAGCCGAGGTTGGATCTCTATTTGGATACTCATTTAACGGGCGTTACGATGGCCGATCGTTCCCGCATCCGGGCCGTCGAAGCCGTGCATACGCGGACCGGCCGGCGCATACGGTTTGCAGGCCGGTTGTTCATCGACTGCACGGGAGACGCTTGGTTGGGGTATGGTGCGGGAGCCGACTTTCGCCACGGTCGGGAGTCGCGAAACGAGTTCGCTGAATCACTGGCGCCCGCGACGGCCGACCGTCACACCATGGGAGGCACGCTCTATGCGGGCGAACTTCGCCGGCATGACCATCCCGTACCCTTCGCGGCGCCCGGGTGGGCCTATCATTGGAATTCGCCGGTTGACTTCGAGCAGCAGCCAATGGAGACGATCTGGAGCGACGGATCGCGACCGGCGCATTTCGATGATTTGGGGCGCGGAAAAGGCCGGCGACCCGACCGGCCGCATTGTCCAATCCACACCTGGTACGTCGAACTGGGCGGAATGCTCGATACGTGCGCCGACGCCGAAACCATCCGCGACGACCTGCTCCGCCTGAACCTGGGTCTGTGGGACTACGTCAAGAATCACGATCCGGCGTATCGGGAACAAAACACCAACTGGGAGTTGGTTTCCCTGAGTTATCTGGTGGGCAAGCGCGAGTCGCGGCGGTTGCTGGGCGACTACGTCCTGTCGCAACGCGACTACGACGTCCACGTTCTGCACGATGACACGGCGGCTTACGGCGGCTGGACCATTGATGAGCACCATCCTCAGGCCTATTTCACTCGCGGACCGATTTCCTACCATGCCTGTTTCTATAAGATCAGCATCCCTTACCGGTCGCTCTACTCTCGAAACGTCGACAACCTGTTGATGGCGGGACGCAATATCTCGGCGACGCACGTGGCCCTGAGCGGCACGCGGGTGATGCGTACATGTTGCCTCCTGGGACAGGCGGCGGGAACGGCGGCAGCCATCGCTGCCTCCCGGGATCTCTCGCCGCGGGAACTCGGCCGCCGCCATCTCTCCGAGCTTCAGCAAACGCTACTGAAAGACGGAGCCTATCTGCTGGGAGTACCGAATCGCGATCCGGCCGATTTGGCCCGGGGAGCCTTGGTCTCGGCCTCCAGCCGGGCCGCGGGAGACTGCTCCGCTTGGCTGATCGCTCCTCAATCTTATTGGGCGGCGGGCGCCGCGCCGCTGAATATAGCCCGCGCCGTGATGTTCCGGGCGTCAAAGGATCGCCTCGACTCGGCGGCGCTGTTTCTCCGATCCCGGCGCGACCGAGCGGTTTCGGTCTGCCTGACGCTTCGCGCCGCCGAGCACCTGGGCAATTTTCGCCATGCGGCGGACGTGGCCTCCGCGGCGGCGGAAGTTCCGCCGCATTTTATCGGCTGGCTCGGCTTCGATCTCCATGCTCACGTCCGGCCCGGAGCGTGTTACTATCTCACGCTCCCCGCGACGGAGGGGCTTTGTTGGGATCTCTACTCCTATAATCCGCCGGACACGCTCCGCGGGTTTCGAGGGCCGGAATGGGAAGTGCTCTGGGGCTGCCACAAATTCCGATTGACGCCGGGCGGAGAGCCGACGCCTTCGCTCTATGTGGCCGAGCATGGACCCCAATACTGCTTTGCTCCGGAGAACGTCCTCGACGGCTTCCACCGCGCCGTCCGTGGGGAACCGCACTCTTGGGCGCCCGATCCTAGCGAGCCTTTGCCGCAATGGCTGGAATTAAAATTTGCCCGACCGGTGGCGATCAACACGGCCCACGTCAGCTTTCAATTAGCCCTCCTCGCTCCCCGCCGATACTCGCTGAGGATTCCCGCGGAAGGCGATTGGCACCCCGTGGTCCAGGCGGATAACAACCGGCAGCGGCGGCGCGTTCACCGCTTCGCAACGGCAACGACCGATCGCCTTCGGTTGGTCATCGAGGACCGTCGGCCCGACGCGGCGATTCCACTGACTCCGGTCTGTGAAATACGGCTCTACCACGAAACGTGAAGCTTATTGGAGCGCGGCCATCCCGGTCGCCTAGGACGGGTAGGGGCCCCGGACTCCTAAGATTACCGCACGTCCCATGCAAAGACGTGGGCGGTTTCGCTGCCCCAGGTTGCCTCGGGAACGAAGCGGATCGCCCGGGTCTCGATGTCCGTGCGGAGGCGGACCAGCCGTTGATAATTATTCTCAACGCGGAGGACCGTCTTCCAATCCCCTTCCGGTCCCAGGGCTTCGATGCGGAACGTACGGATCGTCGTCGCCGGCACGCCCAAGGGCTCGATGGAGAGCGGATACCACGCCAGCATCGTGGTATCGGAACGGTTCAAGTCGCTATCGAAGACGAAGCGGAGTTCACGCACCACGCAGCGTCGCTCGAAGGCGTACTGCACCCAGGCGCCGAGGTGGGCCGTCCAGCCGTTGTCCACGCCGTCCACGGGCCGGTCGACGCCGTTGCGCAGCAGACCGGGATCGCCTTCCGAGGCAGTCAACTCGGCCGATTGAGTCAGCGGCGGGATGCCGCGGGGACATCCAGGCAGATAACAGTCGTCGTCCAAAAGGATCTCCTGGAGTTCTCGGATTTTCTCCCGGTACACACCCCGCGGGCTCAATCCAAACTTCCGGGCGAGGAAGGCTGCGGTGCCGACGGCCTGTCCGACGATGGCGCACGTAGCCATCACTCGTGAGGATCCTAGAGCAATGTGGGTGGTGCTGATGTTCCGGCCGGCGCAGTAGAGATTCTCCACGTTCCGCGAGTACAGGGCGCGGTAGGGAATGCTCCAGGGGGAAGGCGCCGGATAGAGCGTCGAAGGTTCACCGGGGTGCTGGATGCCCGCAGGCACGTGATCGTCCATCGGCCAGCCGCCGTAGGCGACAACGTCTTCGAAGTTCTCCTGGTTGCGGATATCATTTTCGGTAATCATGTGGTCGCCGATGTAGCGGCGGCTTTCGCGTTTGCCGGGCAGGAACCCGACCCAGTCGAGCATCCACTTTTCGGCGCCGTGGTCTCCCCGATTCTTGATGTGATCCCAGACGCCGAAAGCGACTTTCAGCAATTCGTCGCGGATCTTTTCGGTGTCGTGGATTGAATCCTGTTCACCGCCGAGTTCAATCCACCAGAAGTTGTTCCACATCCAACTGCAATTGTTGAAATCGTGCTTCCGGTGAGGCAGATCATCGTCGGTGAGGAACGTTTTTGCCCACACCGGCGGGATGAAGGTCCTGGGGCAATCCGCCTGGCGGGCCTGGATCAGACAGCTCATGCCCATGGTCTTGCGGTCGGCCTGTTCGGGGGCGATCGCCTCGCCGAATTCGCAGGAGGCCTCGCGTCCCACGCGGAACTCCGCCCCGGAGAGGGGCGCCAGGATGCTGTCGCCCGAGCAATCGGCAAACAGCTCTGCCTCGACCGTGTGCCAAGTCTGCGTAGTCGTCTGCCAGCCGGTCACCGAGCGGATCCGTCCGTGGTTGATTTCCAAACCGTTGCAGGAGCAGTTCAACAGAAGGATAAGATCCTCCTGAAAACGAACGAACTGGTAAAGGATGCCGTCCCAGATCGAGTAGTTGCGCAGAGGATTGCGAAACCGATTTTCGAGAAGGACTTCCTCGATCAGTCCGGTTTCCCGATTGTTGGGCCCCCGGGCGCCGAAGACCCACATGCGAATTTCAGAAGAGGCGTTGCCTCCCAGGACCGGCCGATCGTGCATCAGGGCAACCCGCAGACCATGACGCGCCGCAGCCACGGCCGTACACATTCCCGCCAAGCCCCCCCCCACCACGCAGAAGTCAACCCGGTGCGTCTCACGTCTCAGTCCATCGGCCTTCATCGCTGGCATGGTCCTTCAGAGTAGGATTTCACTCGTTGAACGTCGCAAGTGTCAAATCAGGGGCGTCGCTGCGAGAATAGATACTCAACGCTCAATTTTTTATTGTGATCCCGTCACCCGGACTGTCAATATGGCTTTTCAACGCGACGCTTAAGGAATTCGGTGTTGGACTTGCAACCGGTCGGGCGATGTGGGGATAATGAGAAAAGGATCGGAAAGAAAAAATCAGATTTCCCAGCCGCCGGCTGTCCGTCGGTCATTTACCGAGATCCAATGAACAAGCGGTTTTTAGGAGATAACCATTGAAATTCCCATTCAGTCCGGCCGTGGGCCTGTTGGTTCTATTATCTTTCGGTCAAGTCGGCGCCGACGAGGCGGCCGATGCGAACTCCCGCGCGACGTCGGCGCCAATAGTCAACCAACGACAGTACTTCGAGGCGCCAAAGATCGTCGGCCGGGAGGACGCCTTCTGCCGGAGGGCCTACCGCGTGATGCTCAAGGGCGCAGCGTTTTGCAAGGACCTTTACCACCCGTGGCCTACCGAATCCGACTGCGGTTACCTCGGCTGGGGAGGACACGGCGAGAAGGAAATCAGCGCCAACATCCAATTGGCGCATCTTTATGCGCTGCTGATCACCTTCGGTCGTTACGACGAGCAGGTGACGGGAGTTTCCCGCGAGGAAGCCCTACGCCGAGTCAAGGGAGTGATCCGCTATTGCTGTTTTACCCACGTCACGGGACCCCATCCGTGTACGAGCGGCAAACACTGGGGCGGCGGATGGCACGGCGCCTCGTGGTCCACGGTTCTGGCCCATACGGTGTGGCTCGTCTGGCCGGAATTGGACGACCCGACGCGGGAAATGGCCACCCGGGTGATTACCGCCGAAGCGGACCGGTTCCTGGGCGTCGATCCGCCTTCCGGAAAGATCAACAACACAATGGCCGAATCGAACGCCTGGAACACCCGGGCCCTTGCCGTCGCCGCCGTGATGTTCCCCCGCCATCCCCGTGCGCCGCAGTGGCGTCGGGCCTACCAACGGTGGGCCATGAACGTCTTCAGCGTGGCCGACGATCGACGGGACGACACGCCGGTTGACGGTCGGCCTGTCCGAGAGTGGGTGACCACCGAAAACATCCATCCCGATTTCACGCTGGAGAACCACGGCATTGTTTACCCCGTTTACATGTGGGCGAGCATGAACGGTCTTTGCCAGAGCGCCCTCTATCACATCGTCGCCGGGCAAAAACCCCCCCAGGCCGCGTTCCATCATCTGCGGGACGTGTACGAGGTTTACAAGCGTCTCCAGACGTGGGAAGGACTGCCCGCCTACGTCAACGGCTCGGACAAGTTTTTACATCTCCAGGTGGTGGACATCGTCGTCCACTCCTTCTTTGCCCAAGTGTTCCAAGACCGCGAGGCGGCGTTGTTGGAAGCGATTGAATTGGACATCCTGGAGCGGATGCAGGCCCGGTTCAACAACGGCCGGCTCTATCCCGTCGCAGAAGTGGGGCGGTGGAGCCGAGTAGGCAACCTAAGCGTGGCGCTCGGCGGAAGCTATCTTCTGCACTACGTCTGCCGGGCGGACGTGACGCCGGTCGGCCGGTGCGAGTTCGATCGACGGATCACGGGAGTCAGCTACTTCCCCGACGGAAATTTCCTCCTGCACCGCACGCCCGAAAAACTGGTTTCGTTCGCCTGGAGCAAGCCGCACCGCGTCATGGGACTGGTGATTCCGCGGGAGGGAAGCTGGCTGGTCACGCCCCACGTCCGCGGTTTTACGGGGACGATCCGCGAGCAAGGCCGGCCCGACAAGCAGATCTTCCAACTGGAAAAGATCGACAAAACGGTACATAAGGATTCGTTTTCCGTATCCGTCATCGCCTTGCGGTGCAACGGCAAGGTGGAACACCGCTTGACGTTCGAGTCGCTGTCCGGCCCCGACGTGTTGATGCGGGAGAAACTGACCGCTTTAAAACCGGTCATCTTGGATGAGGCCGAGACGGGGACCGTCGGTATCGGCCGCGAGTTGGGCCGCGATCAGATCACGTTGGAGTCCGCCCGCGGCGAAAAAACGACGGTCGGCGGTTTCGCGGATCCCGTCAACCGGACGTTCGAGTTTCCTGAAGGGCAGGTTACAGTGGACGGCCGGTTCATTTACCGTTGGCAGGGCGACGGGACGCCGTGCTATTTCCAATGGAGCAAGGTCTCGAGAGTGGGGGGCGCCCCGGGCGGCTACGGTCACCTCGAAGACCGGCTCGCAGTCCGTCACATCAAGAGTCCCCGGAAATTCGCGGCGGGTGAGGTCATCGCCGAGGGGGAGTTGCAAATTCACGTCCTGCCCTTCGACTCGCCCCCGCAGTAAGATCAGCCGCCTCCTTTCTTCCCGTTGAATTCTTTCCGGCCATTTCACATTTCGCCCGGAAGGTAACCGAAAGAGACTCGGAAACGGCAATCCCTTACGCGGCAATTACTTGCGACAAACGACAAGTCGAAAGTTTGTTCGAGGAGGTTTGCGTTCGGGGAGGATCAACCGGGCTCCCATCACGGTCCTTTCCGAATCCCGAAATTTTCAATAAAAAACCTCGATCTCTCTGGTTAAATGAATATAATGGCGAGTTCTCCTTTTATTCTTACGCACGGCATGAACTTGGTCCCATGGTTTTCATCGATCTGCAAATCAACGGTTACGCAGGTGTGGATTTCAACGGCGATGACCACTCGTTAGACGCAATGCACCGGGCATGCGAGGCATTACGGGCAGACGGCGCCGAAGGCATTCTCGCGACCATAATCACCGCCCCTCTGCCGGCGCTCCAGAACCGGCTGGCGCGGTTAGCCGATTGGCGCCGGCGCGATCCCTTGGTCCGGGCGTTGGTCTGGGGGATTCATCTGGAGGGGCCGTTTCTCAACTCAACGCCGGGCTATGCGGGGGCGCATTCCCCCTCGGCCATGCGGCTCGCCGACGGCGATACTATGAAGTCGCTGCTCGATGCGGCCCAGGGATTGATCCGCCTTGTCACGCTCGCCCCGGAAAGCGATCCGGGCGCGAAGGTGACGCGGTTTCTTACCGAGCGGAAGATCCTGGTCGCCGCCGGGCATTGCAACCCTACACGGGAAGAACTCCTTGCCGCAATCGACAACGGCCTGAGCCTGTTCACACATTTTGGCAACGGTTGCCCGCCGACGCTCCCGCGGCACGACAACGTCCTTCAACGCGCCTTGAGCCTCCGCGATCGCTTGTGGTTCGCTTTCATTGCTGACGGCGTCCACATCCCGCCCTACGTTTTAATGAATTACCTCGACTTCGTGGGGCCTCATCGGGCGGTGGTGGTGACCGACGCGATGGCCGCCGCCCGGCTCGGACCTGGCCGCTATACCTTGGGCGCTCGGACCATCGAGATCGGGGCGGATCGGATCGCCCGCTGCCCTGAAAAGGATTCCCTCGCGGGATCTACCGCCACCATGCCGCAGATTGCAGGCCTGTTACGCGCGGAATTAGGGCTGGGAGAATTGGAAATCGAACGGTTGCTCTACCAGAATCCCAAGCAATTGCTGGCAGGCAGATCCTGACGCGCTTCCAAACTCCCTCTCGATAACCTGCCATCGTGTTGTCAACAGCAGATCGCTTTATCGGGCGCCGAGCGTAATGTTTCACCCCAAGACGGCAAAGGCGCACATCTTAGGGGGAAAGCGCAAACACATTCCCACTTGGACAAGCATCGGCAGCCATGCGAGCATCATGAGACGTCTCGCATGGCAACCGAGTTGCTTATCCGAGGGTACACCGAAAAGTTGCTGAGGGAATTTATCTCGTTATTGTCCGTCTTTTCCACACACCATAAAGCAGTCCGAGGGCGCCCGTGGCCAGCAAGGCCAGCGTACCCGGTTCGGGAACGATATAGGTCTCACGGAGGTACGACTCGACCGCTTGGCGATCGGACGTGCTTAAGTTGGTGTTGTAGACCAACACCGCGGCCAGCATGCCATCGTAATAATTAGTGGCGGAAGAGGAAGCTGCACGCCCCATCCGGAGATAATCGCATGTGCCGAGATCACTGGGATCTGGGGCCTCGAAGGCGGTGGACACCTCGTTGCCTCCGTTAAGCCAACTTGTGATCGTGCCGGCGTCCTCACCGTTGTCCTCCACGACCACACTGACCATGTACCAGTCGTCTGTATTGAGACTACTGTCCGGTTGAAGTGAACTAACCTGGCCGCCGCTGCTATTGCGGTAATAGCTTTTCAGCCCACCGGCGGTGTTGCTATAGTTGACGCCCGTCCTCGTGGCGCCTGTCGATGTCTGGCTGCTAAGCAAAAACTGCGACCAAGACATGGAGTCCAGTTTGAACACGACGAACCAAGTTTGGTTTGTCGCATGATCCAGATCGGTGACTGCCCCCGTCGTCACATACTGGTTGACTGAGGAACTGGTAGAAGTGGCCCGGAAGTCCAAGGCGGCTTGACCGGTCGGGGTGGCGTTTGTCACCAGGTAGGGCATCTTATCCCCGTTTGACTGCGTGGCATCTTCCGCGGTTCCGGCCTGGTCGTTCCACGAACTGACCCTTCCCTCAGACTCGGTGTATGGGTTTGTGCCGACCGTTTCGTAACGGCCGACAAGCCCCGTGGTGATGAGATCGCCGTAAACTGTCGGAGTCACGGCTCCAAGGGCGATGAGGGCCAGAAAGAGCCCTCCCCAAACGATAGAAGATTTCATTTTTCGGATCCTTTTGCTAGGTTGCTAAACTTGCCTGTAACCAGCGGCGCGATCGCCAAGGACCGCCGCCACTCTTGACGCCTCCTCTCTCGTTTAGAATCCGCTGCCTCCGATCCTCTCAATGTGAAAAGTCAAAAAACGATTTCAGACCTTGTATGGGTAATACGCCGGCCGGTGCCGACGTTTCTTTAGGGAAACGTTACTCGATATTTTCTTCGACTACTCCTTTTTCCACCTCCACGTAGGGTTTGTCGTGTCCGCTTCCCTGCCAGGTGAGGTTGATTTCCAAGTCGTCGCGCGGCCCGTTGACTTCAATCTCCAGACCCGAGGTCTTGCGGTTTGTATATTTCTTCGGGGCGAACCACTTCGTGGTCGTCGCATTGATGACTTTTTGCGGCTGCACCGCAACACGATGTTTGCCAATCACGCAACCGTCATGGTCGTCGAAGGTGGTCAGAGTGAAGCTGCCGTCGGAGGCGATGGGGGACGAGGCGGGACGGTTTCCTTTGGGATAGACCTGGATGAAACCGGTCTCCAAGGGCTTGCCGTCGATCAGCACCCGGCCGGAGACGGGGACGCGTGCCGGCCGGCTGTCGCCGCAGCCCAAGACGGTCGGCAACAGGAGCCCCACGCTCCACGTCACCATCCGATATTTCAACTGGAGGAGGTTCATTCGTGGGCTTTATCCTTCCGGTTTCGCGTCCCCATCGCGTCATAGACGTCCGGATCAATATTTTCATTTAAGAATTCCACGCGGCAGTCGCCGTAGAGAAAGTGCGCTCCTCCACGGTGCCGGCTGCAAAAGGCGCCGTTCATGTCGCCGTAGTGCAGTCCTTTGCCCGGGGGCGTATTGATGGGATTGACCGTGGAACGGAGCATGGCGTGCCGGGTGCCGGTGTATAACATCGCATCTTGTTCGACTAAATGGCCGTCGTACACCTCGCCCAAAAATATCGTGTTGCTCAGGCCGTCGACGACTTCTTTGGCGCGGATCGCCCTGCAATAGAAAAACATCCCGTTATTGTTATATTTGACGCTGGTGCCGATCGACGGGGGGCCGTTGCTTCCGGACATCATGGCGTAACTGCTGACGGCCTTATCGATCGATGTGGCGTCTCGGAACGGTCGAGCGGTGTCCGAGGGACAAACGAAGACCGACGGCCGTTGACGAACGACCCAATTGGAGTCGATTATCGGAGGGAAATGGGCTTGTTTATAAATCGAATTGAATTCGAGATACGGAAACACCAAGAAGATGGCATTGACGCTGGAATAATAGCGGTGGCACCCGGGAATATAGTCACTTTCACTTCGATCAGGCCCAGCATATCCATCGCGACTCCAACGTCCGGGAGGAAATGTCTGGCGGTTCGTTTCATAGCTCATGATCGCCGTGCCGATCTGCTTCAAGTTGTTGCGGCACTGCGTCTGACGCGCGGCTTCGCGGGCCGCCTGGACCGCCGGCAACAACAGCGCGATCAGAATACCGATAATGGCGATCACCACCAACAACTCCACCAACGTAAAGCCGCCTTCCGAACGCTTTCCAGATTGATTTTTATCCCGTCTCATACGTTCTCAAACCATCCCAGGACCAATGCCCCGTCATTCAATGCATTCCGTATTATCCCGCCGGGCGGATGGTCAGGGGTTCCCTGCCCATCCGCCACGGCGAAATATAAACCGCTTCGCTGTTCCGGAGGTCTCGATCAGCGGAAGCGAATTTTTCGCACACCCGCAAAACCGAGCAACCCGCACATCAGCAGCAACCACGTGGCAGGCTCAGGAACCGGTGCCGCCGCGGCGGCTGCTCCTCCTCCGCTGCCGATGATCAAAGTCCCTTGCATGATGCTCGTGGCCGTAAGGCTGGCCGAGCCGACCACGGACGTCGTGCCCGTGCCTTCAATCACGCCGACCGTATGGGAACCGCTTGTGACGTGAAGTTCGGCGGTGTTGATGATCAGTGAATCCGTATCGATCTGTCCGCCGGCGACCAACTCCAGGACGCCTCCCGTGATCGTGGTAACGCCCTCGTAGGTATTGGCGCCACTGAGGACCAACGTTCCATCTTCCACTTTGGCCAGACCGCCGGTTCCCGAAAGGGCATTGCCCAGGGTCAACGTCGTCTCACTGGCCGTCAGCACCGTCAGTAATCCGTCCAGCGTGCCGCCGGTGCCGGCAATCGTGCTGTCGCCGGAGTCGTTATCGATCACGCCGCCGGTCGCGGCCACGTCCAGGGTTTTTTGGACGGTTTCGGTGGCGTCGGAGAGCTTGAATTTGGCACCGCCGGAAAGGGTCAGCGTCGAGGCGCCCAAGTCCGTATTGCCGGAGACGGTCAGCGTGCCTTCCGTGACGTTGATGTCACCCAAGTTCGTGTCGCCCAAGTCGGCCAATTCGATATCGTTGGCTCCGGCCTTGGTCAAGGCGAAGTGGTTCGTGCTGCCGCCGTCCAGATACCCGGGATCCCATCCGCTTCCGGCGGGGACCTTGCCTTGAATCGACCAATCGTACGTTCCGCCGATCGTGGCGTTGCCGGTCAGTGTGACGTAATACAGATAGGGATCTACGCCGGAGGTTTGGTCCGAATGGTTGTTGACGATGGCGCCGTCGCTGGCGTCGCCGGCTCCTTGCACGCTGATCGGTTCCTGGCGGAAAGTGTAGTAGCCATTCAGGTCCAGCGTTCCACCGTTGACGATCGTGCCGCCGGCGGTGCTTCCCAAAGCGTATTTACCAGGTATCAGGGTACCGCCGGTGATGGTCACCGTGCCGGTGTAATCGTTTCTGCCGGTGTTGGCGATCGTCAGCGTGCCGGAGCCGCTCTTGCTGATGTTCGATACGCTGGAGAGCCGGCCATCGCCTTGGAATGTGTAATCCTGCGAGGAGTTCACCGTGACCGAGGCGGGATAGAGCGTGCCGCTCAGATCGATGATGGTGTTCGTCGGCCCGTCGCCGAAGACGACGTCGTCGCCTTGATAGAACATCTCATCGTCCGGGTTGACGTCCTGCCAGTTATATATGCCGCCCGAGTAACCGTAGCCGTCCCAGGCCACGGAGTTCCAGGTCGTGCCGTTGCCGCCCGTCCAGGTCAGGGTCTTATTTGAGCTGTCGACGGACAGCACCAGGGAAGTCGGATTAAGCGTCGGGTTGAGGGACAGACTCATCGAGTACCGGGTATTGTGATTGGGATCCAGTACAAATCCGCCGCCGTTGATGCCGACGTTGATCGATGACGCAGTGAGCAGCGTATAGTTGCCGGCCAACGTGCCGCCGGGGACGACGAGCACCTTTGTCAGGGAATAACCATTGAGATTCACGGCAGTGCTGACGGCGATTTTATCATTGTTGACGGTGTCGTCGGTCAGCTTGAAGATCAGGCTTTCACCGCCGTAGGGTGAAACCAGATCTCCCTGGATGTTCAACGTGCCGCCGGCCAGGTTGATCTCGGAGACCTCACCGAGGACGGTGGCCGTCATGGGTCCGCTGGGGGAAATCTGCGAAGAAAAGCCGGTCGAGACGTTACCGTTGATCGCTCCGACGCCTATGACGTTCTCCATACCGTACGACATATCGAGAGTTGTTGCGCCCGACATTCCGCTCAGATCGAGCGTCGATGAAGAGCTTTCGAGGACGAGCAACGGGCTAGAGCCCAAGGTTCCGTTCACTCCCCCGATATTTCCCAGCGCCAAGGTGCCGTCCACAATGGTGGTTTC
Source organism: Pirellulales bacterium (assembly GCA_016936015.1). GTDB lineage: Bacteria > Planctomycetota > Planctomycetia > Pirellulales > Thermoguttaceae > JAFGPV01. Next base: position 29,558 of record JAFGPV010000165.1, read on the forward strand.
GCAGGAGTAGTAATTGGTATTGTAGAAGGTCCAGGTGCCGCCGTCGGCGATGGCCAAATTCGTCCAATTGCAATCTGTAAGTATGCTGATCGAGCCTGTAACTTCGCCCTTTCCGGGGCCGCGGAGCCACAGGCCGCAGGAGGCATTGGGCCGTTCACAAAGGATGCTGCCGGAGATAGTCAGCAAATCACCGGTTTCCGTTCCTTCGGAACTGATGGTGTATTGACTGCCGCCTCCGCCGGTACCGGTGCCGACTATTCCCGTCAACGTGTTGTGGCCGCTGAGATTTTGAATGTGGGGCGCGTAGGTGGTATTGATGGGCTGGTAGGAGGCTCGGGGCTGCATTTCGAAATTTTCGGCGACGGTGATGCCGTCGCTGAGAGCGACGCATGCGATGACGTCGCTATCGTTGTCAATGACGGTCTTGCCGATGGCATCGCCCAATCCGGTGGCGTTCGAGAGGACGACCGTGCCGCCCCGAACCCACGTGTCTCCGGTATAAGAATTATTTCCCGACACGTTGTACACGGCGTCTTGGAAGTTGAGATGATTGCCGTAACCATAGCGGACGGCTTCATCCGTTGTGCCGGTGCCGACGATGTTCCGTGAAACATCGACCGTTCCCCAGCGATAGAATCGCAGGGTTCCGCTGTCGCCGAGCGTGATGTCGCCCGTTCCGCCCAGCGAACCGGTCGCTCCGCCGGTGCCGACGGACAAGTTGCCGGAGGTGATGGTCGTGGTTCCGGTATAATCGTTGTCGTCGGAAACCAGATAGACCGTTCCCACGCCGGTTATGCCCGGTGGATTATTCCGATCCAAGTTGCCGGTTCCGGTCAGAGCGCCGTTTAGAGTCAGCGAACCCTCGTTGATCAACAGGGTGAGATTCCCGTTCATGGTAACGGGGGAATCCACCGTATTGGTGCCTTTCCAACCGGCGATCTGACCACCGGTGGAATCGATCTCGATCGGTTTTTCATGGGTCGCGGTCGTGTCGTAAAAACTGAGGATGGCATTGTTGGCAATCGTTACTTTTTTGGTCTGATTACCGAGGGTCGCCGTGCCGTAGAACAGCAAATTGCCCTCGTTGAGGGCGATATCGTCGAGGGCGGTTTCTCCCGAATCGTCGAATTGGACGGTATTGCTTCCGACCTTGGTCAAATTATGGTTGTTGCCTTGCATATTGTTGATGCTCAGCAAGCCTTGGGTTCGATCGTTGGTGCCGGTCCCGCCGACGGTAGCGTTGGCGGCAAGAGACACACTGCCGACGTCGGCGCGGTCGATATTCGTGTTAACCAGTGCGCCGTTGCTGCCGACGCCCGCGCCTTGGATGGTAATCGACTCGCTGCCGACATCCGTACCGTTGAGGTCCAACGTGGCGCCGTCCGAAACGGCGGTGCCGCTCACAGTGTCGCCGAGTGCGGCCGCGTTGCCGACCTTCACGGTGCCCGTAACCACGGCGACGGATCCGGTGAAACCGGTGTTCGCTCCCGAGAGCGTGAGAACGTGAGTCCCTTCATAACTCAGGGTGCCTGAGCCGCTGACGACTTCGGTCAGTTCGGAGTCGCTGCCTTGAGCGAACGCCACCGTGCCGGCGTTGATCTGAATTCCGCCGAAGGTGTTGGGGCCGTCGTTGGCGATCGTTAATTTGGCGTCGCCTTCCTTGGTCAATCCGCCGGAACAGTTCACGGCGCCGGTGCCGCCGAAGGTGTAAGCCTTGGTGGGATTGTTCACGGTGATGGAACTGGGTTCCAAGGTACCCGTGAGATTGACAGGAGGATTATTGGCGCCGGAGTCGTTGAAGGTGACGGAGTCGCCGTTATAGAATTTTTCCGACATCAAGCCGTCGGTCCAGTTCATGGCGGTGAAGTTCCAAGCGTTGGCCGTCCCGTCACCAACCCAAGTCAAATCTTTCGGGTCCTCGCCGGATATGACGAGGTTGATTTGATGTGCCACGGAGTCGTCGAGGGCAAAGCTTTGCCGGCTGCCTGCGGGCGGAGTGCCCGTCAGTGAGAGATAGGAAGCACCGCCGGAGAGGCTTCCGGTGTAATCGATCAACCGATAGGTGTCCGTCTTCAACGAGCCGCTGATCATATGGATGTCGACGGTTCCGCCCCAAAGCGAGAGATTGCCGCTGAACTCGTCGGTTCCCATGGAGATCAAATCGTTGACTCCGCCGCCGATGGTATTCACGTTGTCCAGATCGAACTGGAGGGTTCCGCCGTCGACGTACAGATCGTTGTTTAGGGTGAGGGTTCCGGGGGTAGCGGTAAACGCAATGCCAGCAGAAGTGGGATCGCCGTCGGTGTTGCCCGGCGCAAGGACGGTGTTGGAGTAGAGAGACACGTTCCCTGTAACCGTGCCGCTGCCGCTGAGCGTTTGCCCGCTCCACAGAGAGAGCCCCATCGTGGAGACATCGAGTGTACCGCTGCCGACGTGATAGGCCGACGTGTAGGAGGTCGAACCCGAGACCACCACGGCGCCGCCTTTAACCACGAGGGGGCCGGTGAACGTGTTGCCGAAGCTGCTGAGGGTCAAGGTGCCATCGCCGAATTTCCGAACCGCGGCGACGATGCCGCTGATGCTGTCGTCGGTAATGCTCCCTGAAACCTCGATGTTTCCCGCACCGCTGAAGTTGAGGACGCCGAATCCGGTGTTGTCATGAACGAGGTCGGAGGAGATCGTTAACGTGCCGGAGGCGGATCCGATGTTGTAATTAAATTCGTCGCCGGAAGAGAGATTGATGGTTTTTTCAACAGTGTTGTTGCCGCTGTAATTCAGTAATGCCACCGCGTCATTCGTATAATCGCGGCCTTTGAGGGTAATCGATTTGCCGTTGGAGGAGGGCATTGTAATATTGTTCTCTAATTCCAATCGGCCGGTAAACTCACCGCCCGGCATGGTGACCGTACCTGAAGTTCCCAAGCCGGAGGCGCCGCGGAGGCGGACGGCGCCATAGTTGACGTTCATGGCTTTACCGTTGGCCAAATTGCCCCCATACGCTGTGTTTCCATTGAAGATCAACGTGCCGGGGCCGTTTTTGTACAAGGTCCCGACCTTGGAATTCGTTGAAGGCGTCCAGCAGCCATCGATGATGACGTCGGTGTTGAGGGTTAAATAGTGAGTACCGTACCCACCCTTCAATTCACCGGCGATTTCCATTGTTCCGGGACCGTTGATGGTTACATCAATTGTATAGCCGACGGCTGTGCCAAGCCCTCCAAGATAGAGGTACGAACCGCTCGTAAGACCACTGTCCACGGTCTTCAAAGAAACGCCCGTACCATCGCCATTGCCGAGGTTGACGATTCCATTCAATAGAGTGATACGTTCGCCGTAGGTTTGAACGTTGGTACTATCATTGGTCCAGATGGTCGTGGTGGTTAAGCCGTCGCCAAATGTCATACCTTTGGAATCAAGCGTCGCTTCCGTAAACGTGTAAGCCGGAGCGGCTGAATCGAACGTGCAGGATCTTGCAGTTTCACTCGTACCGGGGGAGTTGAACCAGAAGGTGGTATTCGAACTGGCGCTAAAGACGAGATCATCCACTCCTACGCCGTCGCCCGGAAAAAGATCTGGATAACCCGATGTGGTCCATTGCCCATCGGTATCCCAGGTACTGCCGGGCAAACCGACATCGTCCCAGGTCCATGTACCGGCGAAAGCGCCGCTGCATGCAATCAGGATTGAAAACAGGCCGAGAAGACTCGGAATACTCCATTTGCTTCTGCAAGAAAACAAGTTCATAAGGCACCTCCGAGACAAAAATGTTGGTAATATCAACCAAGATTGGATGACAACAGCGCAAAAAAATCTTTCCCTCCGCAACCGATACCGGGGTATATCGTGCGAATGGTTGGCTGTTGCCGATACAAGTTGGTTATTAAAAGGACCGGACTCTCTCGCGCTTGCCTCTTCTGCTCCGTTGACGGCTTGCCTCTTCTATTCCGGTAAAGACTATCCCGCGACCCGTTTGAGCCGCGGCAACTTGCCGGGCATTCGGTGCCCGATGAAAACGAACCGATACTCAAAAGAAAGGAATATCAACGTACTGTTTTCTTGAGTGAAATCAGCTCAATAAGCTGTAATGGTATACATCTAAAACAAATCAAATCCTATAAATCTTTGATAAGAATCAGGGGAATCACAATGTATTTCAGGAATAATTCATTTTTCCCAGGAAATGAGTTGTATTCACGAGCGACTTTAATTAGAATAACAAGGTATACCTTGTTTGTCAATTACTTTCCAAAAATAAATTTCTGCATCCCAAAGCGAAATATTCAGATTTTTGCGAAGCGATGCCAAATAGCCGGAAATGACGATATAATAAATGCACAAACCATGGTTCGCTTTCAAACATAAATAGCCCCAAAAGGTGGGTGGCAAAGTCCCATTATCTCATTGGATGTATACCACAAATGCTCAAAACTACCGACGAATCGAGAAAAATCCACGATAGGATGAAGGTCAGGAACGTCGACCTTGCCCAGGAACCACGTGTAAAGTACGGTGGAGTCGTGGTGGCTATCATTGCACCGTGTCTTCCCACTGGCGAAGTCGACCCCGGAGCCACGAGGCGGCTCTGTCGGATCCTGACCGATCACGGATGTCATGGCATTTTCGTGTTGGGATCGACCGGCGAGATGCCCTTTTTGGATGAGGACGACCGCAGGGCGCTGACGGTTGCCGCTCGGGAAGGGGTGGGAGCCCGAGCAACGCTTTACGTCGGCACTACCGGTTTGGGGCTGAAACAAACCATCCGTTACACGAAAAACGCCGCCGAAGACGGCGCCGACGTGGCCGTGATCATGGCCCCGATGATTTTCAAGTTCAGCCAGCCCGAGTTGGCGGCTTATACCCGCGCGGCGGCTGACGCCAGCCCGATCCCCCTAGCGATTTACCACCACAAGCGGATGCCTTCCTGGTACGACGTGGAAACGATCGCTGAACTCAGTCAACATCCCAATATTGTGGCTGTGAAAGACACCAGCAACGATATGACGCGATTGCAGCGCCTGATCGACGCGACTGCCGGCACGGATTTTGCTATTTTCCAAGGCCACGAGAATCTCTTTCTGGACAGCCTGAAAATCGGCGCCGGGGGTTGCGTCAGCGCGTTGGCCAATGTGTCTCCCGAATGGCACGTCGCTTTGTATCGGGCCCATTTTAGCGGCAACGCCACCGAGGCCGAGATTCACCAGCGGCAAATCACGGCCTTGAGCCAGATTTTCCATCATCCGTTTTCGTCGGTGTCGTTCTCGTATTTTACCTACTCCCTCAAACGGATCCTTCAACACCGCGGCTGGCTGGAACATGCGAACGGTTTGATGCCCGGTTTTCAGCCGCCCACCGAATTCGACGAAGTCATTTTAGACCACGTTCGCATCATGGAGCTTTAAGATTATGCCTTTCTCAGACGTTTCGGACAATTCGAGCGTTTATGACCGCCTGATGAAACTGGTGTTTTCGGGCGAGCGGGCGCCGGGGGAGCGTTTGGTCGAACGGGAATTGGCCAAGGAATTGGGCGTCAGCCGCATTCCCGTGCGTGAATCCCTCCGCAAGATGCTGGCCCAGGGATTGCTCGTGGGCGGCGACAAGTGGGAGGGCGCTTGCACCCGCTACTACACGCCCGACGACATCCGGCAACTGATCGAATACCGGCAGATCCTCGAGGGGGGCGCGGCCCGGTTGGCCGCCCGGAACGCCAACATCGAAGACCTAACTCGCCTCGAACAAATCTACCAGCAAGCCCGGGAGAACATCCATAATTTCAGTTGGCTGTTGCAGGACCGGCTCGATCATCAATTTCACGACGCGCTGGCCGCCGCCAGTCACAACGAACGATTGATTGACACCATGCAGCATTTGCTGACCGAGTGCCACTACGTGTTTTACGTGCTTCCCTCCTCGCGGTTGAAAACGAAAATGCCCGAGGAAATTTCGGCGCACGTCATCCGGGTTTGGGAAGACCACCGGACCATCCTGGATCTGATCCGCAAGGCGGACGCCAAAAATGCGGAGCGGGTCGCCATTGCCCATCTCCAGGTCACCGGCCGTCAATCCGCCCGTGATTTCGTCGAGGAGTAACGCGGTTTTTCCAGATTTTGAAGGGAAGTCGTCGTCTCCCGGGATTGCTGCCGGACCATCTACGAAAACGCATCACGTTCGACATTCTGCAAGGAGTCATCCATGAAGCGATTCCCGTTCTCCCTGAACCGCCGTTTTTTCAAACTGTGGGCGTTGCTTCTGCTCTTCCCTTGTTGCGCCGTCGGCGCCCGCTGCGAATCCTCCTCCCCTCCCCCCTCCGGGCATCCCGGGACTCCGGCCGCCTCGATGAAGGCCTGGCGCAAGCCGGCGGCGGACCGGCAACGGCGGATCATCTACAACAACGACGGCAACGAGGCGGTGATCCACATGACCCGCCCCTCCGTCGAGGACTTCTTGAAATGCCGCACCACCGGCCTCGCGGGCACCCAGGTCGACAGCATTTTCTATTGCACGGCGGACGGATTCGGCACGTTCAAGCATCTCACGAAAGTCGGGCAGCTTTTTACAGTCCGCATGGAGCCGCATCCCGATAATCAATTGCAGGCGATGGCCGAACAAGGGCTCGATCCCTTGAAAATCATGACCGATTTCGGGAAGCAGCAGGAGATGGAAATTTTCTGGTCGTTCCGCATGAACGACATCCACGACCATAAGCCGGCCGGCCTCAGCCGGGCAAGGTTCCTCTTCAACAAGCTGAAAAACGAGCATCCCGAATACTTGATGGGCACGCCAAAAAACCGCCCCCAATACGGCGCCTGGTCGGCCGTGGATTACGGCCGGCGGGAAATCCGCGATTGGGCGTTGCGTTTCGTCGAGGAGATTTGCCGCAACTACGACGTGGACGGCGTGGAACTCGACTTCTTCCGCCACCCGGTTTTTTTCCGCTCCACGACGCAAGGCCGGCCGGCGACGGACGAGGAACTCGCCAAGATGACCGAACTTTTGCGTCGGATCCGCGCCCTGGCCGACGAGGTTGGGAAAAAACGCGGCCGGCCGATCCTGATTGCCGTCCGCGTGCCCGACTCCGTCGAATACTGCCGCGCCATTGGACTGGATATTGAGGGTTGGATGGCCGACGACTTGATCGACCTCCTGATTGTATCCGGCTATTTCCAACTCAACGACTGGGACAACAGCGTCGCACTGGCGCATAAGTACGGTGTGAAGGTTTATCCGTCGCTGGATGAATCCCGCATCCGGGACAACCTGGCCAAGGACATGCGGTCGACCAACCTTGCCTACCGCGGCCGGGCGGCCAACGTCTGGTCGGCGGGCGCCGATGGCGTGTATCTGTTTAACGCTTTTGATCTGAAGACGTTCGGTCCGACTTCACCCATTTGGCGGGAACTGGGCAACCCGAAGGTTTTAACAAAGCTCGACAAGGATTATTTCGCCTCTGTCCGTGGAATTGTCCCTGCAAATGGAGGAAACCTGCCCTACCGGACTTTCCAAGAATACGAAACCCTCAATCCGAGCAATCCGAAAATCGTCGCGCCGGGAAAAAAGGCGGCCGCCCATATCCGACTGGGCGAAGATTTCACGAAAACCCAGCCCAAGACCTTGAAACTCCGGTTGCGATTTGCCGATCCGCCAAAAGCTGATGCGATCCGCGTCTCGCTGAACGGCCGCGCCGTGAAGCTGCAACCGGAGGGGACCGAGTGGCTGGAAGCCGAACCTCAACCCGCCGATCTGCGGGAGGGCGTCAATGAAGTCGAGGTCGCTTTGTCGAACGACGCTACGAAAACAAAATGGACGGACCTCATGTTGGAAGTCCGGCACTGACGTCAGGATCAACCGATCAATAATTGTCGCCTTTCGCTCCGCGAAAGCCACTCCTTTCGCGGAGCGAAAGGCGACAAATCGGGAAGTTTTTTCGTCTGATCCCAAGGGGGGCGGGAACAGGTAGAAAAATCAATCGCCCTCATAGCATCGAACCTCGAAGAGCGCGGCGGGCGTTGTTTCATCGGGAGCCGTCAATTCAATTTGGAGGAAGTCTGTTTCAATAGGATGTGGAAACCGGATCGTCGCGCACGTTTGATGATTCTCCCGGCATTCGTAGAGCAGCCGCTCCCGGCCGTCGAAAATACGAAAATGTCGGACACATTGCGGCATGACGTTGGGCGCGTTTCCGAAGAGCACGCAGTACAGGGGATTGTCCCGGTCCGTATCGAAAACCAATTCGATCCGTCCGATGCGTTGCGGGGCTTCCCACCGCAACGTGAGCGTGGGCGCGGGATCGAGAGGATCCGCCACCCAGGCGTTCGGTCCCGAACTGGGACGGGCGATTCCGTTGGCGGCTTGCTCAGGACCGAACACATCCAACGCAGGTTCCAGGAGCATCGCCAGGTTGCGTCCTTCCGGCGGCGGCAACGGACGCCAGAACTCGAAGGCGTCCACGCCGATCCCCGACGGAGGAGATTGCACGGCGCCGCAGCTCACTTCGGCGCGGCCGCGATGCGCGAGAGAAGCTATTCCCGTCACAATCCACTTGCTGAAAAACACAGAAACTTCCGCATTGGCCCGCACACAAACGAATACGTATCGGTCACGGTCGAGCGCCGCGTCGAAGTTGACGCGGACCGCCCGGTCGCCGGCTTCAGGCAGATCCACGGTTTTTCGCGCAAGGACGATTTCGGGAGTAAAACAGTCCGGCTCGGCGGCCGCACGAAGCTCGAACAGCAATCGCGTCGGCGCGGAGACACGGACTGGAAAAGTCATCGCGGGAACCGATCCGGCGGCCATCGGCAGGAGCATCGCCCGGGATTCCCGAAGCGTGACGGCGGTTCCGTCGGACGGCAACTCGCGCAATTGCATCCGGCTGGATGCCGTCACCGCGATCCGCCGTGCCAAATTGTCGGGATTGTCCAACCGGTAACCGGGAATATACTGGCCCGTGCGCGCCAATTCCCGTTGCAACAATCCGATCCACGGAGGCGAGGCGGCGTCGGCCGGCAACAAACCGTGACGACGGCACAACGCCGCGGCCATGCCCGCCGCCTGGGCGTTGTGCGCGCAGGTCGCCATCACGCGGGTCGAACTGAATGCCACGTGCGTGGCACTGATGATGCGTCCCGCCAGGAACAAATTGCGAATATTACGGCTGTACAGCGCACGATAAGGAATCGAGTAGATCCCCTTTGCGTGCCATTGCACGCAAGCGTCCCGATCGGCGTAGATGCCGTCGGCGGGGTGTAAATCGAGCGACCAACCGCCGTAGGAAACCGTGTCGGGCCAGCGGCGGCGGCCGATGACGTCCTGCTGGTTCAGGATAACGTCGCCTTCGAACCGCCGGCTTTCCCGTTTGCCCGGCACGGCGCCGACCCACTCGAGGGTCAGATTTTCCGCCTCGGGGAATTTCCCCGAGTTTTTGATATAATCCCAAACGCCGTAGACAATCCGCCACAGCTCCCATTTAATCTCTTCGCTGTCATGGATCGTATCCAGCCGACCGCCGTATTCGAGCCACCAGTACTGGCAACCTTGATCGGCGGCGTTGATCCGCTGCCAGCGTTTGATTTTCGTGATATCGTTCAGTGCGAACCGGGGAGCGACGAAACGGACGGGGCTTCCCGCGTCTTTCGAGTAGAAATAAATCGTATGCCCCAGCAGTTCGCCGGAGGCTGCTTCCGGGGCCAAGGCTTCGTGGAATTCCCCTTGCGACTCCGCTCCCATGCGGAACGCCGCGCCGGCCAGATACCCAAGGATTCCGTCGCCCGAGGCGTCGCAAAACAACGGCGCGCGGACCTCGAACAACGTCTGGTTCTGAGAACAAAAACCCCGCGCCGCCGCAATCGTCCGCTCGTCGAGTTTCTCCACGTCGTAAACGGCCGTGTTCAACAGCAGCCGGAGATTCGGTTCCCCCGCAACCATATCCAACAAGATCATGTCGCCGATAACCGGATTGCCCTCGGGATTGCGGAAGGCGTTTTCGAGCAGGAACTCATCGATGACGCCGCCCTCGCGCGCGAAGCGGTTGTTGTTGCCCATCGAGGCCGTCGCGCCCGAGACGACCATGCGGACTTCGCTCGACGCGTTGCCGCCCAAAACGGGCCGGTCCTGAACCAGGACCACGCGCAGGCCCGCCCGGGCCGCCGTGATCGCGCAACAGGTCCCGGCCAAGCCCCCGCCGACGACGGCCAACTCGCATTCGATGGATTCGACGGGCAACTCGCGCCGAAAAGAAGGAAGCAAATGAATCATGGCTGAAAACACCGTTCCGATCTTGCGATCGCCTCCTTTCCTTCTCCGATTCGTGAAATTATATTCTCTTTGGAATCCGGTCCACAATCCCTCTTTCGCTGAGCGAACCGCCCCATGAAATTTTCGCCGCTCGACTGCGTCACGTTGGTCGTGTATTTTGTCGTGCTCTTCGGCATCGGATTGTTTTTCATGTCGCGGCAGCACAATACCGAGGATTATTTCCTCGGCGGGCGGAAAACGCCCTGGTTTGCCGCGGCCATCAGCCTGTTTTGCTCATTGTTCAGCGCGGTGAGTTTTATCGCCGTGCCGGGCGAGGCCTACGAGCACGGGCTGACGATATTTCCCCGCTTCGTGCTGTTCCTTGCGGCCGTTCCTGTCGCGGTCGTTCTCTTTGTCCGCTTTTTCCGCCGCCTCGAATTGACCACCGCCTACGAATACCTCGAACGGCGGTTCAACGTCACCGTCAGGAGCATCGCCAGTTTTTTATTTCTCGTCCTCCGATGCTTTTACTTGGGCGTCGTCATGTACGCCTCGGCCTTGGCGCTGAAGCCGATCACGGGATTGGACATCGTGTACGGCATCCTGATCATGGGGGTGGCCGCCACCGTCACCACCACCCTGGGAGGCATGAGTTCGGTGATTTGGGCCGACGTCTTTCAATTCATTGTCCTCATGGGAGGCGTCTTACTGGTGCTGGTCCTCCTGGCAGCGGACGCCGGCGGTTTGGGGACGATGTGGACCTACGCGGATCAGCATGACCGCACCTTCGGCATTTTCAGCGATCCCAAGTTTTATTCCTTCGATCCGTTCATCAGGGCCACCCTGTTTTCCACGATTTTTTCCGCCTTCTTCACCAAGCTGAGTTATTCCGGCGCCGATCAGGTAAACATCCAACGTTATCTCAGCACCCGGGGCGAGAAGCAGGCCGTCCGGAGCCTGGTTTGGGGGACCGTGGTGGGCATTCCCGTGATGTTCCTCTTGTTTTTATTGGGATTGGGACTGTTCCGGTTCTACCACGTGCACCCGCAACTGGCGTCGCCGGACATGCGGCCCGACGACGCGCTGCCGCACTTCATCGCCCATCAATTGCCGGCCGGAACGGGCGGCGTCCTCATCGCCGCCATCCTGGCGGCTTCGCTGGGCGCGCTGATCGCCGTGCTCAATTCCTTGGCAACCTGCTCGATCACCGATTTTTACTCCCGGCTGTTTCGCCCACAGGCTTCGGAAGCCCAGAAACTCCGCCTGGCCAAGCGATTGACCGTCTTTTGGGGAATCATGGGAATATTGAGTGCTTTCTTTCTCATTTGGATCTACGGCGCCGAAGAAGGCCGGAATTCCCTGCTTAACGTATCTGAAGCGACCATCGGACTCTTTGGGGGAATTCTCCTGGGCGTCTTTTTGTTGGGAATCCTCTCCCGGCGGACGAATTCCCTGGGGATTTGGATCGGCGTGGGGAGCGGCTTGGCCGCCGCTTTGGCGGTCATGGCGCCGTACTATTTCTTTCCGCTTCCGGCAGGAGAACCACAGCTTTCATTCTTGTGGATCAACATCATCGGATGCGTCGTGACCGTGGCGGTCGGTTACGTCGCCAGTTTCCTCAGCCCACCTCCCGATCCGCGGAAAATCACCGGGATGACCTATTGGGACCGGAAATAGGAAACTGTCTAAAAACAACTCCCCTCTCCCTTTGGGAGAGGGGCAGGGGGTGAGGGCTGATTTTCAGAAAATCTTCAAAGTTATTCTTGAACAACCGCTAAGCAAAAAAACAGCCCGGAGGTCGGGATGACTCCCTTCCTCCAGGCCTAGCAAAAGGATTACTCAGTACAATCTCCCACGATCCGCTTCTACGCCTTTTTGCGGATGCCGTATCCCAGCCAGCCCAACGCCGCCACGCTGCAAAGCAGCCACGTCGCCGGTTCCGGAACCGGAGTGTAATCGATCGTCAAAATGGGGGCCTGCGCTTGGACCGTTTTACGTTGGGTGCCAGAAGCACTGGTCTGCGGTTCGTCTCCCGCAAAGGGGAAGAGGACCCGTGTCGAGGATGCTTCGCCATCAGGCGATAATTTCAGAAGCACATCTAACCGATGGTTGTTATCCAGAGCATCTTGTGCCGCGGCGACAAATGCCGACGAACTGGCAAAGACATGAGTAACGTCGTCAGCGGGGGCCGTCGGTGGATTGGCCGCTCCATCCACCCAATGTAGCGGATTGAGCGTGAGACTTGACAATACGGCGCTATCGTAGTCGACGCCCGGATTCGTCCAAGCGGTTTCATCATCGCCCATATATCGATTCAACCAAGTCACCGATGATTCCGTATAATCATGATTCGGAACCTCGTGTACATTAATCGTGAAATCCGCATCAGTCGAGCTCGTGTCAACATGACGTGGCGATACCGTCACGGTGACGCTGTTAATGATTGAACCCGCGGGGATGTCGGAAATATCGTACCCCAGCAGGCAACGCATAATACTCGTGCCGGTTGTTCCGAGTTGCCACGTTGTATTTTCCCCCTTGTTCTCATCACCCGTGTCGCGAATGTACGTCGCAAGGCATTGGTAGGAGGTGTCGGGACTAATATCCTCCTGGAATTGAACGGTGTCGGCGGAGGCCATGACGCCCCAACCCCACAATAAAACTATCGTGAAAACAATTTTCAAGTGAGTGTTCATAATGTGTCTCCTTGAGAAGTGGAAACCAACAAAGACTACTTCCTCTTTCCCTATCCTTTCTCAACCTGAGAAGCATTTAATCGTCTGCGGCAATGCGAGGCGAGAACTTGTCATCTGAGTTGAATCGCTGTCAACGGTCTGCACCTCGAAAACGCCGGTTTGCAGAATACTTATGTATTCATGCAAATACATGCAAGGCGTTGCAATGCTTTCCTGAAGACCTTCCGATCGACGCCATTGTCAATTGGTCGTTAATCGCAAATAGTAAAAGAACGGGCAGGTCTTCGAAAAGACTACACCTTACGTACAATCAATAAAACCGCTGCCTCGATCCAAAGCAAATTGTGATGAAGGAGTAAAGTGGCAGTTGATATCTTGAGTGTATACCATTGTATAATTTATGTCAACGATCTAATTCCAATTATATTTTAATATTTATAGCACACCACCCATATAGGTTATTTTGGGTCGTATTCATTGTTTTTTGCTCATTTACTAAGTGGGACTGACATTGGATGGGATTATCCTCATTGAATATTCGTGCCCGTCCCCAGGGGCGGAATCTATATCCCCGCCGTATCTTCATGTTATGATGAACTCATCCTTCGAGTAGACGCGATTTCCATGGCGGAAGAGTTTCGGTGATGTCCAAAGATCTGAGCGGTGAATCGATATACGACCGCGTCGTCCGGCACATCTTTTTTTCCGGCGAGCTGCCGCCGGGGAGCAAGGTCGTGGAAAAAGTTCTGGCGGACCAATTGGGCGTCAGCCGGATTCCCATCCGCGAGACGCTCGGCAAACTCGCGGGGCAAGGGCTTCTGGTGGACGGACTCAACGGCCAGGGCGTGCGATTGCGGAGATACACGGCGGAGGAGACCCGGCAACTCTATGAGTTGCGCGAATTGTTGGAGGGCGGCGCAGCCCGGGCCGCCGCGCGGGCGGCGAACGACGCCGACATTACCCGGATGGAAATGATCTGCAACCAAAGCGAGAGCGAAATCGGCGACTATGGTTCCCAGCGCTGGGCGGATCTCGACCACGCATTCCACGCGGCATTGGCCGATGCCAGTCACAACGACCGGATTGCGCGCCTGCTGAAATTAATGTTAACGGAATGCCATTACCTCTTTTATCTCTATCCTTCGGCCGTTGGACGCCCCACGCCGGCGCATGAGGACGCCGTCCAGCGCATGCAGAGCATCCTTAACGATCACCGCGTGTTGCTCCAATTGATTTGTGCCGGGGATGCCGACGGGGCGGAACGCAAGGCTCGCGAAGACATGCGGGTCAGCAGCGCCCGATTCACCCAAGCGCTGATCGCTTCGGACCTGCACCGATGAACGTCAAGACATCGGTGCTTCCCGTCGAAAACCTTGTTCCCCGATGCTTCCGTGCAAACACTTGTTGCAATCGCCATGTGGAGAGTCTGTTGGAAGAGGCTTCTGACCGCGGGGATTGCTCAGAATTCGCGGGCATAGCCGGCCGTCCAGCCGCCGTCGACGGTCAGAACGTGGCCGTGGGTGTAGGTGTTTTCCGGCGCCGCCAAGAAGAGAACCGCCACGGCGATTTCCTCGGGGGTTCCGGGACGACCAAGAGGAACGTGGTCGAGCAGCCGTTGCGCCGAGTCTTTAAACTGGCCGTCCGCGCCGTAGAACAGTTGCCTTGTCACTTCCGTGAGAATGGAGCCGGGAGCGACGGCATTGACCAGAATGCCGCAAGGTCCCAGTTCGAGGGCCATGGCCTTGGTTAAGTTGACCACTCCCGCTTTCGCGGCGGCGAAGGCGCACTGGAGCCGCATGGGAACAAGCCCGATGATCGAAGCAATATTAATGATACGCCCCGACCGCTGATTCCGCATAATCCGCGCCGCCGCTTGGCTGACCTCGTACAGTCCCGTCAGGTCGACGGCTAGGATGCGGTCCCACTCTTCGCGGGGAAACTCGTCGACCGTCACGCGATGCTGGAGCGTATTGACGCCCGCGTTGTTCACCAGGATGTCCAGACGTCCAAATTCTTTGACGGTGCGTTCCAGAGCGGCGTCGATCTCGGCGCGGCGGGTGACGTCCATCCGCAAGGCCAAGGCGCCCGGGGATTTCCGGGCGGCGGAATCCGCGTCGAGACAATCGGCATACACAACCAGCGATCCGCTGGCAACCAGTGCATCAGCAATGGCCCGGCCGATTCCCCGGGCGGCGCCGGTGACCAGGCTTACTTTTCCGGAAAGGTCTACTTTCATGGCTGAACTCTTGATTTTAAGGAGTGGGTGGATCGTTTATTGCTTCCGGCGGAACTAAAAATCGTTCACCGGGGCGGAGCAGCAGCGATTGGGTCTCGGGACAGAGGCAACGGCAGGCGTGGAGGAAGCCGCTCGGATCGGCGGCGCCGTGCTCCGCAAAGGTCCAGAAATGGCAGGGAATGGCGTAGCGCGGCCTGGCGGCTTGGGTCAACCTGGCGGCGTCGAGGTGTCCCATGTTGCCGAACTCGCCGTTGATGCACGGCAAAAGCACGTCGGGCCGTGTCGCGTACAGCGGTTTGAGCAACTGCGGGCGAAATCCCGTGTCGCCCGTGCAGGCGACGCGAAGATTGCCGAATGCCAGGACGAGGCACAACGCCGTGTCCGACAGATCGCCGTGGTCGGCCTTTGCCGGGTGAATCGTAACGCCGGGAAATTTGTATTGCCGCCCCGGCTCCAGCACGACGAACGCCTTGCCCGACACTCCCGCGGCGGCCAGTCCTTCGGCGCACCCGGCCGGCGCCGCGAACCGGCAGTCGGGATTGTTCTGCGCGATGATCGGCACCGTGTCCGGATCCAAATGGTCGGCGTGTTCGTGGGTCAGCACGAGCAGATCGGCCCGGACTTCCTCGGCGGCAATCGGCGGCGACGCCAGACGCTTGAAGCCGAACAACCGCTCGACCGCGTCGGAGAGATACGGATCGAGATAAACGATCTTGCCGCCGAAGGTTTTAAAGGCGAAGCCCGCCTGGCCCAGCCACCAGAGTCCTAAGGAACCGAGGGGCACGTCCGCGTCGATCAATGAGAGGCTCATCGTTACGCTCCCAGCAAGATATGCGCGACGACGTCAATCGCTTCGCGCGGGCCGCGAAACGCCCACACCTGCGAGACGTCCTCGCTTCGAACCGGATCGGGCAATGCACTCAGCGCGGGGGCATGGTACTCCAACTCGCAGAAACTGCCGAAGTTTACTTCGTCCACGCGGCACATCTGAAAACCGTACCCAAAATCCTCGGGATCATGCCGCTGCACGTCGACGTACGTTCCCGACGGATTGGCGAAGAAATTCCGGATGACCAGCGACCACCGGTCTCCGCCGCCGTACACGTATCCCGCCCGACCGCAGAGCACCGCCGCCTTCATCGCAATCTTGTGCGAACCGCCGAAGTCGATCTTCACCCGCAGCAGTCGATCTTCCAGAATCAGGCTCTCGGCGGGCACGTCGCCGAAACATTTCTGCGGAGTGCCGCGGCAGTAGAGCGGCACGATCATCTCGCCGCCCGGCGGAAGCTGGAGCAGGTTCCAGATGCCGACCGCCGGCGGCTCGGCGCCTTCAGGAGCAAGCGATTGCAGCGTGGTCCGTTGCGTGTACCCGGCGTAGCGGATCGAGCGGGCGACGGCCGCTAGGTCTCGTTCGTGGCGCAACGGATTGGCGGCCGGCCCGAACCACTTTGTCAGTCGAAGATTAACATCCCGATTCGACCGCGCCAAGTGCAGCGTCATTTCCCGCGACAACCGGTAGCCGCCGCCGGCGCGCTCCACGGCGTACTCGCTCATGTCGAGCTGCCGCGGTTGCCAATACTCGGTAAAGGTGGCGTCGCGAAAAAACGTGTCCAGTTCCGGGGCGATCCAGGTGCGATCCCCGCCCGTATTGTGCCAACCGCTGCCGGCGAAGAGCGATCGGGCCGTCGGGCCCGTCTCCAGCAGCGGATTGGTCCAGAGAAAATTTTCTCGGCCGTCGCCGGCGAATAATCCCAAAACCCTTGCGCCGTAGGGCAACAATAAGAGCCGGGAGTCATCCGACAAGGCAAGCACTTCGGACGCTTTGCCCGCGTCGGTAATCGTTTGAACGAGAGTCTTCAACATGGGCAGGTTCCTTCGTTTATATAGTCATACCCTGGACGACATTGGGCATCTTTCCCGATCTTCTGGCCAGTAATTTCGCAGCCAAGGGATGCAAGAATTGTTTTCGATGTCCAAGGGTGTCCAATAGGGACTCCAACGAAAACCTATCCATCATCATGTTTCCTGGTTTTTGTATGTCTCAACCGTTTCCGTTTTCTTCTTCCGCGGCAAGAATCCCATGGCCCTGAGTTGCCGGTCGAAATCCGCCGGTAGGCTTGCTACGGGTTCCTCGACGTCGCGTGCGGCATAACGCAGCATGTTCCGCAGTAGTCGTTCGGCCGCCGGATTGCCCGACAGGCTTTCACGGATCCGCAGCGTGTTGAGCACGAAGCGGCCGGCGCCCAGGTTGTAAACCGAAACCATCAGGCCCGAACTGTAGTCCTGTGAAGCCTTGATTGCCCCGGCCACGGCCTCGACGGGCGGATCTTGACCCTGCCAGACCAAATCGGGAATGATCTCGCGATAATAGCCGTAGTCCATCAGCCCGCCGGAAGGCAAGCCGTCGAAAATCGGATGCCGCTTGGCCCATTCGTCTTTCAAGTAGAGCCAGCCCTCAATCGGCGCCAGCGTACCCTTGCGCACCAGCGGGAGCCAGGCCGTCGGTTGATCCGGCTCGGCGGCGAACACTTCGGGAGCAGGGAAGATCGCCGTCGAACCGGCGGCGATATGCCGGGCCAACTCGGCGAAGGCCGCCGCGCCGCCGGGCGCCGCCGGCCTGGTTCCGACCAGAATCACCTCGCGCTTGGACGGCGCATCCGCTGCGAATGGCCGCGTCCGAATCCCGTGTTCCGTCAACCACGCGGCCAATAGCGGATCGTCTCCCCACAGGACCACTTCCATCTCGATCGCCGGCATTTCCGCCGGATCGGTCACGTAAAACGCCGTCTCGCCGCCGGCCGCCGCCGCTCTTTGCTCGAAGGTCGCCGTAAAACGGTATTTGCCCGAAGGACCGTCAACTCTCACGTCGTCGGAGAAATACGATTTGGCGAACGACGGTTCGCGACGGCCGCCCGGCGGCGGAATCGCGATCTTGAAACGGCGTTCCAGGACGTGTCTCCCGTTGGGGCCGAACACCTGGACGAGGACCGGATAGTCGCCGGACCGCAACGCGTCCTCGTTGGCCAGTACGGCCTCCAGACGGATCGTGCCGCCGCGGCGGACGTGAACCGGCTCGGCAAACAAACACCACCGTAACGGATACCAGGCGTCGAACATCGCGTCGATCGTGCCGGGCTTGAGTTCGCGGAAGAGCGTGGTCAAACCTTCGCCGCACATCACGTGGTCGATCGCGCCGGTCACGCTGTGGGCGATAATGTTCGGATTCGACCGAATGGCATTCAATCCCAGGGTTCGCTGTCCCGCCATCTTTTTAAGGCTCGCCATGAAAATATCTTCCGGGCGGCCGAACGTCTCGTCTAATCGCCAACGGGTCCAGTCGTTCGAAAAGCGTTCGAGCAGACCGCGAACGTATTGCGCGTCTTCCAGTTCCGCGGCGCCGCATTGCTCGAAGTGACGGATGGCGCGCCACAAATCGACGGCGCTGCCGATCCCGTATTCCGAAAGGAACACGGGCGGACCCTTCGCCCCCAGGGTCCGCAGCAATTGGATGGTGTCGGCGGTGTGGGGGACCCGCGGGTAGACGTGACGGTCGCTGAGCACGTCCTCCCAGATCGTGGATCCCGGATTCGACAGACTGCCGCCGCCCGCGCCGTCGTAGCGGCCGCTGTTGAGCATCACGATGCGGGCACCGTCCAACTGGCGAATCATCGGCAGCATGGTCAGCGCGTGCTGGAAGGCCGGCCCATTGGGCGACTCGTTCAGAAGCCCCCAGATCGCGACGCTCGGATGGTTCCGATCGCGGCGAATCAGTTCACTTCCGGCACTGTCGAATCTTTCGACCATCTTCGGCGACGGTTCGATCGGCCACGCCGCGTAGGATTCCTCGTAGACCAGCAGTCCAATCTCGTCGCAGAGGTCCAATTGCACGCGCGACGCCCCACCCCAGATGAAACGTACTGCGTTGAATCCCATCACTTTCAGATTCAGCAGATCGCGCCGGGCAAGATCGGGATCGCGGGGAAATTGCTGACCGATGGGATAATTGTTGACGGTGTGACTGCAGCGCAGATAGATCCGTTTACCGTTGAGGCGGAAATAGCCGTCGGAAAAACGGAAATCGCGGAATCCGCAGCGCGTGGATTGCTCGTGGAAAAAGTTCGCTCCGTCCAGTCCGATCCGCACGTTGACACGATAGAGATGCGGATCATTCACGTCCCACGGGAGGGGATTGTCAACGGTCAGATCGGTCTCGACCGTGTCATCGCCGGCCGGAAACCGGCGGTCCAGACGAAGCACGGTGGTTGTCTCGCCGCCGCGGGCCGGCGAGAGGGTAATCTCGACGTATCCCTTCCTTCCTGCGGCGGTGGTATTGCGAACGCCGGCGTGGACGCGGAGTTTTCCCGCCTTTGATTCCGGCCGGGCCGTGACGTACAGGTCGTCCACGTAGACCGTCGGCACGCACGACAGTTCTATGGAATCGGTGATGCCGCCGTGGTTGTAACTGCCGCCGGCACTGAACGGGAGCCTCTTGCAGCGATGGGCTGTTTGGTTCAAGCAGAACCCGTCGATCATCTCCTGAGTGGGATTCAATACGCGCACCACCAGATGATTGGCGACGCCGGGCTTGATCTGGTCGGTGACGTCGAGCACAAACGGCGTTTCACCGCCCTCGTGTCTCCCCGCCGGAATGCCGTTGAGCCACACTTCCGCCAAATAGTCGACCTGCCAGAAGCGAAGGAGGTAGCGTCCGCCGGGGTAGGGATTGACGGGAGCCAGAAAATCGCGTGCATACCACGCGACGCCGTGATAGGCGGGAAAGACCTCTTGAATAATCGATGGCACCTTCGTCGGCTTTGCACCGGGCAGCGAAATTGAAAACCACTTCTGTCGGCAGCCCATGTTTTCGGGATCCGTGGCCAGCGACCATGCACCGTCCAACGAGGTTGACCCATTTATCAACGGCTGGTCTTGCGCAGGAAGAATCGCGGGCAAGAGCAAGAAGAACGCCAATCCGATCGCCAGATACTTCTTCACGGATCGTTCTCTTTCATCTTCACGGACTATTTTCCTCGTACCAACTGAGGTGGTGGCGCAACAAACCCACGGCCGTCTCCAGCTTCTGATCGTGGAGCGCTTCGACAATCCGTCGGTGCTCCTCCTTGCCTTGTCGGAACTCACCCATGGCCTCGTGAAATTGGTGAAAGAACGCCTGGAGCAAATCGCAGAACGAGGCCAACGGGCCAAGGTCGCTCGCTTCCACCAGTCCCCGATGAAAAGCGATGTCGTATTCGATCCAACTCTCATTGACCTGGTCCACTTCGGGGGCCGAATCGGCCAGCGCCAGCAACCGCGGATAGAGGGTCGGATTGTTCTTCATCGCATCCATGGTGTAGGACAAGGCGCCCGTTTCGATCACTGCGCGCGACTTGAGCAACTGGTCCTTGGGATAGTCGCTCAGGGCAAAGTGGAAACCAAAGTAGTCGCTCACGCGATCAAAATCGAACTTGTCCAAGACCATGCCGCGACGGGGCGCCACGTCGATGATGCCGAGAAAATCGAGCGCCTTGGTGGCCTCGCGCACTACCGTATGACTGACACCGAACCGCTCGACCATCTCCCGTTCGGTCAACAACGGATCGCCCGGCCTGAGGTCATGGTCGATGATGTACTTGCGGAGTTTGGCGGTTAGCTCTTCGCTCAGACGCTTGCGGCGGATCTTGTGTTTCGGTCCTATGGCCATTTTTTTACCTGTTTTAATGCATGATAAGCCCTTGACAGCTTCAATTTATAGTATCATATTAGAATTCTGGCGTGATTGTAAAGCCCTCGCTGGGGAAAATCCATCGAATGTTGCAAAAAGTGAAAACGAATTCCATCCTCAGTGCCCCATCCACCACCCCTTCTGTTGGGGTTGGCAGGGAAGATTTGTTTCGTTTGTACCGCCTGATGGTGTTGATCCGCCGTTTTGAGCAGACTGCGCAAGGCATGTACAGGAACGGGGAGTTGCCGGGATTCCTTCATCTCTATATTGGTCAAGAGGCGACCGCAGTGGGCGTCATGGCCCACTTGCGGCGCGACGACTGGATCACAAGCACCCATCGCGGACACGGTCATGCCCTGGCCAAAGGCGTACCGCCGAAGGTAGTGTTGGCCGAATTGGCCGGCAAGGCCGCCGGCTGCTGTGGCGGGCGCGGCGGCAGCATGCATTTGTACGCGCCGTCGCATGGGCTATTTGGAACCAACGGCTTGGTGACCGCCGGAATTCCCGCGGCGGTGGGATTGGCGATCAGCGCGCAAGTCCGCGGAACCGACCAGGTGGCGGTCGCGTTCTTTGGCGACGGCGCCACGGGCCATGGCGCATTTCACGAGGCGGTCAATTTCGGCAGTATCCAGAACGCTCCCGTGGTGTTCGTCTGCGAGAACAACCTCTACGCCACGGCGACGCCTTTAACGATGACTACCCGGAACACCCATATCGCCAGCAAAGCGGCCGCCTATGGCATTCCCGGCGTGCGAGTCGACGGCAACGACGTGCTGGCCGTATGGCAAGCCGCGGAAAAAGCGATCGGCCGGGCACGTGCCGGCGAGGGACCCACGCTGATCGAGTCGCTGACGTACCGTCAGGTGGGACACCAGGAGGGAGATCCGGTCATCGGCTGGTGCCGCACGCAGGAAGAGTGGGACCATTGGGCCAAACGTTGTCCGATCCTCACGTTTGGCCGGTGGCTGGTGGAATCGGGAAATGCCGACGAAAACGATCTGAAACTCATTGAAACCGAGGTCCAGAAGGTGGTGGATGAGGCAGCCGAGTTTACCCGCAACTCCCCACGTCCAGATCCGGCCCTGGCCACCGCGCATACCTGGGCCGAGCCGATCAATCCGCCGCTGGCGTATGCCGATCCCAAGACGGTGCCGGCTGAGACGAAGGTCCAGAGTTGGCTGGACGCCGTTCGCGACGGCATTGCCGAGGAAATGCGCCGCGACCGCCACATCATCTACTTCGGCGAAGGCACGGGCGACCGCGGCGGCACATTTGGACACACCAAGGGACTCCACAAAGAGTTTGGCGCCCAGCGGATGATCGATACCCCGATCTGCGAGTTGGGCTTCACGGGGGCCTCGATCGGCGCCTCCGCCACGGGCTGTCGGGCGATCGCCGACCTGATGATGGGCGATTTTCTCTGGGAAGCGGGCGGCCAAATCGTGCTCCAGGCGGCCAAACTCCGTTCGATGAGCAACGGACAGGTGTCCGTGCCCATGGTCGTCCGCGCGTTCATCGGCGTGATCAAGAATGCCGGGCCGCACCACAGCGGCGTCTATCATTCCGTATGGGCCCATTGCCCGGGATTGATCGTCGTCGTTCCTTCCAACCCGGCCGACGCCAAGGGCCTGTTCAAGACGGCCCTGCGGGCAAGCGATCCCGTGGTCTTTCTCGAACACAAGTCGTTGCTGTCCGCCAAGGGGCCGGTGCCGACGGGTGAGTATTACCTCCCCTTCGGTCAGGCCAAGGTCGTGCGTTCCGGCGCCGATCTGACAATGGTCTCGTGCGGACTCATGCTCCACCGCTCCGTCGAGGCGGCCGAACAATTGGCGGCGGAGGGAATCTCGTGCGAAGTGATCGACCTGCGGACGATCGTCCCGCTGGACGTTCGCACCGTTGTGGCCAGCGTGGCCAAGACGGGCCGACTGTTAGTGGTGGACGAGGGCTACTCGATGTGCGGCATCGGGGCCGAGTTGGCGGCCGTGGTCATGGAGCAGGCTTTCGACGAGCTTGACGCGCCCGTGGGCCGGCTGCATACCGAACCTAATTCCCATCCGTTCAGTCCGCCGTTGGAAAATGCCTCTGTGCCCAACGTCGAGCGGATCATGGCGGCGGCTCGTGGGGTGATCGAGGGACGGCCGCCGATCCCGCGCCGGGCGACGGTTGCCTTGGGAGACCTCCCCGGCACGTCCGTCTCGGAAAGCGAGGAGCTGTCCAAGTCGTCCGCGCATGCTCCTGCCGCGGTCTCGGCATCCCAACCAGCGGCCCCGGCCGCACAGGAGACCGCAACGGCACAAGAGGGCGTGCCGGTGCTCATGCCCAACATGGACCTGATTATAACCGAGGCCACGGTGGTCGCCTGGTTGAAGAAAGTCGGCGACGCCGTTTGCAAGGGCGAAGCCCTGTTGGAGATAGAAACTGACAAGGCAGTTACGACCGTTGAATCACTCGTGGACGGGGTGCTCGTGGAAATCCTGGCCGATGCAGACGCCGTGGTCCCGCTTGGTCAGCAACTGGGAACCATTCGGCCGTCCTAAAGAAAACATCGAAGATTGAGATTGTTTTACCCCCGGCACTTGTGCCGGAAGCGGTGCGTTTTCCTAGGCACACCCGGCACAAGTGCCGGGACTAAACTTTTGGAGGGTATTTGAGCATGAAATCCCTGTTCCTTGGAGTTTTCTGTCTGTTTGCATGGTTCGCAGTGAACATTGCCCCCTCGGACGCGATCGAGCCGGATGCTGTTAAACCGGAGGTCATCGATGTCTTGCAGCCCGTGCGGCTTGTGCAGTCGGAGCTGTCCGGCGAAATCGGGCGGCGGATAGACGATCTGATCTATAAAAACTACATGGTGATCGATATTGAGAAGGATTTTCTCGATCCTTTCCGGAAACGGCCGGCATTGGGAGAGTATGACAGGTGCTACGTCGGCATCGGAAAGGTGATCGACGCCGGGAGCATGTTTTCGGCCTACACGGGCGATCCGAAAGTCTCCGAGCGGACGACGCGGCTGATTGACGAATTGCTCAAGACGCGCGACGCGGACGGCTACCTGGGAGCCATTCCCGTCGAACCGGAGGGACGGCAGAACTACCGCAACTGGGCCCTGCACGAGGAGGAATACATGGTTCTGGGTCTGACCGACAACTGGCGCTATTGCGGCAACAAGAAGTCGCTCGATGCCGCCCGACGACTGGCCGATTACGTGCTCGAGACCTTTCCGAAAAACCCCAAGATCGACACCGTCTGCACGGCCGGTTTGCCCGAGTCCATGCTGACGCTCTACGGCGCCACCGGCGATACGCGCTATCTGCGGTTCGCCGCCGACCAGCGCCACGGCTATCCGCATTGCGAGAGCGAGTGCACCGCCCTTTCCGAGTGGACCAAAGGACCGCTGAACGACCAGACGCTCATCCGCTACGAGACCTCCCACACGTACGTCAATACGGCGCGCTGCTGCGCGCAGATCATGCTCTTTCACTACGAGCCGAAGGAAAGCCTGCTGACCATCTCGCGTTTCATCCTGGATGAAATGACCAAAAAGGGCGGCTGCCTGTTTGTCACCGGCTCTTCCTCCGACCGGGAACAATACTCCTACAACCAGAACGGCCGCGGAGGGGTCAGCGAATCGTGCGTTACGGCGTACATGATCCGCTGGTTCAACCGCCTGATGCGTCTGGAAGGCGATCTCCGCTACGGCGACCTCATGGAACGGGCGATCTACAACGCCCTGTTTGCCGCGCAGGAGCCGGCCGGAAGAAAGCTCCGTTACTTCACGCCGTTTGAAGGCCCCCGAGGGTATTTTCACGTCGACGGATTCTGCTGTCCCGGCAACTACCGGCGGATCGTCGGCGAACTGCCCGAGATGGTCTATTATCGGACTAAAAACGGCGTTGCCGTGAATCTCTATACGGAGTCGAAAAAGACCATTGACCTCGGCGGCGGACGCACGGTGACGATCCAACAGCAGACCGACTAT
Organism: Pirellulales bacterium; assembly: GCA_016936015.1. Classification (GTDB taxonomy): domain Bacteria; phylum Planctomycetota; class Planctomycetia; order Pirellulales; family Thermoguttaceae; genus JAFGPV01. The sequence goes on from JAFGPV010000165.1 coordinate 54,415, forward strand.
CCCACGTCCGGCCTGGTGAAAATGACCGTCTCACCGTCCAAGCCGACGGAGTTTCCTCTCTGGATCCGCATTCCCCGCTGGTGTCCCGCGGCCAAACTGAAGATCAACGACGAAGCGCCGCAGACCGTCTCGCCCGGCAGGTTGTACTTCGAAATCCGCCGCATCTGGAAACCGTCTGATACCTTGACCCTCGACATGCCCATGCCGTGGCGTTGGGTCCGCGGACACCGTCTCCAGGAAGGCCGGGTGGCCTTGATGCGGGGCCCGGTGGTTTATTGTATCGGTACGGCCGCCAACGCCGAACTCCTGAAGAAGTACCCCGATCTTGGATATCTGGTGATTGATCCCGCCTCACTTGGCCAACCCATCGCCGACAAGACGGTTCGCCCCGGAGGCTTGAAAGTCACGGCAAAAACGGTCCCCTGGTTCACCCATAATGAGGACTCGACGCCGATGGACGTCGTCTTTACCGAGTTCGTCGATCCGACCGGCGTCGCCACTTACGTCCATATTTCCGATTTGACCAACGCCGTCGAGGACGAACTCCTCGACGAGAAATAGAGTTTTGTGAAAACGATTCCTCGCATCCCCGCCTCTCCCCGTGCTCGTCGGGCCATGCGTCAGCGTGGCGTAGACCCCGCCGCCGTTCGCGGCACGGGGCCGAACGGTCGGATTGTGGAGGCGGACGTCGTGCGTACGGCGGTGGCCAGCTTCTCTCTCCCCCGAGCGGGAGAACGGTTGGGGATGAAGGCGGCTCCGGCGACCGGCCCGCTTTCGCCGATGCGTCGCGCCGTGGCGGCCAAGGTGACCGAGAGCTTTTCCACCGTCCCGCACTTCTATCTGCGATCGGAAGCGGACGTTACCGCCCTGGTGCAACTGCGAAAGCAGGCCGTCGAGTCCCAGGAATCGCGCGATGGTCTCCGGCCCAGCCTGACCGATTTTCTCCTCCGCGCGTTGATCCTGGCATTGCGCGATTGCCCCCAAGCGAATCGTATCTGGCAGAACGATACCGTTGTCGAACTATCCGACATCGATGTCGGACTCGTGGTGCAACAGGACGACGGGCTGATGGTGCCGATCCTCCATCAGGCCGACCGGCTCGACATCATGGAGCTTCACCGCCGCCGCGTCGCCGTGGTCGAGGCGGTCCGCTCGGGAAAAACGTCGGCCGATCTCTTCCAGGGCGGAGCCACGTCGTTGAGCAATCTGGGCAAGTTTCGCGTTGACGAGTTCACGCCCATTATCTTGCCGCCGCAAAGCAGCATGTTGGCCGTCGGCCGGGTGGCCGAGCGGCCGGCGGTTTTCGAGAGCCGGCTCGCTCTGCGTCACACGGCCTATTTAACGCTCTCGGTCGACCACCGCGTGATGGACGGCGCCCCGGCCGCCGTGTTTCTCGACCGAATTGTGGAACTGCTGGAAAAACCCTTCCTCCTTTTTTGCAGTCAATCTTTCCAACACTCCTGAGGTGTCCTATGGCAGCTTGTCAGCGTATGAAAGGCAAACGGGTCTTGGTGACCGGCTCGGGAACGGGCATCGGCAAAGAGGTGGCGTTGGAGTTCTGCCGCGAAGGGGCCGACGTCGTCTTCCACTACTCCGGCAGCCGCGCAGGCGCCCAGGCCGCCGTGGAGCAGGCCCAAAGCGGAGGCGCGGCCAAAGTCACGGCCCTCCAAGCCGATTTCCGCCAGCCCGACGCACCCGCTCAACTGGCCGCCCAGGCGTTCGACTTTCTCGGCGGCATCGATATCCTGGTCAATAACGCCAGCATCACCATGAACGTGCCTTTTGAAAAGGTGACGTCTCAACAGTTCGACACGCTCTTTGCCGTCAACATCCGGGCGATGTATTTCCTGGCCCAGGCCGCGGTGCGAGCAATGCTCCCGCAGGGATCCGGCGTAATCGTCAACACGAGTTCCATTCACGCCGTCGAGGCCTATCCCGAACACACGGTCTACGCCGCCACGAAGGGCGCCATCAACGCTTTCACGCGCGGGCTGGCGATCGAATTGGCCCCCCGGGGGATTCGCGTCAACGCCGTGGTGCCCGGCTCTGTGGAAGTCGAGGCGTATTACAAGATCTTCGACAAATTCGATCCCGTAGCGGCCGGCAAGGGCATTCCCGTCGGCTTCATCGGCCAGCCGATCGACATCGCCAAAGCCGTCCTCTTTCTCGCGTCCGACGACGCCCGCTACATCATCGGACAGGCACTGATCGTCGACGGCGGCACGACTTCGTGGATGCCGTTCGGCGACGGCTTTCTCCAATCCATCGGCGGCCAGTTCGGCCGCGGCTACGTCCCCGGTCTGTAGCAACCATTCCCTAATAGATTGGTCAATATTGTCTCCGGACCGACATAGCCAGGCACTCGTCATGGGGCCTATACCGCTCAAATGCCGGTACTGCTTCATCGATTACGACCGCGAGCTGGGTATTGTGGCCGAGACCTCGAAAGACAACTCCCGCATGATCGCCACCTTCCGCAACCGCGGCTTCGAGATCAACGACCA
>JAFGPV010000166.1 GCA_016936015.1 Pirellulales bacterium
CTCGTAGCCGACGTAACCCGGCGGGGCGCCGATCAGCCGGCTGACGTTGTGCTTTTCCATGTACTCGCTCATGTCGATCTGGATCAGGGCGTCCTCGTCGCCGAACATGAACTCGGCCAGCGCCTTGGCCAAGAGCGACTTGCCCACGCCGGTCGGCCCGGCGAAGATGAAGCTCCCGATGGGCCGCTTGGGATCCTTCAGGCCGCTGCGGCTGCGGCGGACCGCCTTCGAGATCGACTTGATCGCCTCGTCCTGGCTGACCACCCGCTTGTGGATGTCCTCCTCCATCCGCATCAGGCGGATCGAGTCCTCCGTCGTGAGCCGCGTCAGCGGAATGCCCGTGATCTTCGAGACCACCTCGGCGATGACGTCCTCATCGACCACGCCGTCGGTGGCCCGGGCCTTCTCCTTCCACTCGGTCACGATGTTCTGCTTCTTCTTCTTCAGCTTGTCGGCCTGGTCCCGCAGCGCGGCGGCCTTCTCGAAGTCCTGGTTCGCCACCGCCTCTTCCTTCTCCTTGTTGAGCTGCTCGACCTGCTCGTCGATCTCCTTCAGGTCCGGCGGCCGGGTCATCGACTTCAGGTGCACCCGGGCGCCCGACTCGTCGATCACGTCGATGGCCTTGTCGGGCAGGCAGCGGCCGGTGATGTAGCGGCTGGAAAGCTCGACGGCCGCCTCGACCGCGTCGTCGGTAATCTGCACGTGGTGGTGCTGCTCGTAGCGGTCCCGCAATCCCTTGAGGATTTCGACCGTCTCGTCCTTCGTCGAAGGCTCGACCATCACCATCTGGAAGCGGCGGTCCAACGCGCTGTCCTTCTCGATGTATTTGCGGTACTCGTCGAGCGTGGTGGCGCCGATGCACTGGATCTCGCCCCGCGAGAGCGCGGGCTTGAGCACGTTGCTGGCGTCGATCGCCCCCTCCGCCCCGCCGGCGCCGACCAACGTGTGCAGCTCGTCGATGAAGAGGATCACGTTCTTCGCCCGGCGGACTTCGTTCATCACGGCCTTGATCCGCTCCTCGAACTGGCCGCGGTACTTCGTCCCCGCGACCATCATCGCCAGGTCGAGGACTACGATCCGGCGGTCCACCAACAGTTCGGGAACGTCGCCGTGGATCACGCGCTGCGCGAATCCCTCGACGATGGCCGTCTTGCCCACGCCCGCCTCGCCCAGCAGGACCGGATTGTTCTTCGTCCGCCGGCTGAGGATCTGCATCGTCCGCTCGATCTCTTTTTCGCGGCCGATCACCGGGTCGAGCTTGTTCTGCCGCGCCAATTCGGTCAGGTCGCGGCCGAAGCTGTCCAGGGCGGGGGTCTTCGACTTGCCGCGGGGGGCCGATTCGCCGCCGGGGGCGCCGTGGCCCAAGCCGCCGGGCCGCTCCGAACCCTCCGGCCCTTCCATCCCGTGACCCAATAAATTTAAAACCTCCTCGCGGACCTCTTCCAGCTTCAAACCCAGGTTCATCAACACCTGGGCGGCCACGCCCTCCTGCTCGCGCAGCAGGCCCAGCAGGATGTGCTCGGTGCCGACGTAGTTGTGGCCCAGGTTCCGGGCCTCCTCCATCGCGTATTCGATCACCTTTTTCGCCCGGGGCGTCTGCGGCAGCTTGCCCATCGTCACCATGTCCGGACCGCTCTGCACCAGCTTCTCCACCTCCAGGCGGATCTTCCGCAGATCGACGTCCAGGTTCTTCAACACGTTGGCCGCCACGCCGCTGCCTTCCTTGATCAGCCCGAGCAGGATGTGTTCCGTACCGATGTATTCGTGATTGAACCGCTGCGCTTCCTGGTTGGCAAGCTGCATGACCTTTCGCGCCCGGTCGGTAAAACGCTCGTACATGATCTTCTCCAGGTTGTATTACCCTAATCGTTTAATGCCTAGTAGTTCGTTCTGTTTAGCCCGGGCACTTGTGCCCGGCGTTGTTTCTGACGGCAACGTTGTTCACGTCTTCCCGCCGGCCGCAAGCGGCCGGGCTAAACGCCGCCGTGCTGGCGGCTGCTACACGTGTTGCGTCAAGCTGCTTCCGTTCGCGTCGGATTTCAAACTCCCACTTCTCCGCCCCGTCGAGCCGGACCAGCAGGTCCAGGTGCCGGGCCGCCTCGTCGCCGCGCCGCAAATGCCGCAGCATCGTGGCCAGCAGCAATCGGGCCTCGATGTCGCGGGGATTATACTCCAGGACCTCGGCCAGGACCCGCTCGGCCTCGAACCAATCGCCTCGCAGGTAGTTCTCCAAAGCCGCCGGAAAGCGATCGTCCTCCGAAACCATCGTCTCCTCCGCCGGCAACCATCGTCGGCGACGCGCCAAGGCGACCGCCGCCGCCAAGCACCATCCGGCGCCCAGCGATCCCCATAAGGCGGTACGGACTCCCGGCGTTATCAGTTCGCTCCAGCCAAAGCTCAGCACCAAGGCCGCGCTTAGCGCCGCCCCCGCCGCGGCTGCAACCAACAAGGAGAACCAACTCCCCCGCAGCCAAAGTCGGGGCAGGCCCGGCCAGAGAAACAGCGTCCAGGGGATTTTCGACATGCCTAACGCTCCTCCGTGAGCCGACGCAACGTTCTCTTACCGAGCGAATTATATACGCCAAGGAATTCTAACTCTTAAATCTACATGAATCAAGGCAAGTAAATACGCCGCGGGGATTTAGGAAAAAGATTGGGGCTTCGAGTTTGAAAACGTCAGAATCGACAAATAATTCAGTTTCACTTTATTGCTCATCCCTCATCCCGAATCCCTCCAAGATGTGTTATGACTAATGTATGGAATATCAGTTTACCCCGGGCGCCGAACGTGTCCTGATCCATGCCGCCGGCTGGTCCGAGGCGAACCAAGGCAGGGAACTGACCGCTGCTGCACTCTTACTGGGCCTGCTGGACGAAGCGGAATGCCGTGCCGCAATCATCCTCGACCGCTATGGCGTCACCCCCCACACTGTCCGCCGGCGCTGGCCGGAATTGAGGGAAATCCCAGAAAGCCTCCCCTCTCCCCTTGGGAGAGGGGTAGGGGGTGAGGGCTGCGAGAATCGCCCTCACCCTAACCCTCTCCCAGAGGGAGAGGGGACCGAGTTATCCTTGAATGCCATCCGAGCAATCCAATCCGCTTATCAGCGGGTTGTCGAATACCACTGGCCTCCAATTTTAGAAACGGACCATCTCCTGCTTGGACTCTTGGCCGGCAACGATGAAGTGGCCGAATGGCTGAAACAGTGCGGCGTCTCGGCGGAGGCCGTCGAGGCGGAGATCCGGAACCGCTATCGCCGACAACCCGTGTCGGAGACCCCGCTGGAGGATTCTTCACTGGACGAACCATTTTTTTCCTCTGCGACCGTTGATCCCGAGTCCCGGGGCTACGATTCCGCGATCGGGGCCAAGGACGGCCCGGCTCGCTCGACTCTCATCCCTCATCCCTCATCCCTCATCCCTCATCCTTCCTTACTCCGCCTCCTCGACGCCGCCGCCAACCGTGCCCGGGAGGGAATTCGGGTCGTCGAGGATTTTGTCCGCTTCGTCCTGGACGACCGGCACTTGACTGAGCAGTGCAAGCAGTTCCGGCACGATCTGACGGCCGCGTTGCAATGTTTCCCGCAATTCGACTTCCTTTCCGCCCGGGAGACCCAAGCCGACGTGGGAACGGCGTTGACGACCGACGCCGAAGCAACACGGCACGATTTCAGCCACCTACTGACTGCCAACTTCTCCCGCCTTCAAGAATCCCTCCGCAGCCTCGAAGAGTTCAGCAAACTCCCGGGTAGCCCCGATAGCTCCGCTATCGGGGCGGCGCAGCCGCAAGAGGATCGTCCGGGTGCCACTGCCGGCTTGTCCAGCAGTGCCGCTTTTTCTGCAACCGTCAAGCAACTCCGCTACCGCAGTTACACGCTTCAGCGGGCGGTGGAGATCACCTACCGCAGCCTGGAGCGGCTTGCCGCTTCGCAGCTCTACGTGCTGCTCGACGGCCGGTCTTCCACCGAAGCGTTCCAACAACTCGCCGAACAACTCATCACGGCCGGCGTCCACGTCCTGCAACTGCGAGACAAGACGCTGAATGACAAAGAATTGCTCGAACGCGCAAAACTCCTCCGCCGCCTGACCGCCGGCACGCCGACGCTCTTCATCATGAACGACCGTCCCGACCTGGCCGCCCTCTCCCAGGCCGACGGCGTCCACGTCGGGCAAGAAGAACTATCCGTGAAAGACGCCCGGTCGATCGTCGGTCCGGCGGCGCTGATCGGCGTCTCGACGCACTCCATCGCGCAGGCCCGGCAGGCGGTCCTCGACGGGGCGAACTACATCGGCGTCGGCCCCACGTTTCCCTCCGGAACCAAGACCTTCGACCAATTCCCCGGCTTGGAATTATTAAGGGCCGTAGCCGGCGAGATCCGCCTGCCTGCCTTCGCCATCGGCGGCATCACACTGGAAAACCTCCCCACCGTCCTCGAAACGGGCGTGTCCCGCGTTGCCGTCCGCGAAGCCCTTGTCAACGCCCCCGATCCCGCCGCTGCCGCCCGTGAGTTCCTCGCCGCATTTGATTATGGGTTCCCCTCTCCCTCCGGGAGAGGGCAGGGTGAGGGCTGTCTTTGAAGCAAAAGCCGCAACCAGTCCTCACGTGCCACCGCTTGGAGAACGACGAATCAGCACGTTGTAGCCCTCTTGCTCGAAATGACGGTCGCTGGTCAACACGTCCCGAATCCCTTCGGCATCCATTACGTTCATCGAGGAGCAATCCGTAAGACTGTACTCTTTAAAATACTCTACGCATTATTTCGGCGTTCCGTAGAGATAGTGGTCAAGATGCTCGGTCAGGTCGGCCGGCAGCCGGTCCCATTCCGATGGGGGAACGTCCGCAACAATAGCGGCTATCTTTTCTTCGATGGTTGGGGCCTTGGGATCGACCCCCTCCGTTTCCTCTCGGGCTGTATCTTTCGAGAGAAAACGCACCTCGACCTCCGCGCCTTCGGGCAAGACCGGCGTCCCCTCGAACCGGATGACGCCGTTTTCGACATGACCGCGATATACCATCATTCCACCTCGATCATCTGACTGCCCACATGACTATTATATCCTTTTCCAGAAGCCGAATACAACCACATTTCTCAGGCTTTCTGACGTCGAGGGATCCTCAAATACATCTATCACGGCAATCCCGATTTCCCCTGGAAATTGGGCCACCCGATCTGCTACAATCCACCCTGCTATAGTGGATTGTCGAGAGAGAACCACGTCGCACCCACCCCTCGCCAACCACCCCCCGCGGTTCCCCCCCGAAATTGCCCAAACACGTTCCCTGTTGACCAACACGGAGAAGCGGCATCCTGCCGCTTCCCGAACTAAAAACCATTGGCATTCCATCTCTCCGGTACCGTTATGCGCCACAACTCAACACTCTCGTCAAAGACCAAACTTCGCGGATATCCATTCCATCTGCGGACGGTGATGGTCTTTGTCCTTGTGGCGGCAATGGGGACAAGTTTATTCGCCCATGAAAGAGAAAAACCACATCAAATAATAAAAATTCAAGCACCACGGCAGATCATCGTCTTTACACCTCAGCAGCAAAGAGAACAGGCCCATTGGCAATGGGACATCGCAGCCAAGATCTTGAGCTATGATTCCGGCATGTTCACTCAGATTGAATACTCAGGATACGACGTCGTGGAGGTTGTCTACGGAGGCGATGAATATCCCAAATCATTATTCGATCTTCTCGCCAAACTGCCCCGACTCCGATTTCTGGGTTTTCAGGCCGGATACGATTGTTCGTTCGATGATGAGGGATTGTCGAATGTCTCCAATATTCCTCAAATTGAAGAACTACTCGCCTATGGTTCCAAAATCACCGACAGCGGCTTGGAAGTATTGGCAAAACTTCCCAATCTCCGAGCATTGAATCTCAATGGTGACGGCCTAATCGGCGATGCCGGAGTGGAACATTTATTAAGACTTCCCAAGCTCGAGTCGCTTTCACTGGATTTTTCAGAAATCACCGACGCCGGATTGAAAAAACTCTCCCAAATTAAACAACTCCGCCATTTGTCGTTGTTTAGAGCACCGATTAGCGATGAAAGCGTGGATTCCTTGATAAACATGCCCCATCTCGAATCGCTTTGTATAGATCGGACAAAAATGACAAAACAGGGTATCGGACAATTAATCAAGGCCAAGCCCAAGTTGGTTTTCACCCATCCCCAATATTCATTGCCCAGTTTTTTGGAGAATGTTACGGTAACGGTTGACTCACCAGTTTCACTCAAGCAGAAAATACAAGCAATAAAATCCGACCCGTCGTCACAGTGAAACGCTATCCACAACCCCTGCCCAAGCTCCCGCGACCTCTGGTCGCGGCTTTCCAAAATGCCCTACGAAGTCGAACTAAAATTCCCCGTAACCGATCTGATGGTCTTGGAAAACCGCTTGCGTGAACTGGGAGCGGAGGTTACTCGCCCCATCGCCGAGGCCGATTTGTACTTCGCGCATCCGTGCCGCGATTTTGCGAAGACGGACGAGGCGGTTCGGATCCGGCGGAAGGGGGAGAAGTGTTTTATCACCTACAAGGGGCCGAAGATCGATCCGACGACCAAGACGCGGCGGGAGATCGAGTTGCCGCTGCCGCCGGAGGAGGAAACGGTCGGGAAGTGGCGGGAACTGCTCGAGGCGGTCGGTTTCCGGCCGGTGGCCGAGGTGCGGAAATCGAGGCGGAAGGCGAAGGTCGTCTGGCAGGGGCGGGAGGTCGAGTGCTCGCTGGACGAGGTCGAGGGGGTGGGCAGTTACGCCGAGTTGGAACTGATCGCCGAGGCGGACGGCCTGGACGCCGCCCGGGCGGTGATCGCCTCGCTGGCGGAAAAGCTGGGGCTTTCCGGCGGCCAGCGGCGGAGTTATTTGGAGCTTTTACTGCGAAAAACATAAAAAAACCACGGTCTCTGTGCCCTCTGTGCCTCCGTGGTATAATGACTTGCTCGATTGGTCCCGGGGGTCTCTAGCAATTCCATTGATTGAACATTACAAGAACACCGACCGCAAACTACCGGACAACACTTGGGCTACTCCATGATCTAACATTCAAGAGCGATTTTCTGCGGAGCCGTTTTTTGATTCCTTGAACAAGGAGAATCTTATGAAACGTCATTGGTTTACATTTTTTTTCGGAAGCGGCATCGTGGCATTCGCGCTGACGTGTCCGGCGTCGGAGACGGAGCCAAAACCTCCGGGCGACGACGCGATTTCCTTTGCCGTTCCCGAGGGTTCGCCCGGGGAATTGGTCGAGTTCACCAAGGATCTGCAAAAACAGGTCCATCGCGAAGTGCAACGGTTGCAGAGAAAACTGAAGCAAACTTCCGCGGAGGCGGCGGATAAGATCCTCGCTGGCAATCCCTCGGACGAGGAGGCGGAATTCGCCCTCAATCTGAAAATCCGCAGCTTGCCTTCTCCCGCCGCCTGGCAGTCGCTCGTCGAGAAGTTTGAAAACGCCGGGCAGAAACAATTCGCCCGGATGGTCAAGGGCCATATCCTTCAGTACGAACTGTCGATGGCCGCCAGACGAAGCCCGGCGAAGCTGAGGAAAACGCTGAAGACGGCGCTGGCGTTCCTGGCCGAAGAGACGCCGAGAACGCGGGACCTCAGATTAGCCCAGGGTGTGGGAGTCAACACGGAGCGCCATTTGGGCAAGGACGCCGCCGTGGAAACCTATCGGAAGCTGGGCGAGTTGTTCAGCAAGAGTCCCGACAAAGAGGCCCGGGATTTCGCGAAAAAAATGGAAGGGGTGGTCCGCCGCATCACGCTGCTGGGCAAGGAAATTGAACTGCAAGGCAATCTGCTCGACGGCCAGCCGCTGGACATGGCGAAGTATAAAAACAAGGTCGTGTTGATCGATTTCTGGGCCACCTGGTGCGGGCCGTGCGTGGGGGAAATCCCCAACCTGAAGAAAAACTACGATCGCTATCACGACCGGGGCTTCGAGATCATCAGTCTCAGTCTCGATAAAAAGAAAGCCGACGTGGAACAATTCGTCGAGCAGAGAAAGATTCCCTGGGCCAACGTCTACGGAACCGACGGCCCCAGTCCCTCGGTCGAGTATTACGGCGTGATGTTGATCCCCACGATGATTCTCGTCGACCGGGACGGCAAGGTCGTCAGCATCGCCGCTCGGGGGCAGGAACTCGACCGGCTTTTGAAAAAATATCTCGGTTCAGTGGACGAAAAAGAATCGCCGAAGAATAACTGACTTGTTCACCAGCGTGGAACTTTTCGGAGTTCCTATTGTCATCCTATTATTTCAGGAGAATTGTATGAAGCGATTATGGTTCCTGCCCGTTCTGGCGGGCGGCGTGTTGGGTTGGGTTCTCGCCTCGGTGGCCGCGGCGGACACCCCGAAAAAATCTACGGACGCGAAGCCCTCCGTCTCGGCCAGCGACGCGAAAAAATTGGAGACTGACGCGGACAAGAAAGACGCCGAGAAAGAAGAGGACCCTTTCGTCGTTCCCGAGGGCACGCCCGAGGAATTGGCGAAATACATTCAAAAGCTCACCCGGATGCCCATCCGCGACCTGGCCACCTTGAAGAAAGTCAAGGCGTCGTCGCTCGAAGCCGCCGAAAAGATCCTGGCCGCCCAGCCCGGCGAGAAGGAACGGAACCTGGCCATCACCGTTAAAATGACTTGCCTCAGCAAGCCGGAAGACCTCGCCAAGTTCGCCGAGGAGTTGGAACAAGCCGGCGATAAAAAGAACGCAGCCCGGGCGACGCGGTTTCTCTGGATCCTCAAACTCCGGTTGGCTTCTCGAGCCTCGACGAAGGATCAGAAAAAAGTGGTGGATGAAGCCCTCGATTTCCTGAACAAAACCGCTTTACAGCCGATGGACCTCTCGCTGGCCAACATGATCGGACAAATGGGAGAGATGACCGACGACTCGCCTTTTGCGGTGAAAACCTACCGGCGGCTGATCGAAATACTCGGCAAGAGTTCCGAGGAACCCTACAAGAATCTCGTCAAGCGGCTCGAAGGAATGGTCCGCCGCCTCGAACTGCCCGGCAAAGAGATCCGGCTGGAGGGGACGCTGCTCGACGGCAAGCCGCTGGACATGACCCAGTTCAAGGGGAAAGTCGTGTTGGTCGATTTCTGGACCACCTGGTGCGGGTGGTGCATCCGCGAAATCCCCAACATGAAAAAGCACTACGAGGCCTACCACGACAAGGGCTTTGAAATTCTCGGCTTCAGCGGCGACCGGGCCAAGCCCGGCGAAGAGGTCGCCGACATGCTCAAGGAATTTGTCAAGGACAAGGAAATTCCCTGGACGATCGTGTACGGCGACGGGGGACCCAGCCCTTCGATCGAGTATTACGGCATTATGGGCTTTCCCACCATGTTCCTCATCGACCGGGACGGAAAAGTCGTCAGCACCCAGGCCCGGGGAAAGGAACTCGATCAACTCCTGAAGAAATACTTCCCTTCGGCCGAGGAGGAAAAAGCCGCGGAAAAGGAATAAATGGGAAACCATTCTCCTCCTGAACACACAAAATCCCCTCGTTCCGAAGCCGGAGCATCGGAACGAGGGGACTGTTGTTTTTCGTGCGTCGCGATTCGATCTCCCCGCCCCCGGCCGTGGGCTTACAGTTCCAGCGTCTTTTTCAGGATCAACTGATCGATGCCGAACATGTAGCTTTTCTGGGCCTGATCGTTGGCGCCGGTGATTTCCACGGTGAGTTGATGTTCGCCGGCGCTGAGTTCGAAGGTGCCCAGGGCGATCGGCTCGGTGTTAGTGACCTTCTCGTTGTAGAGGTCGATCGGTTCGCCGGCCTTTTCGCCGTCGACGAAGAACTGGACGACGGCGTAGTCGGGAGCCTTGGTCAGCACCACGCTGATTTTATAGTGGCCTTCCTCCTTGACCGGCAGCGCCAGGTTGAGCTTGGCGCCCGGCCTGGCGTGGGTCCACCAGAGTTGATCGTCGTCTTTCCATTTGCCGTCCTTCCAACCGTCCATTTCCTGGAGCTGCACGGCGCCCCGGCTGACGCTGAGGACTTTCAAGCCGGCCATGGGGGGCCGGACGCAGTACCCGTAGCGCTCTTCGACGGGAACGGCCGGGAACGGATCGACGCCCCCGGCGGCGAGATACCACTGCACCGTGCAGGCGTACAGCGTGGGCTTTTGATTCGGATAATACTTTTCGATGATCCCCTCGAACGATTGCTGGAAGGGAATGTTCTCGGCGATCTGCCAGCGGTGGACCGACTGGTGCCCGGCGTTGTTCTCCGTCATCGACTGGCCGTGGAAGGCCTCCTGGAAGAGGCCCGGATGGCACCAGGCGTAGCCGAAATAATCCTCGGAGCCGGTGCCGAAGGTGGAGGGGAACTTTTCGCCGTCGACGAAGAATTTCTCGTCGCCTTCGCCCCACCAGCCGCCCCGCGGATTCCAGACGTGCAGGTTCACGCCGCAGAACCGTCCCCGGCCTTCGGTCTTCAGCATCACCCAGTCGGGATCGCGGTCCTTGGGCAAGGGGAAGACGTCGCGGTGCCACTTGCAGTGGAAATATCCCAATTGCTCCATCGGTTTGTCGAGCGGGGCGTGCGTAACCTCGAACTCGAACGTCCGGTCCGTCGGGCCGTTGTTGACGATCCGCAGTTCCGCGCTCTCGCCGAAGGGCATGTACCAGAAACAGTAGAATCCGTCTTTCGTCATCCCCAGGGGGAGCGACTTGTAGTAGTTCACTCCCGGCGCGGTGCCGAAGAAATCGCCCACCGGGCACCACACCGCGGGATCCTCCTGACCGTCGAAGCGGATCTCGAGCGCCAATTGCCGCATCGCCGCCATCTGGTCCTCGCGGTCCTTAAAGGGCGTTTGCGTTTTGCCGCGGATCATGGTGATCGCCCGGGCTCCCTCAATCCGCAGAGGCTCGGATTCGCTTTCCGCGGGGATCGCCGCTTCGCCCTGGAGAGTTACTTCGCCCTGCCGGGCGCCCGCCGGATCGGTTCCTAGCTTCGTGGCTATGAAATCGTTCACCTTCGCCAGCGCCGCCTTCGCTTCGGCGGACAGATCGGCGGAGAAGGTGGGCACTTCCGTCCCCTCCGGATACGTCACGTAGTTGAACTGGTAGTACGCCCCCCAGCCCTTCTCGGCCACGATCTTGCACGATTTCCGGTAGGGAATGGGAAAGTAGAGGTTCTGCCCGCTGCAATTTTTCAGGTTCAGATCGTAGGAGAGTTGCGGGTAATCAAACGGCGCCGTATCGCCGGAGAAATACTTTTCGAACGGCAGATCGACGGCCGGCGTTTCGCTGCCGTCGAGATAGATCTTCACGCGGCCCTTCTGGGCCCGGGCCGACCAGATCCGCCAGATGCAGCCCGGCCCTTCCATCTCGGCCAGAACGAACTCGCCGTTCTCCTTGCGGATGTATTGGCCGCCGTCGCCGTTGGCGTCCCAATGGATGTATTTGCCGGTCGCTTCGTCGTACCGGCTGGCCCGGTCGTAGCTCGACCACTGCTTGCAGGTCTCGCCCGGGGCGGGCAAAACCGCCAGATGCTCCAGGTCGATCATCCGGTCGACCAGTTCGACGTAGCTGAGCGTCTCCCCGGCCGGGGCCGTCGAACCGGAAAAGAGGAATGCCGTCAGGGCAATCAACGACACAAGAACACCAAGAACCAACTGTCGCATTGCACGTTCTCCTAAATACAACGGGGTGGAAACTGAGACCACTGGGAATCTCATACCAACGAAGCAGCCGACGGCCAACAGCCGCCGGGAAGTACATCATTCCTCCTCGGCGGCTGTTAGCCGCCGGCTAGAAAAAAAATAGGCCTGTAATATTAAAGCCGATTTTACCGCCCCTGTACAGCCACTTCCCAGAGATCGTCGCCGAGCGGCCGCGTCAGAACGTCGACCGGAAGGAAGCGGCGCAGCACCTCGACGTTCGTCAGCATGTGCGATGAGGGGGCCAGGGTGCGGTACGTACCCCCGCCCGACAGGGAGAAAGGAATCAAGAGTTGATCGGCCAGGTGCTCGCCCACCGCCGCGCCGGCCGCCAGGTAGCGTTGGACCTGCCCGGCGGCCTCCCGGGCGACGGCCTCGGCCGGCACCCCTTTGCGGCCGAAGGCCGTGAAAACCTCGGTCACGTGTTGGCTCTCGATCTCGACGATCACCGCGTTTCCCGGGCCGGCGGAATCGACGCCCTCCGCCCGGCAGCAGTCCGCTGGCCAGGAGAGCGCCTCGGCCAGCGTGTCGATCTCCCGCCGGGCAATCCCAAGCGGCAGACGCGAGACGATCGCCCGGGCCGACTGCCGGTGGACGGCGCCGCGCTCGAGAAGATTGATGGATTGAAGCTGGGGGACGGGAGAAATCTCGATCCGGAAGCGCCCGCCGCCCGCCGGATAGAAACCGGCCCTTTCGAGCGTCGCTTCCACCCGGGGACCCATCCGGCCCAATAGCGGTAAAAACGCCCGCTGAAGAAACTCGAACGGCGGCGCCCAGGGATTGTGCGTGCCGCCTTCCAGCACTAACCGCGAGGGGGCTGGGGCCGTCAGCAGCGCCGGCAGCACCGTTTGCAGCACCAGGGTGGCGCTGCCCGCGGTGGCCACCGTAAATCGGTACTCGCCCGGCCGGATCTCCCGCGGCTGGAACGTCAGTTCCTGCGAGCCTCGCTGGACGCCGCTCAACTCGGCCCCGCCCACCTCCGCGGCCGCCAGCACGGCCGTCAGGTGCTGCGTCAACAGCCCCGGCCGGGACCGCCGCGCACGGATCTTTTCCATCCGGAACGCCTGCCCGGTGACCAACGACAAGGTCAACGCCGACCGCAACACCTGCCCGCCGCCTTCGCCCTGGGAACCGTCGATGTGGATCATGGAAGGAGGGATTAGGGGCGAGGGATTAGGGGCGAGGGATGACGCGAAGTCCGACGGGACCTATGACGGCCCGGCTCGCTGATTCATTTGTCATTTGTCATTTGTTATTTGTCATTCGGATTTCGTCATTCTTTCGTCATTCGACCTTCGACCTTCGTCATTCATCTACAACTCTCCAGCGCCTTTTCCGCCAACATCCGCCCTGCCGCCCGGCACTCGTCGAGAACCTCATCACTAGGACGGTATTTCGCCCGCAGGGGTTCGCGGAGGATTTGCCAGTCGAGGTTGCGGAGCCGCTCGTCGACGCCTTCCGGCCCGCCGCGGCCCCAACCGTAGGAGCCGAAGGCGAAGGCGGCCTTCCCTTTCGGCCGGAGGTTTTCCAGGTGGGTCAGGGCGGCGGCGGCCATGGGCATCATGCCGCCGTGGAGCATCGCGGAGCCGAAGGCCACCGCCGCGGCGTCGAGCACCTCGGCGGCAATCCGCGTCAGGTTCACCCGGCGAACGTGGAGCAGCTTCCGTTGGACGCCCGGCAGGTCCGCCCCGTCGAGGATCGCCTCGGCCATCCGGGCCGTGCTCTCCCACATCGTGTCGAAGATCACCAGCACCTTCGCCTTCGGCCGGCAGTCGGCCCAATCGCGGTAGGCCGCCAGAATCTCCGCGACGTGCGTCCGCCAAATCACGCCGTGGCTGGGGGCAATCGTCGCAATCTCCCAACCGGCAAGCCGCTCCAGGCAAGTCTTCACCGCCTTGCCGTAGGGCATGATGATGTTGGCGTAATAGGTCTTCGCCTCCTCGAGGACCGCCGCCAGCGGCGTCTGGTCGTCGAACCGTTCGGCGCTGGCGTAGTGCTGCCCGAAGGCGTCCATCGAAAACAGCAGCTTCTCCTCCGGGACGTAGGTGAACATCGACTCGGGCCAGTGGACCATCGGCGTGTCGAGGAACCGCAGGCTCCGCCGTCCCAGCGGCAGCGTGTCGCCCGGCTTGACGATCCGCTGTTTCCAAGAGGACGTGTCGAAATGCCCGGCCAGCGCCTCCGCGCAGCGCTTGTTGCAGACCAGCGTCACGCCGGGCAGCGCCCGCAGCACCTCCGGCAGCGCCCCGGCGTGGTCCAGCTCGGCGTGGTTGCAGACCACGTAGCGGACCGAGGCCGGATCGCACAGCGCCGCCACCTTCCTCAGCAGCTCGTCGGCGTACGGCGCCCGGACGGCGTCAACGAGCGCCGTCTGCTCGTCGCGGACCAGATAGGCGTTGTACGTCACCCCGTGCTCGGCGTCGTAGCTGTGGAAATCCCGGACCGACCAATCGACCCGGCCGACCCAATCGATGTTCTCGCAAAGCGTAGTGTTCATGGTCATCCAAAGTCGAAGCGGCGTCCCGCCGCTTTTTCTGGTTTAAAGAGATTCAAGCCCGGAGGGCTGATGTCATGTAGCCGGTGGCGTCAGCCACCGGTATCGGTAATTCGTGTTCCGTCTCAAAGCCCCGGAGGGGCGATAGAAAACGATATCGCCCCTCCGGGGCTTAGAGTTTTGTGTTCAACCGCCTTCCGGTGGCTGACGCCACCGGCTACACGCCGTCGGCCCTCCGGGCCTTTTACCCAATCCACTGCAAACAACACAATGATTCATAACTCCCTTTTGTATCTCTCAGTGCCCCAATTTGCAAGCAATCAGGGCTATCTGAGGTTTGTTAAACTGATCTTGTTAGACCGCAATGTGGCGACCTTCGAAAACCTTCTTCGACAACTTTAACGTCGTGATGGTCGGCGAACCAATGTCAAATACTACACTCTCCGTCCAGAGAAAACGATGACTCCTCGCATTACGAATCGCATTCCAGGGAATGAATATTGGCGGATGTCCCACACGAAACAGCAGAAAGACTGACAGGTAAAGACCCTCCGGCGAATTATAAATGATTAGGCAACCGCTGTATGTTACCATTCCCACTTTCCCACCCTGCATGAAAAACGGCTTGCCCGAAGGCTGATGCAGTGCAGGAAATTTCTCTGCGAGCCGATGCCATCCTCCCATTGCCGAGAGTAACAGACTGACTGCACACCACATGCCCACAAAAACGAAGGGGAACAGGACTGCGGCGAGAGTAGTCCAGACGATCATAAACTTGAATTTCTTGAGCCTATGACTTCCAGTTCCGCCAGCATAGACGGACAAGCAGCGTACCGCAAGAGGGCGGAATCGCTACAGCAGTTTCAGGTATCCCAGCAGGGGAATCTTCACGTCCTTCGAGGAGAGGGCCTTGGCCAACGACTTGCCGGCCTGCCCACGGATCCGCGCTTCGTTGCGGCGCAGCTCGCCGTTGATCGTCCGCTCGATCGGGCCGCGCAACGCGTGCAGCACGTCGTTGGAGAGCTTGAGATCAGAAAGCGCGAGATCAAGCCGTTTGAGTACCGGCGGCGAAAACGTCACGTCGCCCTTCGTCTGCCGCACCGGGACCTCCGCCACGGCGTAGAGGTGGACCGTGGCGAAGTAGTTCGTCGAGGCGCTGCCCACGTTGAGCATCTTGTACTGCACCCGGCCGCGGACCGGCAGCCGGGCCTCGACCGCCAGGAGGATCACGCCCTGCTTCTTCTCCGGGCGGCCGGCAAGGTAGAGCGCGGTTGGGATGCGGACGTCGGTCTTGCCGTCGAGCCGGGCCTGCACCGACGACTCCTCGACCACCGCGTACAGGTGCTGCCGCTTCAGTTGGAGGGGATTTTTCAGCGTCGGGTCGGGAACCTTGATGGATTGCTCCGTCTTGTGCCGCCACGACTTGTCGTACTGCTTGCCCGCCAGTTCTTCGTCAGACAGCCGGTTGACCACGCCCGGCACGATGGTTTGCAGGACCGACGGCAGCGGACGCGGGCAGAAAAGCGCAATCGTCTCGGCGGGCTTCGGGGACTGTCCCGATTTTTCCGTGGACGTTTGAGGACTGTCCCTTTTGGCGTTTGGTTTGGCGCCCGGATCGAAGACCAACATTCCGCCGAACGCCAGCGACCGGAAGGCAAAACCGTTCTCGCCGGCCGGCGCCAGCTCGAAAGTCGTCCAGCGGCTCGGTTCCGGCCAGGCGGCCGTCAGGCACGGCGTCCTCCCGTCGCGGGGATGCGGCGCCAGCCAGCGGCCGTCGGAGGCCTTCAAGGCGACCTGCTTCTCTCCGCGCGAAACCAACTCGAAGGTCTCTTTCTCCCCGGGAACAAAAGTCTCGGGACGGAGCGTGTAATCAGCCTCTGCCCGGAGGAACCGTCCGTCGGCGGTCCGCAACACGACTGTTTCCGCCGCCGCCGGCACCCACGGCAAAATCGTACAGAGCATCAGCGCGCCGAGACATCGCATATTGGCATGTTACTCGGCAGCGAGGAGGCCGTGCAAGTTCAATAAGAGATTCTCATCGGAAAAGGAAATCTCTCGCAAAGGCGCAACGCCGCAAAGTTTATGAAGTTATGCTAATCATTCTTCAACGGCAAAATTCTTCTGCGAGATCGCTTTGGTATTTTCGATCTTTGCGACTTTGCGAGAAATTTCCTTTATATCTTTTACCGTTTGAGCAAGAGAGAAAAGAACAAACCTTGCCGATTTGTAATGGAATGTTTTCTTTTTACTCTACTTTTGGCTCTGCTGAACCGGTTTCTTCGCCGGTTGGTTTTGGCGGGGGCGGGATCGGGGCTGCCGCGGGGAACATCGCGGAGGCAAAGCGGACCTTGGGCATGAGCATCATCACGACGACGAAAAAGCCGAGGGCCTCGGCCGTCAGCAGGATGCCCTGAAGCTGGGTCCAGACGGCCGCGACGAGGGTGACGGTCAGGATCGCGGCGGCGGGCAGCACGACGCCGGCCAGTCCCAGCCAGGCGCCCATCAGCGTCACGGCCCGGACACCGATGATGACCAGGGCGATCCCGGCGGCCAGAAGGATGGCCGGTCCCAAGGGGATGTACTCCTGGGCGAAGTACATCAGCGGGTAGGCGCCGGCGAAGGTGCCCACCGTCAGCAGGAGCATCCAGCGGTCGAATTGTTCGATCGAGGCGGCATGGACCACCAATCCCACCAGCAGACCGAAGGCAATCACGCTGATCGGGCCGAGCCAGGTCAACTCACCGAGCCGATCGATCGGCGCGATCCCCAGCACGTCGAGCCGGACCGGTCGGCCGAGCATCAGCCGCTCGTAATCCCAACGGTACGTGCTGGCGCCGCCGGAGCGTTCCAGGCTGGTGGGCTGGAGCGACAACTCCAACAGGCGGACGTCCGAGCCGTTGGCCACCAGCGTCATCCGGAACAGGTCGAGGATCCCGCCCGGCGGGACCGACAGTTCGTACAAGCCCTTGCCGATGGCGGTGTACGTCACGTTCAACAAAGTTGGCTCGGCCGACAGTTGCCCCTGCCAGACGAGCTTCCCGTCGCGGAGCGAGACCTTTTCGCTGGACTGGCCGGCGATCATAATCGACAGATCGGCCAGGGAGATGATCTGGGGAGGAAGGGGTAGTTCGATTTCACAGTCGCCGGCCTGCGGGGTGGGGCATGACGCCTGGATCTCGCCGGTGAATTTCGCCTCGTAAATGGACTCGGGCGAGGCCGTGCCCACGCTGAGCCGGGGCGTCAGCGCGACGTTGACCTGAAACGACTGGACCCGGGCCAAGGGGAGTTTCACGGCCTGTTCGGCCGGCGTTCCGGAAAGGTTGTTCTGATCCGCCGGCTGATCGTACTCGGACCAGGTCTGACTCTTCAAGCAGGCCCTCCTGGCCGCTTCGCGCGCCGACTGCACGGCGGGGAGCAGCAAGGCCACCAGAACGGCGAGAATGACGACGACCACCAAGAGTTCGACCAGGGTAAACGCGCGGCGAGATGGAGTAAACATCGAAAAGCCCTCCCGAAAAGAAGATTCTCATTGATCCTTGAACCGGTTGCCCGCTGTTATCATAGACGCTTGTGCGAAAAGGGGCAAGAAAAAAATGACCAAGAAATTCGTTTCAAATTCAGTTATCGAGTCTCCGAAAAGGAATGTCGTCATGTTTCATCAGAGCCGGGCCGTGTCGGCCCGGAAAAACCGGGGCGACACGCCCCGGCTCGGACCCCCTCGTACGACATTTTCAATCTGATCCTCAGGTACTCGTACATTGGAATAAGGTCCGCTTGCGTCGAGAGCCGCGAGGATCTTCAGGAACAGAAAACGCAATTATGGCCTTCCGAACCCCGGGAGCAAATTCCCTCCATTACTAAACCAGACAAGGAAAACTAACCGGAATCCGAAAAATTCCCTTGCAAAGAGGCCACACTTCGGTATAATATACATTAGTTCACTATAGCTCATTGACAATTCGGCCCTCAATCCTTCCCTTTGCGTGGAAAATATGCGCCCGTCTCCCAGCCACAGTCTGCTCGAAAGAGCAAAGCCCTTAATAAAAAACGTGGAAAATTGCAATTTTGCTGTACAACGCCCTCCCCAAAAGAAAGGAAAAGACCCCAAGCTGGGGAGCCTCCCGTGCATTTTTCGACTTTTGATGACCAACTGAGAAATCCCGGATGCCCGCGATAGCTCCGCGATCGGGGCGGCTATGCCGCAAGAGGTCATTGGCCTCGATTTTTTGCACCGTCCGAAACTACCATTTCGGAACACCCCTCGCGCACCTTGAAAAAACCGCATGCAACAATTCGCCCCAGACACGGCAAAACACGGCATCCCAAGACCCCTTATTGTGCAAAAAAACCGAAAACAGGCGTTTTTTGAGATTCCCCCAACCAACACTACCGATAGTAAAGAACCTGATCGAGAGAGAAGAACTGTTTCCTCTCTCCTACTTGGACTTCAACACGTGACAACGTTTTGCCCAGCTTTGGTACATGGCCTTCATGACATCGACACGGTCGGGCATGGTCTCGGCCAGATCGTGCAGTTCGGTGGGATCGTCCTGGAGGTTGTAGAGTTCCCAGGGCTTATTGTGAAGGCGGACCAGTTTCCAGTCGCCCTGCCGGACGCCCTGGTTGCCCATGTGCTCCCAGAAGATGGCCCGATCGGGCAACGGTTTGTCGGCAAACGCCGGGCGGAGGCTGGTGCCCTCGGGCGGAATGGCGTCGGCGCCGGCGAATTGCTCGGGAAAATCCACTCCGGCGACGTCGAGGCACGTCGCCATGAGGTCGATGATGTGCCCGGGCTGCCGGCGGAGTTCGCCCCGGGCCGCGATGCCTTGAGGCCAGTGGACGATCAGCGGCGTGGAGATGCCGCCCTCATGGATCCGTTTCTTGTAGAGGCGGAAGGGCGAGTTCGACAGGTTGGCCCAGCCGACGCCGTAGCTGGCGAACGTGTTGCGCGGCCCGGGCATCAAGCCCGGGACGTTGCCCGCCTGCAGGTCGGCCACCGGATAATTGTAATAGGTTTTGCGTTTTTTCGTCTCTTTCGGCCCCAGGCATTCGTCGCTACCGCCGTTGTCGGACAGGAAGAACAAGAGCGTGTTTTCGAGTTGTCCCGTCTCACGAAGCGCCTGGACGATCCGCCCGACGCCCCGGTCCAGGGCGTCGACCTGAGCGGCGTAAACCGCCATCCGTTCGGCTTCCCAGTCCTTGTGTTTGGTGTCCTTCCAGGCCGGAACGCGCCGGTCGCGCGGACTGAGCCGGCAGTTCCGGTTGACGATTCCCAGAGCTTTCATCCGCTCGAAACGCTCTTCCCGGAGTTGGTCCCAGCCTTTTTTGTAGCGGTCACGATATTTGGCGACGCCTTCCGGCCGGGCGTGCAGCGGCCAGTGGGGGGCCGTGTAGGCGACGTACATCAAAAGCGGCCGGCTGTCGGCGGTCCGATTGCGGATGTACTGGACGGCCTCGTCGCTGATGGCCTCAGTGTAATAGTAATTCTCCCGTTCCGGTTTGATGAACCGGTCGTCGCGCATCAATCCGATCGGGTCGTAGTAACTCCCGCCTCCGGAAAGGGTGCCGTAGACGTGCTGGAAACCCCGGTGGATCGGCCAACTGGCCGGATCGGAGGCTTTACGGGTTGCGTAATCGAACGGCGAGACGTGCCATTTGCCGACCTGATAGGTTTCGTAGCCGCCCGGGCCGCCAAGCACCTCGGCGATGGTGGGCGTGTGCGGATTGAGGCGTCCCCGGTAGCCGGGGACGTGCTCGTCGTGGACCATAAAGCCGACGTCGGCCTGGTGCGGATAGACGCCCGTCAAGATCGCGGCCCGCGAGGGACAACAGCGGGCCGTGTTGCAGAACTGGGTGAAGCGGAGGCCGTCGGCGGCCAGGGCGTCGAGTTGGGGCGTTTCGATCTCCCCACCGTAACAGCCCAAATCGGAATAGCCCATGTCGTCGGCCAGGATGATGACGATATTCGGCCGATCCGGCGTCGCGGCCGGGAGGTCCGCGGAGCTAATCGCGGCCGCACAGAAAAATATAACAAGAAGTTTGGAGTTCATCGGTCAATCCTCGTCGGTGATCCGGCGTGCCGCGGATTTCGCGGCCCGGCACATCCTTATGATACCACTTTGACAGAATGATTTCTTATTCACTCAATGAAAGAAGAAAACGGCGGGAATGATGTGGGAAAAACAGGTCGGAATAAGACTGGCAAGAAGGCCTTTCCTCCGGGGTATTCGTTTTCCCGAAAGGAGCGGGGCTATTCGTCGGCCTTGGTCGCTGAGGACAGCAGCCAGAGCTGGGAGCAGCATGATTCGGCGCCGTCCCAGCAATAGGTGCAAAGGCGACCCTTGGGCAGGCCGATGGCGGAAACGAGGTCGCCGAGACGCTGATATTTCAGCGAGGTCAGTCCGAGGTGCTGCCGGATCCGCTCGACCATGGCCGCGTGGCGGCCGGAAGCCGGGTCGGCGTAATCGGCCAGGTGGCGGTCGTCGTCGCCTTCCAGCTCCTTGATCGCCTTGCGGGCGGCCAGATCGAGCACTGATTTTGAGCGGGAGAAATTGAGGAACTTACACCCGTAGACCAACGGCGGACAGGCGGGCCGCATGTGGACCTCCCGGGCGCCGTAGTCGAACAGCCGCCGGATGGTGTCGCGCAATTGCGTGCCGCGGACGATCGAGTCCTCGCAGAACAGCACCCGTTTGCCCTGGATCAATTCGCGGACGGGAATGAGTTTCATCCGGGCGACCAGATCGCGGATCCGTTGCTCTTGCGGCATGAAACTCCGGGGCCACGTGGGGGTGTACTTGACGAAGGGCCGGCCGTAAGGGACGCCCGAGCCGTTGGCGTAGCCGATGGCGTGGCCCGTGCCGGAGTCGGGAATTCCCGCCACCAGGTCGATCTGGCAGTCATCGGCCCGGGCCAGGGCCGCCCCGCAGCGGTTGCGGGCAACCTCGACGTTGATGCCCTCGTAACACGAGGCCGGATATCCATAATAGACCCAAAGAAACGCGCAGATTTGCATTTCGTCGCCGGGAGGAGCGAGCGTTTCCACGCCGTCGGGCGTCAGCAGCACGATCTCCCCGGGACCCAGGTAACGCTCCACCTCGTAATCGAGGTTCGGCAGGGCGCAGGTTTCCAGGGTGGCGGCGTAACCGTCCGGCTTCCGGCCGACGACCACGGGCGTGCGGCCCAGCCGATCGCGGGCGGCATAGACGGCGTCCTGCGTCAACAGCAACAGAGAACACGATCCCTCGATGACCTGCTGGGCGTAGCGGATGCCTTCGGCGAAGGAATTTTCGCGGTTGATCAGGGTGGCGATCAACTCCGTGGGATTGATGCCGCTGCCGCCCATTTCGGAGAAATGAGTAACCCGTCCGCGAAACGCCTCGGCGGCCAGTTCATCAAGGTTGAGGATCCGCCCCACCGTGACCAGCGCATAGGTGCCCAGGTGGGAACCGATAATCAGCGGCTGGTCCTCGTAATCGCTGATCACTCCGATGCCGGAATTCCCGTGCATTTTGGCCACGTCGTCCTCGAATTTGCTGCGGAATTGGGCGTTGGTGATGTCGTGGATGAAACGGCGGAAACCCTCTCCGCTGGTGATGGCCATTCCGCCCCGCATCGTCCCCAGATGACTGTGATAATCGGTTCCGTAGAACAGGTCGGCCACGCAATCGGTTTTCGAGGCCACGCCGAAGAATCCACCCATGGTTGTATCCTTATTGTTGATCCCATCCTCTCATGAACCGCCCGGCGACACTATTTTTACATCATGTCGGCAGTTGTCAATCATGCTCCCACTTGACTCCTCCGGATTTTTCTGGCATTGTTATTGTGTCCTGCATGGCCGATGAACCTTTCCGCGGCCAATAGGCCAGCAAACTCGGCTGGAACAGCCGTGTTTGCGATTGTGCAATGATCATTGACAACATCGGCATCAATCAATCCATGACCTTCGATCCCCAACTGTTGGAAATGTTGCGTTGTCCGGCCAGCCGGCAGCCGTTGCGGGAAGCGGACGCGGCGCTCATCGAGCGGATCAACCGGGCGATCGCCGCCGGCCGGGTGCAGGACCAGATCGGTCGGCCGGTCCTCCTGCCGTTGGACGGCGGCTTGGTCCGCGAGGACGGCCGGGTGCTCTACCCCATCCGCGACGGCATCCCGATCATGCTGGCCGAGGAGGGAATCGCCCCGGGGCAGATCTCTGAGAACGGCTGATGCAAGTGAATCCGGAATTTGACGGCTCCGAATCATTCATCTTCACTGCCGCCGATGAGTCGCAGACCGCCACCCTGGGCACGGCGTTGGCGGAGGTACTTCCCGCGGGGACGACGGTCGCTTTAAGCGGGACGTTGGGGGCGGGCAAGACCCGGCTGGTGCAGGCCGTGGCCGGGGCCGCGGGAGTGAATCCCCGTGAAGTCGTCAGTCCCACGTTCGTTTTGATTCAGGAGTATTCCGGCCGGCGGAAGATCGTCCACGTCGACGCCTACCGGCTGAAAGACGTCGACGAGTTTTTCGCCCTCGGTCCGGAGGAGTATTTTGCGAGCGACGCCCTGGTGCTGGTCGAATGGGCCGACCGCGTGTTGGAGGCCTTGCCGGCCGAACGGATCGACGTCCACATCGAGGTGCTCGGTACCACCCGGCGCCGGTTCGAGATCCGGGCCGTGGGAGAAAAATACCGCGAAGTGATCGCGGATTTGCGATCGATGTTACCGGACGGCGGTTCGTGCTAAGCCGTAAGCACGCTACTCCTCGTTCCGAAGCGGGAGCTTTTCCAACAAGAGCCCCCCCCTTGGAGAGAAAGCTCTTTTCAATATTGCAGGGATCGGATTTCCGGTTGTCATTTCAGACAAATAACATACGATAATATGAGGAGACACCGTGTTTCATACCAGCGTCGAGGCCCGGAAAAGTTTCGCTTAACGGGAGATTTTACCATGAGAACCTTGCTCATCCTCACGGCTATCTGTCTCATACTGACGCTTGCCCCCCCCCTCCAAGCTCAAATAAGCTCCTTTGGATCAACGAGCGGCCGATCTTCCGGGCCGTTCGTCCAATTGCAAAGCGGGACGCTGTTTGGCAACAGTGGCGGTGGAATGAACCAAGGGGGATTGATGAATACCGGAGGAGGAGTGGGACAGGGGCTATACGGCCCCGGGGCCTTCTCCAATCCCAACGTCAACTCCCAGAACATGTACAACCGCAACATGCTGCAAAACAGCATGTTCGGCCGCACGGGAATGCGGAACAACCAGATGTTCAACTCAATGCAAGGTTTCGGCAACCTGGGAAGCACCAACCAGGGTCCACGGATTTCGATCAAGCTCGGGTCGGGCCCCTCCGCTTCGCAAGATTTCCAGCCGGAGGGTCCGCCCCATCTGAATTCCGCCATGACGACGCGGCTAAACAATATCCTGGCGGAAAAAAAGCAGAGCACGATCCCGGCGGTAAAAACGCAGGGCACGCCGGTCACGCCGTCGGCGCCGACGGTGACGGTGCTGATGCAGGGACAGACGGCATTCCTGCGGGGTTCGGTGCCCACGTACCACGACCGCGACCTGGCGGGGCGATTGATGCTCCTGGAGCCGGGAGTGGACCAGGTGAAAAACGATTTAACGGTAGGTTCCCCCAACTCGCCGACCCCATAAGACCAGATTGGGCAACGGCCTTCTTTTCAACTTCCGGAGTCGATGGGGACGAGGCCGCCGGAGTGGCCGGCTGCCGGGGCGGCGGCGGTGAATACGCCGGAATCGGACTGCTCTGCAGGTGAAGGCCCGTCGGCAAATTAATGGTCGCGGTCGTCATCTGCTGCGGTTGACCGCCCCCGGCCGATAGCACGGGCACCGACGGTGCGGCCGCTCCCAACGACGTCTGGTAGGAAGCCCATTGCGCAGCCGACGAGGGATCCATTTGCGGAGGCGGAAACGTCGTCGCCGTCGTGGACCAGGGATTGGCGAAATTCCCCGGCGCCGCGGCGGGGACGGTTTGAGAGAGTGCCGCAGGCGAATCGTTCTTCGCCAGGCCGCCGGTGGCGGGTGTAGCGCCCGGCAACAGGTTTTTGCTCTGATCGCTGACCACCACGTTGCCCTTCTCGGGCATGAAGCGAACGATCAGGCTAATCTCTTTCTGGCCCCCTCCCGCAACGTCCCAAGGCAGCCATACGCTGTACGAGTGGCCGATCTTCGATTCGCTGTAGTGCCGGGCGAGTTGCTCCTTGGTGAAGACGTACTTGCGGTCCGGGCGGACCTTGTCGGATACGCCGGACCGCTCCTCAAAGGCGTAAACGACCAAGGTCCCTTCGACCTTGACCGGATCCTTTTTATTTTTCTCGTAAAACATCAAGCGGCCGCCGAAACCGCGCTGCGGCAACTGGTTGGGCTGATACTTCACCGTGTCCGTCCAAAGGGCGACCACCGACGTGGGCGAACCCGGCTTGTCGTCCGCAAACGGCCAGACCTTCGGCGTCTGGAGTTTCAACGCCGAACAGCCGGTCGTCGCCGCCAGGAGCATCAAAAAAAACCAACAAAGGATGGAACGCATGACATTATTAGGTTGGTTGTCGTTTGTTGACTTGGAGGAAACAATGTGCGGATCGATGGCCGGCGGCTATTGAACACAAAGTTCTTTGATCGAGACTTAATAAACCTCCGGGATTCTCTTCACCGATAAAACGGCGTCTGCGTCGTCGGATAACGCGGCGGGGCGTCGTACAGCGTGGGGATCACGCCTCCGGAAGCGGAGGTCGGCGCCGGTTCGGCGGCGGGCACGCGGACCACTGCGGGGGACGCCGGCGGCAGTTGGGATCGGACCTGGCCGGAATCCGGCAAGGCGGCCGGCTCCCGGGGCAGATCCGGCGGTCCCGGCGCGGAGGGCGATGATGGGGTTTGATGCCAGCCCGAAGAACCGTTTTGCGGTATTGCCTGCGGAGCGCCGGGCGGGACGGGGATCGGCTCCCTTTGTCCTTGCTCCCCCGACTCCGGAACGAACGGTTTCTGCGGCGCGTTCGGATCACCGTCGGGATAGAACACGCTGGTCTCCTGGTCGCTCCACTCGCCCGAGCGTAGGCGGAGGGCGTCATCCGGCATCAGGCCCGTCACGTCGGACAGGCACCAATTCATCCGGGCGGCCTCTACCCGCTTGATCGATTCGGCGTCTTCCGGCCGCCGCACCACGTGGGGCGTGAGGATGATCAGCAGTTCGGTCTTCTCTTCTCGAACGCCGTCGAAGCGGAACAGCCGACCGAGGACCGGGACGTCGCCCAAGCCGGGGACCTTGCGGTGGAATTCCTCCCGGGACTTGGTGATCAGGCCGCCCAGGGCCACCGTCTGCCCGGTGCCGACGGTGACGGTCGTATTGGCCATCTGGACGTCAAAGCGCGGCGCGATGACGGGTTGTCCGTCGGAAATGCCGATGGGGATGCCCCCGGTCGGGGAGGTATCCGATTTTGACGCGTACACCTGCATGAGGACCGTGTTCTCGGGGCTGACGCGGGGCCAGACCTGCATAATGATGCCGGTCTGAGCGTATTCCGTCCCGCTGAGCGTTCCGCCCGTGGCGTTGGTCTGCAAGCCGGTCACGGTGGGCACGTACTGGCCGACCTGGACGTAGGCCGGCTGATTGTCGAGGGTCATAATTTGCGGCCGGCTGAGGACGTTCAGACGGTTGCAGTCCTTTAAGGCCCGGACCAGCACGCTGACGCTCTCGCTGGAGGCCGAGAAGACAAAACCGCCGTAGCCGGCGTTGGAGCTTGTCCGTCCCATGGAGAAGCTCGATAGGCCCTGGGCACCCGTCCAATCGGGATTGGCCGCGCCGGTGTTGTTGCCCAATTGCTGGTTATTGAAGAGGAATCCCGGCACATTGGCCACGCTGCGGTCGAAGAGGATCGAATCCTGCAGGCCCATTTCCACGCCCAGTTCGTCGGTGTCGTTGAGCGTGACCTCGGCGATCAGCACCTGGATCATGACCATCGGCGGCTGATGGTCGAGTTCCTTCACGAGCCGGATGATCTCCTGGAAGTAATTGGGCGTCGTGCTGACGATGAGGCTGTTGGTGTTGTTCTCGGGCACGACGACTACCTGCCGGGAGATCTGCTCGAAGGGGAGGGCTTCTCCGCCGATGGCAAGCTGTTCCACCGTCTGCTCGCTCTGCAGGAAATTCTGGATGGCCTCGGCCACGGCTTGGGCCGGGGCGTTTTTCAGGCGGTAGACCTCCGTTTTGCGGTTCTGCACGTCGCTGAGATCCAATCGGTACAGCAGCGTCTCGACGATCCGCAAGGCGTCGGCGGTGCCGGTGGCGATGATGCAGTTCGTCCGGATGTCGACGGCGAACCGCAGGGGAACCAGGGTGCTTTCCTCACCGCCGCCCGACATCAGGACGGGTCCAAAGGGGGTCATGCCCACGCCTCCGCCCCGTGCGTTGTTGGCGCCGCCCTGGGCGCTGAAGAGCAATTGCAGCGTATTGGCCATGTCGCTGGCGTCGCCGTTGACGATCTGAAAGACCTTGATCTGGGCCTCGGCCCCCGGCAGTTGATCCAGTTCCTTAATCAGCGCTTCGAGCAGGTCGATGCTCTCGGCCGGCGCGGCCAGCAGGATCGCGTTGGAGCGGGCGTCGGCCGTGATCTGCACGTCGCTTAAGATTCCCGACTGCAACAGCCGCTGCCGCTTTCCGTCGCGGGCGAAAAACTGGAGGATGGCCGACCGCTGCTGGGCGGTTCCCGACGCGGACGTGCCGCCCGGCTGTCCCGGCCGGAACAGGGCGCCCGGCGCGGTCGTGGTCCCGCGGCCCGTGGCCGACGAAGCGCCGATCGCACTGCGGATCACTTCGGCCAGATCGCTGGCCAGCGAATGCTGGAGTTGGATGACGCGCAACTCGTTGACGGCCTCGCTGGTGGCGGAATCGAGCCGCTCGATCAGGGCGGCGATTTCGTTCAGATCGCGGGGCGCCGCCAGGACGATGACGGCGTTGGTCCGGGCGTCGGCCGTGATCCGCGCCCGGACGGCTAATCCGGTCGTCTCCGTTTCCGCCTGCTGTCCGGGTGCCTGCCGCATGGTCGTGGACTGCTGATAGAGTTCGTTCAGGATCGTCTCCACGTTGGCCGCCGCTGCCTGGCGGAGCCGGAAGACGCGGAACTGCGCGTCGGGCGATGCCGGCTGGTCCAGCTTCCCCACCAGTTCGAGCACCCGCTCTACGTTCTCCTTCCGGCCGATCAGCAGCAGGGCGTTGGGCTTGACCAGGGCGGTGATGCTCACGCTCCCCTGCCGGTCGAGGAACACTTCGGTGTAGAGGCTTTTCACCAGGTCGGCCAGCGACTCGGAGTTGACAAATCGCAGCGGATGGACCACGATCTCCGGCTCGGTCTCCGCGCTGAGTTTTTCGATCTGTTCGATGATCTTCATCACCTGCTCGACGTCGCGGCGGTTTCCGCGGATTACGACCACGCCCAGGCCCTCAATCATCTGAACCTGCACCGAGCCGATCAGGCCTCCGGCCCGCTCTTTCGTCTCTTCGGCCGGCGGTCCGTTGGAAGGCGGATTCCCCCCCGGTCCGGCCTGGGCCAACAACACGGGGGACTGTCCCATTTTTTGCGCAGATACAATGGGACTGTCCCCCTCCCGCCGCGTCCGACTTGCCTCGGGCGCCGACGTCCCGCCCTCGCCGAGCACGCGCATCGCCACCGGGAGTTGCACCGCGCGGGCCGTTTCCTCGCTGGAGACGGCCGAAGCCATTTTCCTGACGGCGTCGGCCCGGGCGGTCTGCAGGGCGACCAGACGCGTTTCCTCTCCGCTTCGCTTCGGGCCGTCGTCGAGGGCCTCGATCAACAGCGCGGCCGACCGCTGCGCCTGCGGAGAGCCCTGCACGGTGATGCGATTGGCCCCGTAATCGAAGAATAATTCCGCGCCACCCTGGTCGGCCATCGCCAGGTAAAAGCGATTGGCTTCGCGCGACGACCCGGGGATGGCCGACAGCCGGGAACCGATGATGTTTCTGAGCGCTTGATTCAACTGCCAGGCCGAGACGTTCTTCAGTGCAATATTCCGAGCGGCCGGCGTCTGCGCCGGGACGGCCTCGGCCGGACGCGGAATCGTCGGAGAAAGACCTTGCGACAAATAATCGGACACCTGCCTCTGGCAACTGTCCGGTCCGTGGACGATCAATTGGGCCGTCCGGGCGTCATAGATCAGCCGAATTCCAGGCTGGCCCTGAAAAACCTTACGTAAATGGTTCAGTGCGGCATTTCCCCGGTCGGGTGGACAGGAATAGACCTTTAAGACCCCCGGAGGATATCCGGCCGCCTGCGTCGGCCCTACAGGGCGCTCCGCGGAACTTTGGGCCCGCGCCCATTCGCTCCCTACGCCCAGTGACAGCAATGCCAGCGGGACTGCCGCGATCGTAGAAAACCATCCGTGTTTAAGTAATTCAGAGGTAATCATTTACGGTTTATTCCCGGAACCAATTTGGCATTCTCTTGTTCGTTAAAACGAGCGCAGCCGGAATAGACCTTCTCTCTTAATCGAAGCAAATAATCGTCAAACTTTCCCTAAATCTTCAGGTTTATCCAGGGGGTTATTTGCTTTTTTTCAGTTACCGCTTCATAATAAGGTCTTTAGAGAGCGGCGTCCGTTGGGGAGATTCTGCCTCAAAATATCGGGCTGGGAGCCTTACGATGATATTTTCTTGGCGTTCCTGTCGTCGTGCTCAGACGGAGATGACAGGAAAATTGCATAGCAACGTCCATCGGGAGGCCAAACATTCCCGTCCCGTCCGCTTGGCGACTTGGACAGGCAAGAATGCCTGTCCTCCTCGGTTGCCGACCGATTTCTACTGGCTGTTTGTCATGGCGGCCGTGCCGGTGCTGGCCGCGGGATTCTGGCTTGGTCCGTGCTCCGCGGACGAGGTGAAAATCGAATACTCGGGAGGAACCGTTACCACGACCTCCAATCCATTCGGCGGTCCGGTTGCCGTTCCCCCCGGCGCCACACCGGCGGTACTGCCCCCCGGCGTCGTGCCGGCCTCGCCGCCCACGCCGGGCGGCCCGCCCGAAAAACCGGACAAGGATAAAAAACCTGGCGAAACGCCGGAGGAGCCGGGAAAAAAGCCCCCCGAGGAAGACCTCAAGCCGGTCACCCGGCCCGCCAAACCGCCCGAGGAACCGAATCCCGACGAGTTCAAAATTCAGCCCGACGCCGAAGGCCGGTTTCGGCCCCAGTTTAAGAACCAGTCCTGGGAACCGGTGCTGGCCTGGTTGGCCGAGAAATCGCGGATGAGTCTCGATTGGTATCCGGACCTGCCCGGCGATTATCTGAACTTGGCCACGCATCGCTATTACAGCGTGGCCGAGTTGCGGTCCATCATCAACCGGGATCTGTTCAGCCGGGGATACATCATGGTCTGCCGCGGCGAAAGGATGTCCATTCTGAATCTGAAGAATCTCGATCCGAGCCTAGTGCCGCGGGTCGCTCCGGAGGAGCTGTCCCGGCTCGATCCGGATCAATTCGTGCGGGTCATGTTCCCGCTGGATACGCTGTTGGCCGAAGAAGTCGTCGACGAGTTGGAACCGCTGAAGGGTCCGCACGGCAAGCTCACGCCGCTGAAGGCGTCCAACCGGCTGGACGCCATGGACACCGTGGCGAATCTCCGGGAAATCGACTCGCTGCTGCGGCAGGAGCAATCTCCGAAAAACCAGGAACGGTCCTTTCAGGAGTTCCCCCTGCGTTTCGCCCGGGCGGAAGAGGTCCGCCAGCAACTGATCGACCTGTTGGGCCTGGACAAGCCGGGGGTCGGCGCGCCGCAGGTCCCGCCGGGGATGAATCCGGAACAGATGAAGAAGATCATGGAGGCCCAGCAACGGAGCGGCAAGGGGGGGAAACCGAACGCGAAGCTCCCCACGGCGCAGCCGAACGTCTCCCTGGTGGCCAACACCCGGAAAAACAGCCTCGTGGTCAGCGCCCCGCCGGACAAGATGGCGCTGATCGCCCAGGCCATCAACGTGTTGGACGTCCCCAACAAGGTTCCCGGCAATCTGCTGAGCAACGTCCCCTTCATGCGGAACTACCGGATCGTCGGCGCCGATCCCAAGCCGATCCTCAAGATTCTGGAGGAGATCGGCGGCTTGAGTCCCACCGCGCGGGTGGAGATCGACCGGAATAACATCATCGTCTACGCCCCGATGGCCGACCACCTCATCATCGAGAAGCTGGTCAAGCAATTCAGCGGCAGCGAGCGCAACTTCGAGGTCATCCCCCTGCGGCGGCTCGACGCACTCGACGTAGCCGGCACGATCACGTACATGCTGGGCAAGGAGAAGAAAAAGGAGAGCAACCGCCGCCACTGGGGATGGGGTTGGGACGATTATTCGCGGAACCAATCCGACGACAAGTCCGACGAATTCCGGGTGGACGCCGACGTCGAGCACAACCGGCTGCTGCTGTGGGCCAACGAGGTGGAACTTGGCGAGGTGAACAATCTGCTCGCCAAGCTGGGCGAAGTCACCCCGGAAGACGAGCAGCGGGGCCCCCTCCGTGTTATCGAGACCGGCAGCGTCGAAGACGCCCGGAAGCTGCTTCAGCGCGTTCACCAGTCGTGGCCGGCACCCAACCGGCTGGAGATCCCCCCCGCGTCCATGGAGCAGCCGGTCCACGAAGGGACGCCCGCCGAACCGTCCTCCAACCCGAAGGAATCGGCGCCCTCGACCGACAAGGAGCCTCCGGGCGTCCGCTCGGCGACGAGTCAGCCCCGGCCGGAGTTCCCCCTAATCCTCGTCGCCGACGCGTCGGCGGAACCGAGCCAAAGCGTCCCGGCGGCGGGAGGAGACCGCCCCGTTCCCTCCGAGAAAAATCCGAAACCAGTCCCGCCGCCGGTCAAGGCGACGATTACTCCCTCGGGCCAGATCCTCATCACCTCCGACGATCCCCGGGCCTTGGACCTCTTCGAGGACCTCGCCGAGGAATTGGTCCCGCCGAAGAGCAACTTCGCCTTCTTTCGGCTGAAGTACGCCGACGCCTACAACGTGGCCTTGATTCTCCAGGACTTTTTCCGGGAGGAGGATAAACAGGCTCCGCTGCGGGTGCCGTATTGGATGGCGGACGAATTCGACATGAGCAAGGAAGAAAAGCCCCTGCGGCTCTCGAAACGGCGGTCCCTGAAGTTCATTTCCGAGCTGGCCACCAACAGCATCCTCGTCCAAGGGGCCGACGCGAAAAAACTGCAAGAGATCCAAAACGTTATCGACCTCTACGATAAACCCTCCGACAAGGACGACCGGCTGGAACGGAGAACCGAAACCATCCACCTCGTGTACTCCCAGGCAAAAATCGTCGGCGAGGCGGTCAAGGACGTCTATCGCGATCTGCTGAGCGAGAATGACAAGACCTTTCAGGGAAAGGAAGGCCAGCGGAATTCAGGCTTCGGCGATTTGCTCGTCACCATCAGCGGCGACGGCGACTCCCAATCGGAACAGCGATCGCCGAAATTCAAGGGGATGCTCTCCATCGGGGTGGACGAGTTGTCGAACACCCTGATCGTCTCGGCGCCGCAATTCCTCTTCGACGACGTCGAAAAGCTGATCAAGAAACTCGACCAGGAAGCGGAGCCGTCCGCCTTCGTCAAGGTGGTCCGGCTCCCCAACGGCATCAGCAGCCCGGAAATCCAAAAGACCCTTGCGGAAATGCTGGGCGGGCAGAAGACCCCCGCCGCCTCGACCGCCGGTTCCCATGAGCAGAAGTCTCCCCGGAAAAAGGGGAAGAACTCCGCGACGCCGTAACTCCATCCAACCGCGACCGGCGGTCGCGGCAGGATGGGTCTTTTTCTCCCCGCGGCCGTTTTTCTGCAAGATCAAGATATCGCGTGCAAGCCTGCGCTCGAATCCCATTTTCTTTATCGAAAACAGGGGCTTTGAGGACGCCGGCAACTTCGACGCACCTGGGCGGTCGACCGGAAGGAATTCACGGATTCATGGGGTAATAAGGCCTCGGTAATTGACAAAGAATACGAATATTGATATATTTCGGTTTCATAAAAAGAGTTTTTTGGGGGGAGATGGCAAATAAGGGGCGTGCTATTTTCAAAGGCTTCTTCAAGAGGGCGATGGGAGGTAATTGCGGCAGAGGTCGCTCTTTTCTATAAATCCACGGCTCCCCAAGGCAAGCACGATCTTGTGCCATTGTTCTTTAGTCTCATTCTTTAAGGAGAAAAGGTCATGAAAAAAGTCCTGATTCTGTTCGGCTGGTTGATCGGGCTGGGCGCCCTCCTGGTGCCGGCCGCGGCGAGGGCGGGCTGGTACGGCGACTCCGCCTATCCGCCGGCCGCCGAAGACCCCGTGGTGGACGGCAGCTTCACCACCCCGCTGGAATACGCCAACGCCAACATCGAACGCGACGACTTCAACGCCGGCGACTATTACAAGCAGCATCGTGAAAACTGGACTGTTAACGGAATTACGTACGACAACACCATCACCTTCTTCCTGATGCACCATTTCACCGACGCACGATATAACTCGTTGGACAAGTATGACATGAACAGTTGGCGGTTTTCCTGGGGCAAAACGTCCGTCGAAACCTGGATCTTCCTCGACGGAGACGAACCTGACGATACGCAATGGCTGGACGAATCGGGCATCGGCGGCGCCAACTACGGTTACACCTTCGACGACAACGGCGGCTTTCTGGTGCGGTTGAACGACGATTCCACCACCGACCGACGCTGGATGCCCGGGATGCCGCAACCCGGCCAATCCGGTTGGGACTTTCGGGACTTTTATGGTGTCTTCGCCTTGGGGGCCGTCGACAACTCGGCCAACACGATGGGCTACAGCAACATTCCCGGCAACCGGGAACACTACGAGTTCTCGCTGACGATGAACCGGATTCTCGGCACCGGTCCCGGCGGCGACGACGGCGGGATCCCCGGCGTCCCGATCGGCGGCGACGACGAGGACAATCCCCTGCCGCCCGGCCTCTGCGATCCGATCTGGGAATGGCAATGGGAACTGGTTGAGGTCAGAGACTGGAAACCGAAGATGGGCGGCTGGGGTGAACTCGGCGGCATCGGATGGGTCTGGAGAGGCAGTTGGGTCTTCATGGGTTGGGACGACTCCAGTCACTGCATCCCCTTACCCGTCTGGCTGGGGAACATTGCCAATCAGAATTGGGGCTTCGCCTTGAATTGGGAAAACGAAACCATTGCCGACGGTCCGGGCACCCATGCCTTGTTCCGCAATGACGACTCTGGCACCTATACGGTCAACGTCGATGTGCCCGCGACGGTGGGCAACCTCACCACAGACGGCCACGGCGGCGCCACCCAATGGATCTTTAACGGCCCCGCACCGCTGAACCTGGCCGTCTATGCCGGCCAGCCCTCGATCACGGCTAACGTCGAGACCGTCATCAACACGGAGATCACAGGCTCTCAGGGATTGGTAAAGAACGGCCCCGCGACGCTGATCCTCACCGTGCCGAACTCCTATACCGGTGAAACAGTCGTCGGCGGTGGGACATTAGCCCTGTCGGGCGTCGGCTCGATCAACAACTCGCACTGCATCACGGTGCTCAGCGACGCCATATTTGACGTTTCGGCGGTTTCCCCCTATTCCATTCCGACGGGCCAAACCCTGCAAGGTTTCGGCTACGTCAGCGGCAACGTGGACGTAGGCCCCGGAGTGACGCTCGGCGCGGGAAACGAGTATCTGGGTGGGAAACTTACCTTTCACGACAACCTTGCGTTATATCCCGGCGCCCAAGTGGAACTTCATCTTTCGCCCAGCAACGACGTCCTGGACCAGGGGGACAACGACCAAATCGCCGTGGAAGATGTCGTCTCATTCTTTGATGTATCCGCCGTGGACATCGTCATTCACGGCCTGGGCGATTCGCTGGACACCGTGAATTCTCCCTATACGGTGATGACCTATGGGGCTTGGGGCGGTGCTGTTCCCCCTGATCTCGCCTTGAACCTGGTGAATGACACGCGGTATAACATGGCTTTGCTTTTCCCACCGAATGAGGTTTTGCTCCAGGTCTCCGGTGACGGCCCGATCGAAGTCACCTGGACCGGGAGTTTTTCTCCCCTCTGGGATACCAAAGACACTTTGAATTGGACCAGCCCCAGCTCCCCAACGGGGGACGTCTTCTGCGAGCTGGATTCCGTGATGTTCGACAACAGCACCATGAATACCACCATCGAGGTGCCGGCACCGGTGTATCCCCACTCCATCACTGTATTCAACGATGAATTGCATCCCTACGTGTTCCAGGGTCCCGGCAAAATCACCGGCCACACCAGCCTGACAAAACTCGGGCCGGGGACGCTGGAGATCAACAACACCGGCGGCAACGACTTCCAGGGCGAGGTGACGATCCTCGACGGCACGGTGATTTTGGGCTCTGACACAGCCCTGGGCAGCACCGCCAGCGGCACCACCGTCTCTGAGACCGGCACCCTGGACCTGAACGGCCAGGAACTTCCGCTGGGCGAGATGGTCGTCATTTCCGGCGAAGGCTACCTGGGACAAGGCGCCCTGGTAAACAACGGGCCCGACAGCACGACCTACAACGTGAAAAATCTCGTGCTCGACGGTGACGCCGCCATCGGCGGCACTAGCGATTGGAAGGCCGGCGGCGACATCTCCTATCTCTTCGGCAACGGGCATACCTTGACCAAGAGGGGGCCAAACACCATCACCCTCGACGGCCTGGGATTGACCGGCCTGGGCGACATGGTGATCGAACAAGGCCGCTTGACCTTCGCCGGCAGCACCACGCTAGGCGGCGGTTCCACCGACGCCGTGGTTCTCGAAAACGGCACCTTGGTAATCACTGGCGACGTGGTGTCACATGAGGTGGGAATGATCACCGGCGGGGGAACCACGATCGTCAGCGACGGCGGCAGTCTGACCGCCATGAGCATTACGCAAGGGTCGCTGTTTATCGGCGAAGGAGGCCCCATGGCAGCCGTGCCCGAGCCCGGCGTCTGGTCGCTGTTGTTGTTCGGACTCTGCGGGCTGGCGGGAATCCACCGACTCCGGAGCCGCTGACCCGGCGGGACGAAAAACCGGCCTGACGGGAAAAAATCCCTTCCCCGGACGGGGCCCGCTTCTCCGCGTCGGGAAAAGGAACGGGAGTCTTTTGTGCCGGACAAAGGACTTCCCGTTCCTTTTTTTGCGCGGCAAAGGGGACAGTCCCATTTTCGCCGACCATTGCTGCGCAACGGTGCCCGCGAAAATCGGGACAGTCCCCTTTTTTCGGCTTCTGGACGCTTCTTGGTCCGTAGGATATCATGGTCCGTACCCTTCTGAATTCCGGTAAATCCGCCCTGTTTTTTTAACGCGAGGAATCTTCATGGCCTGGCTCGGATCGTCAAAACGAAAGAGAACGTCCTCTGCAGCATCAGAAATCCCCCGCGGCGCGGGAACTTCCTCCGACGTGGAGCAGCGGACCGCCGAGATCGGACGGCGGCTGCTGACCGCGGCCCGGGGACACCGCGCCGGCGTGTTTTCCTCCCGTTTCTGGTCCGATCAACTGATGAACTGGGCGATGAAGGATCCCGCCTTCAAAATCCAACTCTTCCGCTTCATCGACGTCTTTCCCATGCTCCGCACCCCCGAGCAGGTTCACAGTTATCTTACCGATTACCTAACCCAGCCGGGCGTGACGCTCCCGCCGGGAATGGGCCTCGGGTTGACGGCCGGCGGACTGGCCAAGGGGATCATGTCGAAAACCATCACCGGGCGGATCACGGCCATGGCCGGCAACTTTATCGCCGGGACGGACGCCGCCTCGGCCCTGCCGACCCTCGAAAAACTCTGGCGCGGCGGCGTCGCCTTCAGCGTCGATCTCCTGGGCGAGGCCTGCGTCAGCGATGCCGAGGCCGAGGCCTATCAGCGGCGCTATCTCGACCTGGTCGAGAACCTGCCCGCCCAGGCCGCCGGCTGGCCGGCCAATCCGCTGCTGGAAACCGACTACCTCGGCCCGATCCCCCGGGCGAACGTCTCCATCAAGATCAGCTCGCTCTGCGCCCGGACCGACCCGATCGACTTCGACGGGTCGCTCCTCGCCCTGGAGGAGGCCCTGCGCCCGATCCTCGAAGCCGCCGCCAAGCACAACGTGCTGATCAACTTCGACATGGAACAATCGACGCTCCGCGAGTTGACGCTGACGCTCTTCGAGCGCTGCTGCGAGGCGATCGACTTCCCCGCCGGCCTCGCGCTGCAGTCGTACCTGCGTTCTGGCGACGCCGACGCCGAGCGGCTGATCGCCTGGGCCAAGCGGACCGGGCGGCAGGTCACCGTGCGGCTGATCAAGGGCGCCTATTGGGACTACGAGGTGATCCGCGCCGAACAGATGGGCTGGCCCGTCCAGGTCTGGACCGAGAAGCATCAGACCGACGCCTGCTTCGAGCGGATGGCCGGGAAATTCGTCGCCGCCCTGCCCCGCCAGCCCGGCGAAGGCGGCGTCAAACTGGCCCTCGGGTCGCACAACGTCCGCTCGATCGCCTACTGCCTGGCCCTGCTGGAAAAGCACGGCCTGCCCGTCACCGCGTTGGAAACCCAAAAACTCCACGGGATGGCCGACCAACTCGAAGCGGCGCTTATGGCCTATCGGGGCGCCGAGGGGGACAGTCCCATTTTTCCTGCGGAAAAATCGGGACAGTCCCCTGGTCTGCGGATCCGCGAGTACGCCCCCGTGGGCGAAATGATCCCCGGCATGGCGTACTTCGTCCGCCGGCTACTGGAAAACACGTCGAACCAGTCGTGGCTCCGGGCCGGGTTCTCGGACAACGTCTCGGACGAGCAACTGCTGGCCTCGCCGCACCAGGCCCGGGAGGCAGCGCCCCCGCCGATCACGGTCCTCGACCTGGCCGCGGAGCGCCACGCCTTGACGCCCGGCGTGGAGGGGCTCGGCGACGGCCGGCCGATGATCAACGAAGCGGTGCGCGACTTCTCGCAAACTCCGCAGCGGGAGGATTTTCAACGGACCGTGACCGCGACAAAGGTCCCCGCCGTAAAACGCACGGCCTCGGCCGAGGACGCCCGGTCGGCGATTGCTAAGGCGGCGGTCGCCCTGCCCGCCTGGCGTGATTTTAATCCACTGGAGCGCGCCAAAATCATTCTCAAGGCGGGAACGCTGATGCGCCAGCGCCGGGACGAACTGTCCGCCATTATGATCCGCGAGGCCGGCAAGACCTGGCGCGAGGCCGACGCCGACGTCTGCGAGGCCATCGACTTCTGCGAATATTACGCCCGCTGCTCTGTGGGCCTGTTCCAACCGCAACAATTAGGAAAATTCCTCGGCGAGTTGAACCACCAGTGGTATCAGCCCCGGGGTGTCACCGCGGTCATCAGCCCGTGGAACTTTCCGCTGGCGATCTGCGCCGGCATGACCACGGCGGCACTATCGGTTGGGAACCCGACCTTGGTCAAACCCTCGACCCAGACCCGGGGCGTCGCCCAGGCGATGTGTGAGATCCTCTGGCAGGCGGGCGTGCCGGCCGACGTGCTGCACTTCCTGCCCGGCTCGGGCCGGGAGATCGGCGAGCTCCTGATCCGCGATCCCCGCGTGGCGATGATCGCCTTTACCGGGTCGAAGGAAGTCGGCCTGCATATCCTAAAAGCCGCTGGCGAGAGGCCCGAGGGCCAATCCTTCGTCAAAAAGGTCGTCTGTGAGATGGGCGGCAAGAATGCGGTCATCGTCGACGACTCCGCCGACCTGGACGAGGCGGTCCTCGGCGTGCGCCACTCGGCCTACGGCTACAGCGGCCAGAAGTGCTCGGCGTGCAGCCGGGCGATCGTGCTGGAAGGCGTTTTCGACACCTTTTTAAAGCGGTTGGTTGAATCAACGCGGACGCTGGTGATTGGCGACCCGGCCGACCCGGGCACGGACGTCGGGCCGGTGATCGACGAGTCGGCCGCCGCCAAGATCCACGAGTACATCGAGATCGGCAAAAGCGAAGGCCGCCTGGAACTGGCCTGCGAGGTTCCCCCGGGACTTGCTGAAAAGGTCGGCAAGCCGTACATCGGCCCGCACATCTTCTCCGGCATCGAGCGGCGGCACCGGCTGGCCAACGA
This sequence comes from Pirellulales bacterium, assembly GCA_016936015.1. Taxonomy (GTDB): domain Bacteria; phylum Planctomycetota; class Planctomycetia; order Pirellulales; family Thermoguttaceae; genus JAFGPV01. The sequence continues at coordinate 38,218 of JAFGPV010000166.1, forward strand.
GGAGGTCTTCGGCCCCGTGCTGGCGGTGATGAAGGTCCACAGTTTCGACGAGGCCTTGGACCTGGCCAACGCCACCGTGTACAAGCTGACCGGCGGGGTGTTCAGCCGCAAGCCGGAGCACCTGGAAGCGGCCCGACGCAACTTCCGCGTGGGCAACCTGTATCTCAACCGCGGCAGCACCGGCGCCCTGGTCGGCCGCCAGCCGTTCGGCGGCTTCGGCCTCTCGGGCGTCGGCAGCAAGGCGGGAGGGGCCGACTACCTCCTCCACTTCACCGAACCCCGCTGCTGCTGCGAGAACACCCTCCGCCACGGGTTTGCGCCGGGATTGGAGTAAAATGGTTGTGAATCAGTAACATCACGAAAAATAGCCGCCGGCTATTCTGCACGAACGATATTTTCTGTGATGCAATCCCAAGAACAGCAAAGAATAACTCTTGGCTGATCGCACTGAATTACCTGCGAATTCCAAGAATGATCGCAACCATCATGGTCGCGTGATCATTTCCTGGTGCATGTTTGCCGCTATTGTGGGGACGGCCTTATTCTGGATTAACATATTTGGACGTCATGTCGACATGCCGTCATCCTACTCGAAAGCCCATCAAGGTTGGCCCTGGTTGATTTCCTATGATTTCAGTTTCCAGGATTTCGAGAAAGGATGGATTAAAACTCCCCATTCTTTCTATTCCTCGTCAATGTATGTGAATCTGTTTTTTTCCGTGATTCTTCTGTTTTCCATCTATTGCACGTTGAATTACCTGTTTCAACGCTGGAGAAACCGGAGTCAGTTTTTCCTCAGCGAATTATTCATCCTCCTAACGGCCGGCGCTGTGATTCTCAGTTTTCTTCATTACGAACTGCGAGAATCCCCGACGCCGTGGAGGGGCTATCAACCGTTGCACGATTTGCCCTGGCCTATTCAAATTCCTCTATGGTTTGGAATCGGCTGTTCCGCATTATTAATCGGCGGTGCAGTCGTTCACGGTCCGGAATTGCTTTTCCGGAGAAGAAACAGCACCAAATCTTTGTCTGAAGAGATAAAGGAAAGGAATGGATCGAGAGAAAATTGAGGTCGCAATTTGCGACCTCAAACGATCATATTTTGATGATTATAATTTGTGATCTTGAATGATATGTTGTCTTTGAGGTCACAATTTGTGACTTCAAATGAACAAAGAGGAATTCAATAACTTGAGGTGCCATTTTGGCATTTCAAGTTCCTGATAAAGTGTTTTCTGCGTTCCGGAGTTGGTGGGACAGCGCTGCGATTGTCCCTACATTCTGCAACAGGAACTTATCCGTAGAGATTCTCGCCCTTGTCGTCGATGACGATGATTGCGGGCAGATTGCGGAGTTCGACGCGGCGGACCGCCTCCATGCCGAGATTGGCGTAGTCGATCACCTTGCTGGCCGGGACGTGCTCCCGGGTCAACAGCGCGGCGGCGGCGCCGAGTGTGACCCGAAAGAAACCGCCGTGACGCATCCAGGCCGAAACGGCCGCCAGAGTGCGGTTGCCATGCCAAACGTGACCAGCGACGTACTCCGGGCCATCAACTCGTCAAGATATCCGTTCATCCGCTGCCCGTTTGATCTGATCCGGCCTCGCCCTCAGCCGATCGAAGCGGCGCGCCTTTGCGACGCAGCAGCTCGTTGAGGGTCAGCCACCAGCGGTCGATTTTACGGAAGCAGTCAGCGATCGCCTCGGCCAAAGGTTCGATATCCTCGATGGGTTTAAAGAAGCAGGCTTCCGCACCCAACCGCAGTGACTGGAGCACCGTTGTCATCGTCACCAGGCCCGTCAGCATAACAACTTGGATTCCCCCGTCGAAGGCTTTGATCTCCTGCAGCAGTTCCAAACCGTTGGTCCGCGGCATGTCAATGTCCAACAGCACGACGCGTTCGCGAAACCGGGGAAGCTGTTGAATAGCAATGCTGGGATCGTGGAGCGAGGTCACGAGGTAGCCGCGGCTCTTGAGCATCTCGGCCACGAGCGTTGTAAACTGGGGATCATCGTCGATATGCAGTATCTGTCGCGGTGCGATCATACACCTGCTCCTCCATCGTGTCGGCATATTGCAAGCAGCGGGATCCGGAAAGCATGGCCAAGGAGGAAGATCACCCAAGCCACGCTGTAAGAATCATAAGACGCATGCTCCAAAGAAGTGATAGAGAAGTATAACACACTTTTTGGAATTAACAGCGCCTGAAATAGAATGGCTTCGAGATAAATATCGAAATGGTCGGGAACTTCTCTATGATCGAGTGAATGCTTAGACAGAGTGTTTGTTTTTAACCTTCCAAACCATGTAGTTGACTTCCTAGGAGCGGCAAGAGGTGAATGGCTAATAATATCAGTTATCAATTGAGCGCAGTTTGTGAAGGAATTCCAGAAGCTGACAATTACTGTAAACCATACTGATTACTAAAAGGTTCTGAAAAATTTTCACTGTAGATTATTCCGTTACGTTTTCTAATTCTCTTTTTCCGGCTATTCTCCGGGACTTGAATCAGTCCTTCTCAAATGTAAAGATTTCCGCCCTTGTCGTCGATGACGATCATCGCGGGCAGGTTGCGGACCTCGACGCGGCGGACGGCCTCCATGCCGAGATCGGCGTAGTCGATCACCTCGCTGGCCGGGACGTGTTCTTGAGTCAAGAGCGCGGCGGCGCCGCCGAGGGTGGCCAGGAAGAAACCGCCGTGGTTCTTGCAGGCCGCCACGGCCGCCGGCATGCGGTTCCCTTTGCCGAGCGTGACCAGCGACGCGCCCCGGGCCATCAGCTCGTCGAGATATCCGTCCATCCGCTGGGCCGTGGTCGGCCCGAGGCTGCCGATTGCCAGACCAGGAGGACAGACATTCTTGTCTGTCTTGTCCGATGTTTTCATTTTTGACAGACAGGAATGTCTGTCCTCCTGTTTTTCTGTTCCGGCGGGGCCGGCGTAGAAGATCGGGTAGCGGAGTAGATATCCAGGCAGAGGGAGGCCCTGGCGGAGCAGCTCGCGCCAGCGGGCGTGGGCGGCGTCGCGGGCCAGAAGCATCGAACCGGTCAGCCGCACCAGCGCGCCGACCGGGTATTTGCCCAGTTCGCGGCAAATCTCATCCAACGGCCGATCGAGTTGAATGACAGGCACCGTACCGGAGCCGAGTCGCCGCTGGAGGACTTCCAAGGCCTTGGGCAGGAACCGGGCCGGATTGTGGTCCAAGGTTTCCAGAAAAATCCCGTCGGCGGTGATCTGGGCCAGGACGTTGCGATGGGCGCTGCACGAGACGCCGAGTGATACGGGGCAACTCCCGCCGTGCCGCCCGCAACGGATCACCCGGGCCGAGAGGGCCAGGTACCTGCCGCCGAACTGGGCGCCCAGGCCGGTGTCGGCCGCGATCGTCAGCAGCCGTTGCTCCCAAGCGGGATCGCGGTAGGGCGCCCCGCTGCCGTCGGCACGTTGAGGGAGGTAGTCCAGCGCCCCGGCCGAGGCGAGTTTCAGCAACTTGAGGTTGAACTCGGGGCTGGTGCCGCCGACGACCAGGGCCAGGTAATACGGCGGGCAGGCCGCCACGCCCAACGCCGGGACCTTTTCGGCGAGGAACTTACAAAAGGCCTCTTCATTGAGAAGGGCCTTGGTCTCCTGGAAGAGTGCGGTCTTGTTCGACGATCCGCCGCCCTTGGCGAGAAAGAGGAACCGGTAGCTCTCGCCGGGGACGGCGTAGATCTCGACCTGGGCGGGCAGGTTCGAGCCGGTGTTCCGCTCCTCGAACATGGAAAGCGGGGCGACCTGGGAGGCGCGGAGCGAACCGCTAGCGTAAGCCTGGCGGATCCCCTCCTCCAGTTCCACGGCGTCGTCGCCGCCGGTCCAGACCGATTCGCCCTTGAAGGCCACGACCGCGGCGGTCCCCGTGTCCTGGCAGGCGGGCAAGACGCCCTCGGCGGCAATAACCGCGTTTTTCAACAACGCGGCCGCGGTGAAGCGGTCGTTTTCCGAGGCGGCTGGGTCGTCGAGGATCGCCGCCCAGGCTTCGAGGTGTGAAGGGCGAAAGAAAAAGTTCGCATCGTGCAGTGCCTGAGAGGCTAACCGCCGGAGCGATTCCGGCTCGACCCGCAGCAGGCGCCGCCCGCCGACGGTCTCCAAACTGACGCCCTCGCGGAACAGGAGCGTCAGCGGCGTCCGGTCGTTTTCAAAATTGGCATCGAAGGCGCGGTGCAGGTCCATGGGGCTGCCATTGTATCAAGTGATTTTTATTCGTTAAAAGAATTTTCTCAAAACGCCTCGGGATGGCAATCCCGGGAGTGTGAAATTATGCCATTTACCCCCGGGATTGCCATCCCGGGGCGTTGCAGAAGAAGACGTTGATCCGCGGTTCGCTCAGCCGTCGATCTCCCGAGTGATCTCCTCGTAGCCGGCCGCCTCGTGGGGGCCGACCATCCCGATGAGCATGAATTCCTTGAGGATGGGGTGGTAGCTGTAATCCTTCAGGAGGCGGAAATCCTGGATCTGACCGGTCCGCTGCACGTGGGTTCGCGTGCCCGTGCAGGGGATCTCGGTATCGCCGACGGCGATGCAGTCTTCGCCGGTCGGGGTAAGGGGCAGGTCCTGCCGGATGATCTCCTTGACCTTGCCCTCCAATTCGCGGAGATCGATTTCCGGCCGGCTGTTGAAATTGATGACGAATCCGTGCTTGACGTCGGAATGGTGGATGGGCAGGCGATAATTGTAATCCCGTTGGAGGACCAGCGAGGTGATGTCCTCGGCGGAATGGGCCATCCGGCGGAAATTGATGGTTTTATCGACGACGGCCTTAATGGCCGCGGGAAAGGGGCCGAAGACGTTCGGCCGGGCCACGAGGATCTCCTCGCCGATGCCGAACAGGATCTGGGCATTGAAACCGAGGGCTTCGTAGATCAGGTCGAAGTGCTCGATGACCACCCGCCGCCCGTGGAGGGCCGCCACCGAGATGGCCGCCACGATCTCGTGCCGCTGCTTGAACGCCAACTCGTAACGCACATCGAGGTGGAACGTGTGCGGGGCGAAGTAGTCGCCGGGGTGAAACGAGTAGATCGGCGCCGGGCGGATATTCACCCCGTCGTCGTCGTTGGTCAGTTCCAAACCCGGGAACAGCCCTTTGATCAACGTCGATTTGCCGGCTCCTTCCGGTCCGATGATCCCGACCGCCAGGTCGGTGGGATAGAGGTAGCGATGGGCCAGTTCGCTGGCAACCATGTAGAGCCGCTGCCGGCCCCGCGGGGCGTAATAGGCCGCATAAATCAGCGTCTCGTAGTAATGCGCCGCCGCCCGAAAGGGTTTTTGGGCCGGACTAAGTTCGGGTGTGGGTTCCGTCATCGTCAATCCTCCTCGTATTATTGCTTAGTCCCCTCTCCCTTTGGGAGAGGGTTAGGGTGAGGGCCGCTTTTCGGCAATAATGCCCTCACCCCCTGCCCCTCTCCCGGAAGGAGAGGGGAGTTGTAAAATCTTGGCGAAGCCGCAAGCGGCTTTTCATCCCCCTCAGACTTTATTCCTTCCGCGGCGGCCAGTAGCTCCCGGGCCTGCCGGTAGTTCGCCTCGTCGATCATCCTGCCGTCCAGCGTGATGGCGCCCTGCCCCTGCCGCCGTGCCTGCTCGAAGGTCTCGACGATCCGCCGCGCGGCGGACACCTCCTCGGCGCCGGGTGAAAAGACCTCGTTGACCGGCCCGATCTGCGAGGGGTGGATCAGCAGCTTGCCGCGGAAGCCGAGCTGCCGGGCCGATCGGGATTCGGCATCCAAGAGTTCGCGGTTCTTGACTTCGATGCACGGCGTATCGAAGGCGAGCACTCCCGCCGCCCGAGCGGCAACGCCCAGGTGCGCCCGGGCATAGGATAACTCCGTTCCTTCCGGCGTGAGCCGGACTCCCATGTCGCGGATGTAGTCCAGCCCGCCCAGCGCCACGGCTATCACCCGGGGCGAGGCCGACGCAATCGCATAGGCGTTGATGATTCCTTTGGCCGTCTCCACCAATGGAATAATGGACAGCGGACTTTCTTCCCGCTTTTTTAATTGTTCGACGAGAGCCGTCACGTGGTCCGGACTTTCCGGCTTGGGGAGCATAATGCCCCGCAAGCCGGGCTGGACCGCCCAATCCAGATCGTCCTCGGCCAGGCCGGTGGCGAGGGCGTTGATCCGCACGAACACCGCCGCGCCGCTCCGGCCAACCTCCGCGATCGAGTCGCGGACGAACAGCCGGGCGGTCTCCTTGTCGGCCGCCGGCACGGAATCCTCCAAGTCGAGGATCACCGCGTCGGCCCCCAGCGTGCCCGACTTGACGATCCTCCGCAGGTTGTTGCCGGGGGTGAAGAGCAGGCTGCGCAACAGCATGGATTATTCCTTGATCTTGCTCAACGTCGTTCAATTTGCAATCAACATTTCCGCCATAGCGGGGGCCAAGTCCTCGGGCCGTTCGACCACCCGAGCACCGGCTTCCCGCAGGACCTTAATTTTGTTTTCGGCGGTACCGCGGCCGCGTTCGACGATCGCACTGGCGTGGGAGAACCGCATCCCCGGCCGGACGCCGGCGCCGGCGATGTAGGCGGCCAACGGTTTGGTGAACCGGCCGGCGGCGATGACCTCGGCGGCCTCTTCCTCAGCCACGGTGCCGATCTCGCCGAACAGGGCCACGGCATGGGTCTCCGGATCGGACTCGAACAGCGGCAGCAACTCGGCCGGCGACAGCCCGACGACCGGCTCGCCGCCGACGTGCATCGCCGTGGAGATCCCCAGGCCCGCCCGGCCGATCGCCCAGGAGAGGGTCGAGGTCTGCCCGCCGCTCCGGGAGATGACCCCCACGTGTCCGGGACGGAAGATCTCGTTGGCAAAATCCTCAGAGCCGCCGATCCAGCCGATGACCGCACGGCCGGGACTGATCAGCCCGAAGGAGCCGGGGCCGAGCACCCTGGTCCCCTTCCGCCGGGCGTAGGCCAGCAGCGTCAGCGCGTCATGCAGGGGAACCCGCTCGACCGGCATCACGATCAAGGGAATTCCCTCATCGACGGCCTCGACCACGGCCTCTTTGACCATCAGGCCCGGCACGAACGTCACGGTGGCGTCGAAGGCCCCGTGCCGCCCGACGGCCTCGTGCACGGAGTTATAAACCGGAAAAGAGCCGACCATCGTCCCGCCACGGCCTGGCGTCACCCCGGCCACGATCCGCGTGCCGTAGGCGGCCATGAACCGCGACCGGGCCGATCCCTCGCGGCCGGTGATGCCTTGGACCAGGACTTTCGTGTTTTCGTCGAGGAGGATCGCCATTTGGTAATAATTATATGCGGTGTTTTGATTTCAAATTTCAAATCTCATATTGAACAACATCAAGGCAGGTCCATCGGCAACATGATATCCAGCGCCCCTTGGCCGCGGAGGTGACATTCGTACTCGCAGGCCAGGCACTCGGTGCACTGGCGCGGGACGATCTCCAACGGGATACCGAGGATCATCTTCCCATTTTTCACCCGGTACAGATAGCCGCCGTACAGGCTGCACGCCTTCACGCAGGCCAGCGACCGGCAGCCGACGCATTGCTGCCGATGGACGATGACTTCGCCGGTGCGGAACGGGTAACGTTCCGTCAATGTTCCCTCTCCCTTTGGGAGAGGGTTAGGGTGAGGGCTGAGAGGCGAGTACGGAGTGTCGGATTCCGACTTCTGATTTTCTTCCGCCCTCACCCTGGCCCTCTCCCAAAGGGAGAGGGGACGATTTTCGGACCGATACTCCTCGACCATCTCCTTCATCCGCCGGGCGACGAAATCGAGGCGGTGGATGTATTCGCGGCCGAACAGTTCGAAGCGGACCGGCAGCGTGGACAGGCCCTCGCGGAGGATCTCCAGGGCTTCCTCCTCCTTGTTGCCCGCGATGAGCACGATCACCGGGAAACCGGGCCGGTCGGTGAGCGTCTCGCGGAAGGCCCTGAGCAGTCCGTGGGCGTGATGCCACTGGTCCTGGCTGGCAATTACGGCGCCCAGCAGGCAGTAGCCGTCCAGGTCGGGCTGCCCGAGGACCAGCCGGGCGGTGCGATAGACCTTGGCCGCGGTGGGATTCCCGCTGGTCTCGGCGTAGTTGGCCAGTTTCAGGCCGTTGCGGACCAGCGTGTCGGCGGCCAGCAAGGCCCCGCCGCCGCCGATGGCGTGATAGCCGATAAATCCCCCGCCCCGCGTGTCGGGAGCCATCTGCGCGAAAAACGAGATCCCCCGGTAGTCGTTCTCCTCGATCTTCCAGGCGGCCACGTCCAGGGCGGTCGGCGGCGTGTTGCTTTCGCGGGGAACCGTAATGCCCAGCTCGGGATGCCGCGCCACCGAGGCGTCGTCGATGCTGATCCGGCAGTCGGCGGCCACGATCCAGCCGTCCTTGGTTGCTACCAGCGGATTGATCTCCGCCGACCGGGCGTCGCAGCGGCGGAAGACCTCGTACAGGGAGACCAGCGATTGCGCCAGTTCTCCGTAGAAGAGGCGTCCCGCCTCTTCCGGAAGATTGAAGAGGCGGGACGCCTCTTCTACTTTAAGGAGCGATTCCACCATCCGCCGGGCGTCGTCGAGGCGGAAACCTTCCAGGATGTCCACAGCCTGCCGGGCAAGATGCTCCTCGGCGACGCTCTCCACGTCCACGCCGCCCTGCGTGCTGAACATCAGCACCGGAGCGCGGACCTTGTGCGAGGCGTCGACGATGATGCCCGCGTAAAACTCGTGGGCCAATTCGAGTTGCTCTTCAATCAGGACCTTTTCGACCGGAAAATCCTTGATCCGCCCGCCGAGCAGTTCGGCCGCCGCCTGCCGGGCCTCGTCGGGCGTCTTGGCAAAACGGATGCCGCCGGCCTTGAACCGGCCGGTCGTCCATACCTGGGCCTTGACGGCCACCGGTTTATCCAGACGCCCGGCAATGGCGAAGGCCTCCTCGGGCGTTGCGGCGACGCCGCCCTCGGGGACGTCCAGTCCGGCTTCGCGGAGGATCTGTTTTCCCTGATATTCGTAGAGTCGGGCCATGTCGTACTCATCCGCGGCCACTGGCCGCGGCTTTCCATTTTAATAATGTGCAAATCCGCTGCATTTCGTTGTAGGTGATCGTAAACCCCTCGTCAAAACCCATGCCGGGCTTGGCCAGGATGCGTTCCGGATGCGTGGCCATCGCCAAGTGGACGCAGCATTGGGCCGAGAGATCGGTCTCGTTGCAGGTGCCGCCCTGGTAGGCCTCCATGCCGTGGGCCTTGCAGTAGAGGACGCTCTCGACGGTTGCCTGGATCCCGCCGAGGTCCGGGGTCTTGATCTGGACCATGTGGCAGGCCCTGGCGTCGGTGAAGTCGCGAACGTCCTCGAAGGTGTTGCACCACTCGTCGGCGACGATTTTAACCGGCGATCCCAAACGGTGCAGTTCGTCCTTGATCTTCTTCAGCGCCTCGATCTGCCCCGGTTTCTCCCCCACGTCCACGGGGCCTTCGATGTACAGCGCGTGCCGTCCCGCGTCGTCTTGCAGACCGGCCAGGTATCCGGCAACCCTTGGGAAATCGTTCTCGAAGATCAGGCCCGGCGTGCCGTAGACGTCCAGGTGCAGCGTGGGGTGATAGTCGTTACGGGTCTTGAGCTTTTCGATCCGGCCGACGAGCCAGCGGAGGTACTCCTTGAGTCGGCCGCCGTCGGCGCCGAGCTTGTCTTCGACATTGTTGATCAGTCCGTGCGGCAGGGCGTCCACCTGCTTGAGGATCATCTTATCGACGTTTTCGTAGCGGTTATCTCCCGTTTGGCCGAAGACCGGGACGGGCGCGGCGACGAAGGGCAGCCCGTATTCCTCGCAGAGGACCTCGCAGCGGAGCTTGTCCAGGGCCTTGGCCCGGGCGTCCAGCAGGGCCTGGGTCAATCCGTAGCGCAAGGCGGTGTGCATCGGCCGGTCGCCGAAGAGCAACCCGCAAAAATCCTCCGCCATCGCGCGGAACGGCTCCACCGGACGGCCTTCCAGCCGGGGGCGGACGTGCTCGTTGAGGAAGGGGAGATAGTGTTCCGCCAGAAACAGCGGGTCGCGCCCGCCGGCGCCCGAGTATTGCACCGCGGCGCAGTCGCCGACGGCGATCTGCCCGTCGTCGAGAACCAGGAGCACGGAAAGCGACCGGCCGGCCGTGCGAACCCGGGGAAAGCCAGGCGTGACCGGCGCCGCGTCATAGACAAATCCGTCACGGGGCGCTCCGCCCTTGATGGCGCGCTGGTCGTCGAAGAAAAAGGCGGCCGTGCCGGGGACAAACAGCGCTCGAACGATGTTCATTGCGGCCTCCCCACGAGCTGGCCCTTGCTGATGGCGTAGATGTCGTCGGTGATCATCTGGAAGCAGATCTTCCGCCCTTCGGCCTTGGCCCGCTCGGCCAGGCGCTCGTGATGATACGCGATCAGATCGTCGTCCAGGGGGATGCCGGCGACGTTGAACAGCCGGATGCACCCCTCGTTGTCGCGCATGGGCAGCACTTTCCCCTGGCAAAAGGCCGAGGGGGCAAAGGCGACGTCCAGCACGCCAGCCTCGAAGGCAGCCACGGTCCCCTCTTTCACGTCATCCCGGCCGAGCTGGAGGACCTTGTCGAGAATGCAGCGGACCTCGCGCTCGATGATCGCCGTCTCCCGCCCGACGGCCTCGGCCTCGGATTGTTTCTGGTCGCGGAGCATGTTGATCGTCTGCCGGGTGGCCTTCAGCCCCTGGACGTTGGCCTCCTTGGTCGGAACTCCCAGCGCCTCGTGCGGAGTTTTGACAATGATCTTGTCGGCCCCGGCCAGACAGGCGGCCACGGTCCCCCAGCAGATCACGGCAAAGGCCTTCGATTCGTCCACCGGGAAACCGCCCATCCACTGGTGGAAGACGGTGGTCAGATCGAAATCGGCGTCGGCGAATCCCGCCCGATGAAAATACTCCTCGGCTAAGGTCCGCAAGCTCATTACGGCGGCCACGTCCTGCACCAGGTTGCCCCCCTGCCCGTAGCCCAGGCTGATCGACCGGACGCCCTGCTCGAGCGCCAACAGCCCTTCGATAATCTCGATCGCGTGGCCGATGCACGGCGGAACCAGGGTCCCGGTCAGCGGCCCAAACGATTCCCGGTTGATCGGTACGCCGTTTTCCGTGTACAGCCCGCACAGCCGGTCGACGTACTGCCAGTCGGTCAAGGATTTTCGGATTGGGACGTTTTTGACGTAGGGGATGTTGTACGTGATTCCGCCCCCTTCGAAGCTCGTAAAGCCACCGGCCAGGGTGATCTCGGCCAGCAGCCGGGCGTCGGGTGTTCCATGCCGGACCTGCACCGGCTTCGAGACGCTCTCGGTCACGGTGCGGCAGCCTTCCAGCCCGTGATTGACGGCGGGAAACCCGTTGAGCATCGAAGCGCCGCTGCTTAAGGATTTTTCGATTCCCACGGCCGCCTCGGCGTAGCGGTTCTGCCGGGTATAGGCGTCGATGGTCGTCGGCAAGAGGTCGGCGCCGCCTTCGGTCTCCAGGTACTTTAGCAGTTTGACGTGCTCGTCGACCAGCGCCACGCCGGCCCGGGGCTGCATCAGGAGCCGCCCCTGGGCCTTCGCCGCGGAGATCACCTGGGCGAACCGCTTCGCCTCGGGAATCGTCCGCTGATAGGCCAGGGCCTCGTCCAGGTTGACGCCGGCCCCCGTGGGCCAACTTTCCAGTACCTGGCGGCGGATCTGGTGAAACTGCTCCGCAGGGATTTTTTTCGAGTCCGGGGTAACGTTTCTCGAACCTTCCAGGGTGATCGTGGTACTCACGGTGCAAGCCTTGTATTGAGTAATTAAATCCTTAGATTATTCATGCAGCCTCAACGCCCCGCGGCGAAGGTTGCGGGGGCGGAAGCAGATCGCAATTCATCCCCGAGACATCCGTCATGGGGCGCCGGCGGAGAGACATGGGTCACGTGACATTCCGCCTTCAGCAGATCCTCGCGGAGGCGCCGGGCGAATTCCTCCAGGTCGTCGCCGGGAAAGAAAACGTAATCGAATCCCATCGCACGGAACTTCTCTTGAACCACCTCCCGGGGCGTTTTTCCGACCACGAGGTTGCCGCCGATGCCCAGGAGGATCCCGTCCAATCCCCGATGAGTGCAGCGGTCGCGCAGTCCGGCGCAGTCCAACTCGCCGTGGCCGTAGAGCGAGGAGACGAGGATGGCCGCGGCGTGGTGCTCCGCCGCGGCGGCGACGAATTCTTCGGGACTGACCATCACGCCGAGGTTGACCACTTGGAAACCTCGTTCGGTAAAAAAGGCGTCGAGGATCTTGTTGCCGACCGAGTGGCAGTCGCTGCCGATCACGCCGAGAATAATCGTCAAGTTGCTCATGGCGGTTTCCGCGATGATGGATGAGGGATCATATAGCCGGCGGCTATGACCGTCTTTCGTTTATCGTTCCTTGAGTTGATGGATGCGTTCTTCGAGGTGGACCAGCGAGCCACGTTCGATTTGAAAATCGAAAGGGATGATCCGGCCGCCCCCCTCGGTAAAGGCGGCGACGACCGACGCCGTGACGCGGTCCAGCGCGGCGGTAAATCCCGGCGGCGCGATCAGCACGTCCCGGCCGGCCACGAACTCCTCGAACCGTTCGGCGTCCCACGGGGCGACCAGGCGGTCGACGCGCTGGGCGATGCCCAACTCTTCCAGCTTCCTTTGAATGACGTCGCCGAAGGACGGGCTTTCGCAGAGAATGCCGACCGCCTGCGAGGATTTCAGTCCCGCCAGGCTGACGATCGTCTCCTGGCTGGGCGCGACCGCCACTTGCACCAGCCGGTCTTTCAGCCCTGGGGCCAGGGCCAACACTTCGCCGTAGTGCTTGACGGTGGTGATCACCAAGTCGAAGGCGTCCAGCCGCTTTGCCGGGTCCGATCCGGCGGCCAGATCGTTCAGGAGAATCATGCCTATCGGGATCCACGACAAGGGTTTCAATTGGCGAGAGAAGATGCCCAGCGCCTCGGAATTGCAATCGATCATCGCCACATGAAAATGCTGAAGCCGGGTTTCCCGCTCCATGATCGCTAAATCGACCATGCCCCTGATCTCCCGGAGTGAGAACCGCTGGGCGCCGACCTCGTTGAGCATCGCGTGGATCAACTCGATGGCCCGTTGCTTGCGGCCGCTGGGAACGGCGTCCTCCGTGGAGGAAACGAAACTGCCGCGTCCCTGGGCCACGTCGATCAACCCGCTGCGGGCAAGCTCCTCGTAGGCCTTGGTGACGGTTCCCCGGGCGACGGCCAATCGCTTGGCCAACTCACGTTCCGGGGGAAGACGGTCGCCCGGTTGCAATATTCCACTGCGGACTAAGGCCGTGATCTTTTCCACGACCTGGCGATAGACGGGAACATCGCTCGACGGATCTATCTCAAATTCAAGAGCCATAGTCTGAGCAAATGGCCCGATTTGTGGACCAATTTACAATTGGCATACTCCAATGTCTTAGGTCTGATCCAATTGTATCCATCTATCGGTAGTTCAACAAGCTCGATACCCAAAAAAACGAAAATTTTTTATCAAATTCCCGCAGATATGTCTGTTAAAATGAAAGTAACACCCCATATACAGGGGGATTGGCATCACCGTCTATTTAAGCCCGACTTCAAGACCCGGCTCTCCTGCCGGGCAATCCGGGCTGGCCTGGTAAAAAGTGGGCCGACTCTCCTACGGGACTTCGATCACGACCTTTCCCGTCGAGTCGGCAGCCGCCCGGGCCATGCCGGGGGTGTTGAAGCGGAAGGAGATTTGGCCCTTGCGGTCCAGGGCGATGACGCCGCCCGTGTCCGGTTTCAACACCTTTTCGACGACCTGCCGGGCGGCCTGATCGACCGAGAGGCCGCGGTAGGCCATCAACGCCGCGACGTGAAACGCCGCGCTGTGGCGGATAAAATACTCGCCGATGCCGGTGCCGCTGACGGCGCAGGTGGCGTTGTCGGCGTAGGTGCCTGCCCCGATGATTGGCGAGTCGCCCACCCGGCCCCATTTCTTGTTCGACAATCCGCCGGTCGAGGTCCCAGCCGCCAGGTTTCCTTTTTTATCCAGGGCCACGCAGCCGACCGTGCCGATGGGGGATTCCCTGTCCCTAAAAACAAAAAGCCGCGACCTCTGGTCGCGCCGCAAACTGCGACCGCCGGTCGCGGCTTTCTGATTCAGATTTTCCATTTCTTTCTCCCGCTGCCGATCCTTGAGCCATCGTTCCCGCTGGGCCTCCGTGTCGAAGTCTGTGTTCGGCACCCGTTCGATCCGGGGATTGCCCCGCATCTCGTCGGCGAATTTCTCCGCCCCTTCGCCGGCCAGCAGGACGTGCGGGGTTTCGGTCATCACCAGCCGGGCCAACGAGATCGGATTCTTCACCGTAACGACCGCGGCCACGGCGCCGGCCTGATGCGTCCGGCCGTCCATGATCGAGGCGTCCAGCTCGTGCGTGCCGATGCTGTTGAACACCGCCCCCCGGCCGGCGTTGAACGTCGGATCGTCTTCCATCGCGCGGATCGTCTGCTCGACGGCGTCCAGGGCGTCGCCGCCGCCGGCTAAAATCTTCCGGCCGACCTCGAGCGCCCGGGCCAGCGACTTGCGGAACTGCTCCTGCTCCGTGGCGTTCATCTCGTCCCAACGGGAAACCGCCCCGCCGTGGATGGCAATGGCGTATTCGATCTTCGCCGGCGGCGCCTCCGCGGCGGCAAGGGGAAGGAGACCTCCGAGAGCCACGGATAAAAAGATAAAAGCGGATCGGAAATACTTCATGGACATTCCCTTTCGATGTTGTGTTTCGAAATTGGGTGGCACGCCCTGAGGAACGAAGGGCGTGGTGGACCGGTGAAGACACGCCCTTCGTTCCTCAGGGCGTGCCACCCCGAATCCGAATAGCGGAGGATTATTGGTCATCCTATCCTTGGCCGCCGGCTCTGAACCTGATTAATATTATGGCGCGGCAAATCCAATTCTCAAGAGCCGTTGGGGCCGCCTTCTATTCGTTCGAAAAGCTCAGGTCTTCGGCGGCGGAAAACCGGCAGTCTTCGCTACGAAGCGGCGCGTGCGGCGGGCGGACGGCCGGTCGCTTCAGTTGGCAGACCATGTCCAGCTCGCGGCCGGGGGGCGAGGCGTAGGTGAAGCCGCACTTCTCGTAGACCCGCCGGGCGCGCATGTTCCGGGCCTCGACCGGCAGCCAGATCCGCTCGAATAGCAATTCGGCGGCCACCGTAACGCAGCCCCGCACCAATTCGGTGCCGATGCCGACGTTCTGATGTTCGGGCGAGACGACAACCAGCATTTCGCACTTCCGCGGATTGATCGGAAAGAGCGCCGCATGGCCGACCACCTCTCCCGCAACCGACTCGGCCATCAGGTTGACGCCCGTGGCGATCATCCCCCGGACCCACGGGATGCAGACCTCGTCGCGGATCGGCGGGAGGCCCTGGAAGCAATTCCGCGGCTGAAAGGCCAGATACATGGCCAAAAGCCTTTCCCGGGCTTCCTCGGCCAGCAGTTCCAGACGGAAGAGTTGTCCGTGCTTATTGAAGAATTTCCGCGGCAGCACGCGGATCAAAGAACCGTCGACGGGGAAAGCCATGATGAATTCCCGGATAAAGCATGGAGAGAAAATCCTTTCCTTATCCTCGCCCGACGCGGCAGATCAACTTAATACTCTTTCCGCCAAGACACCCCTTGCCGCTTAATCCGAGTCTAACGGCCACAGGACTCCACCGATCGGAAAAAGCCGAAGGGCATCTTCTCCGGCGCGGGAGTCCCTCCGTGTCGGTCCGGGAGGATGGCGGACACTTCGGCTTGTGTTCGCCAGGAGGTCTAGAAGATTCCCTGGACCGACACGGAGAGGCTCCCGGACAGGGCGTCCAGCCCGCCGGATCCTCATCAAACTTCCGGTTACAAGGTCGGTTTGCCGACGACCAGCGTGACCGGCTTGCCCTGGTACCGGGCGATCGTGATCGGGGTATTCAGTTTATAGGTCCCCTCTTTCGCAAAAATACCGAAGAACTCGGAAAGTCTCTCTTCGGGGGAAATCGACTCGACGTTCAAATCGCGGACAATATGCGTCTGAACGAAAGCCTTTTCACCGTCGGCATCGGCCACTCGGGCCGCGATCAAAGGCAGGAGATGCTTCCCTTGCCGGCTGTTCCGGGCTTTGTCCGCGTAGATCTTATGATGGAAACCTTCGCCGTCGATCGAGATGCAGGTTGCCTGCGGATAATAGACCGTCAGCAGCGAAATCTGGAAATCTTCGTCGGCCACGACGTCTTGCACGGCCAGGCGGAAAAAGCTCGGGGCTACGTCCTGCCGTTGACATCCCGAAATCGAGCAAAAACCACTCGCCATCAACAACAGTAGGCATCGGGTTATTTTCATGGTTCGCTCTCCTCTTTCGTTGGTCACTGCCATTAAAAAAGCAGAAAAAGAAAACGGGATTCAATAGCCGGCGGCTAACAGCCGCCGAGCGGAGTTTTCATGCCTCCCGGCGGCTGTTAGCCGCCGGCTATCTGAAGTCCATTGATCGGGACTCCATCAAGGGGTCCCCGACTTCGTCCTTTCCTCTTTCTCGGACGGTTTCCCCACTGCGGAATTGAATACGATTTTTTTCCCGTCGGGCGACCACGCCGGATTGAAGTAATTCCGATCGGGATCCTGCCAGTTGAGCCGCCGGGGGGCCGTCCGGCCCTCGGCGTCCAGGCGATGGAGCTGATAGTTGGGATTGTCCTGCGTAATGATTCCCAGGAGAATCTCCCGACCGTCCGGTCTCCAGGCGCAACAATTTCCAAAACCCTTCAAGCCCGGGAAGTCTTCACGGGGAAGCAGAATCCGGAATCCCCGCTGCTGCCCCTCGCGGTGCACGACGGCCAGTTCTTCGGACTCGTCGGGAAGCTTGCCCTTGAAGCAGATCCACCGGCCGTCGGGGGACCAAAAAATTCCGGGTCCCAGAGAGACATACCGTTCTTCCAACAGCAGGCGGCTTTCCCCGGTCGCCGGATCGCGGACGCAGAGGTTGGCGGTCCCGAGGAGGGAAAGCGTGTAAGCGATTTCCCCGCTCACCGGCGATCCACGCACGCTCCAGCCCTCGGAACTGATGCGTTCCCCGCGGGAGCCGTCGGCCCGGATCTGATATAATCCCCGGGGTTCGTATTTGCTGTACAGCAGGTTTTGGCCGTCGGGGAGCCAGCCGGGCAGCGTCCCCGGCCCCAGGTGTCGGGCCTCTTGACGCCCCTCGGCGTCCACGACGAAGAGATGGCTCTCCAGCCAGGAGTCGCCGAAGAACACCCGCCAGGCGTCGAAGGCGATTCGCGTCCCGTCGGGCGACCACTGGGGAGACCCGCAGCGGGCGTATTCCAGCAGGTCGGTCAATTGATGCAGCCCGGTGCCGTCGGCGTAGGCCGTGTAGAGCTGCACTCCGGAGTAATGTTGCAGTTCCAGGACGATATTGTTGCCTTCCCGATCCCAATCCGTCGCGCGTCCCCGGGCGGCGTCCCGCAGACTGATCTTCATCTTGTCGCCGTCGCGCCGGCAGATCCCGAGGAGTTCCCGACCTTGATACTCGGCGTCGATCATCCACGGCGTCCGCCGGGTGTCGAGCTGATAGGAGATCTCGGCGAACCGATAGATGCATGACCAAAGGGTGATGCCCTTCTCGGAGATCGTCGCCGAAAGCACCGGCCGCGGCTTGGTGCGGGGATAGTCCCGTCGCCGGCCGTCTTCTCCGATCAGCGTCAGGGAGCGGATCCGCCAGTTTCCAGAGATCGTCCCGGGCTTCGGCGGAGGTTTATCGTCCGGCTTATCGGGCGGGAGCATTCCACTCCGGGGACTTTCGGCGGGACTGGCCGGCAGCGGCGGCGCCCCGGCCGTAATCCTCTCGCGCGCGTCCTTCCGGATTCCGACGAGATTGCACCAGGCCACGGGGGTCAGCATCAGGAAAACGGCCAACAACGAGAGCATCAGCGTGCCGAGGCTCGTCAGCCGCAGCCTCGGCCGGTCGTCGTGGCCCAGCAGCCGCAGCACCCGGCGTTTGAACTGCGAGGGGTTTTTACCCGCCATACTCAGGGCGGCCAGGTTTGCCAGGCCGGGGCTACCGGACGCCACGCAAAGCTCCGCCACCCGCACCAGGGCGTCGGCGTATTCGGTCCGCCCGCAATCCAGGCGGAGGACCAGGTCGTCGCAGGCGTTTTCTCGTTCGGCGCTCACCCGGCGACTGACCCACCAGACCGCCGGATGGAAAAACAACAACGTTTCGATCAGCCGCTGCAAGACGTTCACCGCCAGATCGTAGCGCCGCACGTGGACCAACTCGTGCAGGAGCACCGCCTGGAACTGCTGGGGCGTCAGACCCGTGGCCAAAACTGTCGGCAGGAGGATCATCGGCCGCAGCACGCCGACGACCACCGGCGTGAAAATCCGGTGGCAGTACCCCAGCGCCGGGACGGTTCGCAGCGCCATTCGCCGGGCGGAATCCCGCACCACTCCCAGGAGGTCCGGGCTGCCGCAAGGGATGGCATCCCGACACAACCGACGGCCGCCCGAAAAGCTTAGCACCATCCGCGTCGCCATCAGCAGGAAACCTAAGAGATAGCCGGCCACGACGTAAGGAGCGATCCCGGCCCATTCGGCTCGTATATCAACCCAAAGGGTTTGCCAGCCGGATCGATCCCCCCTTCTCGCCGTGGCCGGCTGGGAGGTGTCTTCCAATTCTTCGGCGGTGACCGACTGCCCCAGAGCGGAATCCCCGACGACGGCTTCCGCCGGACGGCCGCCCGGCGAAACGTCCTTCCGCGCCCCGGCAATTCCGGCGGGAAACGCTCCGCTGATCTTCGCCGGGATCAGCTTGAGGTTCAACGGGAGACAGGCCGCCATCAACAGCAGCGTAACGACGCCGGTCCAATAGCGAAGGTTTGCCGAGGCGTGGTGCAAGCTCCACTGCACCGCCGCAAAGATCAGGGCCAGCACACAGCCCTCCCAGAGGACGTGTACCAGGACCAGCATCAACCGCAGGCAGAGCCCGCCCTCCATTCCCGTCTGCAAGTAGACGTCGATCGGTACGCTCATTTCTTCTGCTCCTTGGCTTTTTGCTGAATCAACCGTCGCAGATCCTTCAATTCGTCGGCGTCGAACTCGTCGGCGTCGAAGAGGTTCAGCACCAGCGCCTTCGCTGAGCCGTCGAAAACGCGGTCGACCATGTCGCTGAGCATCCGCTGCGAGGCCTCCTCACGGCCGACCAGCGGCTCATAGAAATACGCCTTCCCCTCCCGGCGACTGCGGAGATACTGCTTCCGCACCATCACGTTCAGCGTGGTGATCACCGACGTGTGGGCCAGCTCCCGGCCGGCCGCCGCCAGCCCTTCGCGGACCTCGCGGACCGTCAAGGGCGACCGCTCCCAAAGCACCTTCAGGATCTGGAGTTCCAGCTCCGTGGGGTGTCCCGACTTCGGACGTGCCATGATTCCCGTCTCCATGAAAGGGGCTTAATCTTCTAATTAAATAGAATATAAATCCCACCACCGCGGGCGTCAAGAAAAATCTTCTATAAAATTAGAAATTATTTTTCGAGGGAGTCGTCCGAAATCAACGTGCCGCGGCATATTGGCTCTAACCTCTTGCCATTACTGGAATAATAGCCGCTTGCTCACCCCTTCTTTACTATAGAGACGGCTTAAGGAGGAAAAAGTTCCCAGGGGTAAGAGAAAATGGCCGCGTCCCATCGCCCCTCTCCCGCCGGGATCGGGAATTGCCCAAGTCCTGGCGAAAGCCGGCGCGACGCTTTACCGCGACGGGAAACGACGCCTCCCGGTCAACGGCTCCCTATCTACGGTTTTTACCGTTGACATCTCCTGTTTAAACCGTATAATGCGCCGAACGATCCCAAAAAACAAAGTAATCTGCCCCCTGAACCCTAAATCCCTCAACACCATGCCCCGACCAAAACAGCCGCACCCAACGCCGGGCGAACTGGAAGTATTAAAAATTCTCTGGGACGGCGGTCCCGCCACCGTCCGCGAGGTGATGGAAGTGCTCAACCGCCGCCGCCGCCGGGCCTACACCTCGGTGATGAGTCTGCTGGAGGTGATGACCGAAAAACGGCTGCTCAGGCGTCGCCCCGCCGGCCGGGCTTATCTCTATACGCCCGCCGTCGATCAGCAGAAGACGCTCGGGCGGATCGTCGAAGACGTGGTCGGCCGGGTCTTCGAAGGCTCGGCTGCCGCCCTGATGGCGCACCTGCTGGGCCGGTCGGACACCACGCCGGAAGAATTGGAAGCAATCCAAAAACTGATCGAGCAACATCAAGCATAGGGGAAAACCGATGACGGAACTGTATGAATCGCTGTTCGGTCCGCTGGGACAACGGCTCACCTGGACCTTGATCCATTTTCTCTGGCAAGGATTGGGCGTCGTCCTCCTGCTGAGCGCACTGCTCTGGGCGTTCCGGGTCCGCCAGGCCGCCATCCGCTACGCCTGTTCCGTCTTCGCCATGCTGGCGATGGCCGCCTGCCTGCCCATAACGTTCGTCGTTTTGAAGTCCTCACCGCCCGCTGCGTCTGCGGTAGACGTCGTTTCCGCGAGGGAGGTATCGTGGGTCGTCGGTCGTGGGTCGTCGGTCGAGGAAGCGATGCCCGATGCTCCCCGTTTAGCGGCCGCCGGCACGGCGGCCCCATCGAACGGTAATCTGGTCGCCGAGGGGCCGCTCCTCGAGCATCCATCGCCGGCCAAAAACGTTTCTCGACCAACGACCAACCACCAACGACCAACGATCTCCAAAAAGGTCTTTTCCGCCGTCCAACCCCATTTACTCATCTTCTGGTTCCTGGGCGTCTTTCTCTTGAGCGTCCGGCTGTCGATGGGATTGCTCGGCACGCGGCGGCTCGGATCGGGCAAGACGCCGGTCCCGGCGGAGTTGGCCCGACGGACGGCCGAGTTGGCCCGGAAGCTGGGGTTAAGAAGAATTCCCCGGGCGTTTGGTTCCTTCAAGATCGGCGAGGCGGTCGCCCTGGGATTCCTCCGGCCGATGATTCTGCTGCCGGCGGCCTGGCTGACGGAGATGCCGCCCGAGGTGCTCACGGCGGTGATCGCCCACGAATTGGCGCACATCCGCCGCTTTGACCTCTGGGTGAACCTTTTCCAACGGTTGATCGAGACGCTGTTGTTCTACCATCCGGCCGTGTGGTGGCTCTCGCGCCGCATTCGGCTGGAACGGGAGATGTGTTGCGACGAGTTGGCGGTTCGGGCGACCGGCCAGCGCGTGGCCTACGCCGAGGCGCTCCACCAGGTGGCCCAGCGGGCTTTTCCACCCTTGCCGGCGACCGTGGCCGCCATTGGCGGCAAGAACAAGATGCTCCTCAAGCGGATCCAGTACGTCTTGGGCGTCTCGCCCGCCCACGACAACCTCCGCTGGTGGCCAGCGGGTCTACTGGCGCTATTGGCGCCGGCGATCTTCTGGTTGAGCCTGGTCGGTTGCACGAAACCGACCGGGGAAGATGCAATATCCTCCGAAGCAAAAGCCACGGAAAGGGCCGCTGCCGAACCGGAAACCTCTACGCCGGAGATGACCTACGAAGGGAAAACCCTCGAACAATGGAAGCGCCTCGCCGCCACGGAATTGAAAACCGAGACGCGGAAGGCGGCCCTCGATGTGCTGCCGGAGTTCGGCCCCCGGGGAATCGACGCCTTGGCGGATCTCTTGAAAAGCGGGAGCGTGTCGTGCCGGAGGGAAATCGTGCATACACTCGTCAATTGCCGTCCTCCGCAGGATCAAGAGTCGCTTTCCCGAAAAAAAATCATCCTGACGCTCCTCACGGCATTGGACGATAAAGACCGGCAGGTGCGGCTGGTTCCTTTATCGCAATTGGGAAATTACGCGCAGTATCCCGAGGGCCAGGAACTCGCGGACCGGATTGTCAGGGCATTGGCCCGGGCACTTACGGACCCCTCGCCGGAGATCGAGCTTATGGCGTGTAGTTCCTTGAGCCGGTATGGACCGAAGGCGAAAGAGGCGGTTCCCGGCCTGATTGCCATCTTCAAGCGGTATCCGTCGGATCCTGACGTCGCGAAGCTGAAATCCCTGCCGCGTTTTCCCTATGGCCCTTTTTCTTCACAGGATCTCCCTCAAAAAAAATACGATGCACTCCTCGAAGCCCTTCGCGCCTTGGCAGAAATCGGCCCTGCCGCGCAACCGGCGATTCCGGAATTGAAGGCATTCTCCCGCGCTATTGCAGGGAGCCAAACGATGGGCCGGGACGTTCGGGAAAAATTAATCGAGGCTGCTGAGACGACATTGAAGATGATCCAGGGGGAGAAGGTTACGCCACCGGAGCCTGACGAGCAAACGCCGCCCATTGTTTTCACGCCGGATTACGGGTGGTTGAAATAGAGGGAACGGTGCCGTGGACGATCTACGGCGGGCCGGCGGGGTACGACCGCCGAGGGATCGTCTTGAATTCCTCGCGGCGGCTGTTAGCCGCGGGCTAGGCTCACTCTGCTTCCGGTTCTTGTTCTTCGGCGGGCACGCCCGGCAGGGAAGCAAAGGCGATTTTTTTGCCGTCGGGGGACCAGATTCCGCCGAAGTTGCTGCAGGAGGGGTTCTGGCCCTTCAGTCTCCGGGGCGGTTTTTTGCCCGCGGCGTCCAAGGCGTAGAGTTGATAGTTGGGATCCCCCGCTTGCATCATCGAGAGCAGGATCTCCTTGCCGTCCGGGCTCCAGGAGAAATAATTGCCGGCGTGTTCCTCCCCCTCGCGGTCCTTGGGGGACCAGAGGACGCGGAGTCCTTTTTCCTGCCCCGCGGCGGAGACCACGGCGATCTCCGATTCCAGATCTTTTCGGACGCCCTGGAAACAGATCGACTTGCCGTCGGGCGACCAGGCGAATCCCCAAGAGACCTGGGAGTATTTTCCCGGTTCCAACAGGTTTCGGATCTTCCCGGTCTTAAGGTCCTGGACACACAGATTGCCGCCGCCGGAATCGCTGACCAGATACGCCACTTCCTCGTTTTTCGGCGACCAGCGGACGCCCCAACCGCCGGCGGCGATCTGGCGGTCTCCCGAGCCGTCGGCGTTCTTCATCCACACGCCGCGGGGACTGTACTTGCTGTAGGCGATCCGCTTGCCGTCGGGCGACCAACTGGGCATCGCCCCCCGGCCCAGGTCGTCGGTCTTTTTATTGACCGGGTCCACGAGGAAGATATGGCTTTGCGACCACGGTTCCTCGAGAATCACCCGGGCAGCGTCGAACGCGATCCGCTTGCCGTCGGGCGACCATTGGGGCGAGCCGCTGCGGGTGTAGGCCAGCAGGTCGGTCACTTGGCGCAGTCCGCTCCCGTCGGCATTAAGGACAAACATCGGCCCGCCGGGTTCCCGCCGCAGCTCCATCGTGAGGCTGGTTTTCGGGGATTGGAAATCCCGGGGTCGGCCCGTTCCCGTCTCGTTCAGCGCGATCCGGAGCACGTCGCCTTCCCGTCGATAAATGCCCTGCAGGTCCCGGCCCTGGAACACGGCGTCGATCGCCGGGGGCGTTTGCGTCGCATCCAGGCGGTAGGTCAACACGGCGAACTGTTGCGTACCGGCCCAAAGGATCAAGTCCTTTTCGGAAGTGATCGCCGAGAGCGGCACGTTCAGCTCCGCATTGGGGTATTTCTCTTTTTCCCCCTCTTCCCCGACCAGCGTCAGGGAGGCGACCCGCCAGTTGCCGTACAGGCCCCGTTCCGTGGGAGCGGTAGGCGGACCGGAGGTCTTGGAATCGTCCGCTCTTTGGGCGGCGATCAACGAAAACGCCGCCATCAAGACTGCAAGGTGAAATGACTGCCGCATGAGAGGTCCTCCTTAACATACACAGAATTCCAGCCCGGGGCGCACGAAAGTGATCCGCTTCACCAAAGTGTTAGTAAAATAGCATAAGAAATATTTACCGAAATGACAAGCCTAGAAAGAAAAACCGACCGGCTCCCCGTCTTCTGCCGGTAGAGTCCGTAATCCGGCAGAGCGGCGCCGTAAAGATTTCGGGGAGGTTTCGCCGTCCCTGCCGGAGGGTCCGGCAGGGACGGTTCACCGTTGTGGAGAATAGGGCTGTCCAGCCCGGATCAGATCCGCATCAGGCGGCCGCTGACGGCGGCGCCGTTGAGGAAGATCGAGCCGCCGAGGACGAAAATGGCGACAGCCGAGAGGATTCCGGTGGCGATGCCCAAGAGGGCGAGGATGCCCAGGGCGATGGCGCTGCAGCCGCAAAGAACTTGGAGGCTCGTGACCGGCATGGTCACCAGGGCGACGCGCCAGTAGTTCCGGTGCGTCGTCTGGACGTTTTCTTTCCTTTCGGTTTCCCAACGGCCCAGCGTCAGTCCGCTGCCCAGGAGCATTCCGCCGCCGAGCACGATCAGGGCGATCGTGGAGAGGCTGATGGGGCTGATGCCGACCAGGTCCAGCAGGCCGAGGACGAACCCGCCGACGCCGGCGAGAAACATCAACGACGCCCAGGGCGAGACGCCTGCGGCGTGGGGCGTGTATCCGTGACGCAGCAGGATGGAGGCGCTGCCGAAGGCCAAGGAGACGCCGAGTGTCAGAATGGCGACGGGGAACAAATACTGCGGAACAACGTTCGAGACGGCGAGAATCGCCAGGGCGATCGCACCCAAGCCGCCGAGGGCCTCCACGAACGAGCCGCTCTGGACCATTTCCGTGGCCAGCCACCGTTCCATGGACGGAGCGTTGGAATCCTTTTGATACACCCATCTCTCGTGCTCAGGAATTCCCGTGGTCCTTTGGGAATCCGTGCCCGTTCCTTGAGCCAGATTTTCCTCGGTGAATACGTTCGACATGATCATGTCCCTTCCTCAAAAAGTCAGTGGCGAGTTTTCCTAGAAGATCGCCGCATTGAAAAACAGGTCCGGCACCTTGCCGTCCTTTTCCGTTTATATTAATGTAGGTTAGGAATCGTTCCGGTCGCTCCAAAATGCGTCTTTTGATAGGTCCCAAGGTGTTTTCCTCTCAGAAGACCGACCTTTTTCTCAGGAAGAGCGAGGGAGATACTGCCGACCGTCCCCCGATATGCGGCGATTTCGCAGGAAAGGAAGCAAATGTCTCAGTCTCCATTGTCCAAGACGGCCTCTTCGACGGGCGGCAAACCGCCCACGGTCTGGGGCGTCTCGATCGGCGATTACCTGATCCGCCGGCTGCAAGACCACGGCATCCGGGACATCTTCGGAATTCCCGGCGATTACGTGCTGAATTTTTATACCCGGTTGGAGCAAAGTCCGATCCGGGTGATCGGCTGCACCCGGGAGGACTGCGCCGGGTTTGCGGCCGACGCCTACGCCCGGCTCAGCGGCATCGGGGCCGTTTGCGTGACCTATTGCGTGGGCGGACTGAGCCTCTGCAACTCGATCGCCGGGGCCTACGCCGAAAAGTCACCCGTGGTGGTCATCAGCGGCTCGCCCGGCGTACGCGAGCGATACAACAATCCACTGCTGCACCACCGCGTGAAGGATTTCCGCACGCAGAGCGAGGTCTTCCGCCGGCTCTGCACGGCCGAGGCCGAGTTGAACGATCCGCAGACCGCGCTGAAGGAGATCGACCGGGTTCTCGGCGCGGTGGTCCGCCACCGCCGGCCGGGCTACCTCGAATTGCCCCGCGACATGGTCTCCGCCGTTCCCGACGGCCCGCACACCCCCGCCCATCGCCAACCGGTCAGCGATCCGGAGGCCCTGGCCGAGGCCGTGGCCGAGGCCTCCCGGCGGATTGCGGCCGCGAAACGGCCGATCATCATCGCCGGCGTCGAGATCCATCGCTTCGGCCTGCAAGAGTTGCTCCTGAAATTCGCCGAAGGCTCGGGCATTCCCATCACCGCCACGATGCTCGGCAAGAGCGTCATCAGCGAGCGGCACCCGCTCTATGCCGGCATCTACGAGGGCGCCCTGGGCCGCGAAGAGGTCACGCAGTTCGTCGAACAGAGCGATTGCACCATCCTCCTGGGCGAGTTCATGACCGACATCAACATGGGCATCTTCTCCGCCAACCTCGTCCCCGCGCAGTGCATCTACGCCACCAGCGAGACGCTGCGGATCAGCCACCACCACTTCCAGGGCGTGCTGCTGATGGATTTCCTGCAGGGACTGGTCGAGGCCGGACTGCACGCCCCGCCGCGCCAACCGCCGCCCCGGCCCGAGACCGATTACGAAAACTTCCGGATCCGCCCGGACGATCCGATCACCATCCGCCGGCTGATCGTCCGGCTGAACCAGGCGTTGGACGGCTCGGTGGTGGTGATCGCCGACATCGGCGACGCCCTGTTCGGCTCGAGCGAACTGGTCATCCACCAGCAGACCGAGTTCTTCAGCCCGGCCTACTACACCTCGATGGGCTTCGCCGTGCCGGCGGCCCTCGGGGCGCAGGTCGCCCGGCCGAACCTCCGGCCGATCGTGTTGGTCGGCGACGGGGCCTTCCAGATGACCGGAATGGAACTCTCGACGATCGTCCGGCACGGCTTCAACCCGATCGTCATCGTGCTGGACAACCACGGCTACGGCACCGAACGCCTGCTGCACCCCGGCGAGCACAAATTCAACGAGATCCACCCCTGGGCTTACCACAAGCTGCCCGAGGTCCTCGGCGGCGGCACGGGCTACGAGATCCGCACCGAAGGCGACTTCGACCGCGCCCTGAAATCCGCCTTCGCCGACTCCTCCGCCATGAGCCTCCTCCACGTCCACCTCCCCCCCGACGATTGCAGCCTCACGCTGGAACGCCTGGGCAAAAAACTGGCGGCGAAGGTGTGAGCCACACAAACGCCGGGCACAAGTGCCCGGGCTAAACGGTTTCAGTTGCACTCCGTTTAGCCCGGCCGCTTGCGGCCGGTGGGGAACGGCGAAAAACGGCGCATTCATGACGAAACGCCGGGCACAAGTGCCCGGGCTAAACGGGGAACATTGAATATGATCCTCGCTTATCATGCCATTTTTACGACCTACGGATTCTGGTTGCCCAACGATCCCCGCGGATCCTGGTCGGATTTTGTCGGTTCCTGGGAAATCTATCACTTCGGGAAAGCAACGAAAACCACAACCCGCCGTTCCGTCGCCGCAGCAGCCCATGATTCCCAACTCCGCGTGGCGACGAAAAAAGTTTTAAAATATCCACCCGTCCAATTCAACGGCCGGCAGGCGCTAGCGGTCTCGAAAGGATTTACGGCGGCCATCGAAGAATCCGGCTACCAGATTCTCGCGTGTTCCATTCTTCCCGACCACGTCCATGTTGTCGTCCGGCGGTGTCATCGACTGATTGAAAAGATCGTCCGTCATCTGAAGTCCAAGGCCACGGCGCAACTCAACCGTGAAAACCTCCACCCGTTGGCCGATTACACAACCGACCGTGGATCTCCGCCCACGCCGTGGGCGGAAAAATGCTGGAAGTGTTATCTGAACACTTCGTCCGATATTTTGCGTGCCATACGCTACGTGGAAACCAATCCCGTAAAAGAAGGAAAAAGGCGGCAACGTTGGTCGTTCGTGGTCCCCTGGCAAGATGAGGGATAGGTCCAGAAACGCCGGGCACAAGTGCCCGGGCTAAACGATTTCAGTTGCACTCCGTTTAGCCCGGCCGCTTGCGGCCGGCGGGAATCGGCGAAAAACGGCGCACCCATGACAGACGCCGGGCACAAGTGCCCAGGCTAAACAATTTCAGTTGTACGCCGTTTAGCCCGGCCGCTTGCGGCCGGCGGGGTGGTTTAAACGGGTCGGGCCTTTTGGCGAAGGCGGCGCAGCAGCAGCGGGAGCTTGAAGACGGCGCGTTCCAGGGGGGGCGAGAGGGCGCTGAGCTTGCGGGAGAGGTCGAGGACCGGCAGGAGCAGGTATTTGGCGAGGTTTTTGCGGCGGCGGAGGTTGCTGGCCAACATCAGCCGGAAGATCTCGTCGATCTTCGTCTTCACCTCCGGCGAGTAGCGGAAGAAATCGGCGTCCAGCACGGCGCCCTTCCGGTACATGTAGAATTGATAAAACGGGTGCCGGTCGGTCCGGGGGGCGTCGTAGTTCCGCTCCTCGCCCAGCCACCAGTCGGTAAAGCCGTACTCGTCCCGGTAGCGTTCGTAGATCTCGGTGCCGGGAAAGGGGATCAGGATCGAGGCAATCGCCGGCTCGAACCGCACGCAGGGCGCGAGGTCTTCCATCAGTTTCCGGGTCACGTCCAGCGCGGAGGCGTCCTCCCAGGGGAAACCGAGGATGAAAAAGGCCACCGGCTGGATCCCGCAGCGGGCCGTCAGGGGAATGATGCGCCGCACCATCTCGGCGGTGTGGGGCTTGTGGATCCGCTTGAGCGTCTCGGGATGCCCGCTCTCGACGCCATAGTCGATCTGCACGCAGCCCGCCGCGGCGGCCAGTTGCAGCAACTCCTCATCCACGGCGTCGACCCGGGTCATCATGTTCCACGTAAATCCGAGCCGTTCGTCGCGGAGCCGGTTGCAGATCCGCCGCATGCGGTCGCGGTCCATCGACATCGCGTCGTCGACGAAATAAAAGTGCCGGGTCCGATATTGCCGGTTCAGCGCGATCATTTCGTCGACCACGCCGTCGGCCGAGCGGAAGCGGAACTTCTTGCCGAACAAGCCGCCGGCGCAGTAGGCGCACCGCGCCGGGCAGCCGCGGGAGGTGAAGATCGTGGCGTACAGCCCGGGGTTGTCCGGCGGGCCGAAGTGCGTCGGCTCGACCAGGTGCCGGGCCGGCAGGGGGAGCGTGTCGAGGTCGGCCACCAGCGGCCGCGGCGGATTGTGCCGGATGGTTCCCTCCGGCGTGCGATAGACCAGTCCTTGCACCGCGTCCAGCGGGATTTCGCCCTGCAGCGCGCGGACGGCCTCGGCGACGGTCGGTTCGCCTTCGCCGATGACCGTGGCGTCGAAACCGTATTCGAGCGGCTCCTCGGGCAGCAGCGTGGCGTGCGGTCCGCCGGCCAGCAGCTTGGCGCCCGAGGCCCGCAGGGCCGAGGCCAGCCGGTATGCCTCCCGCACCAAGGGCGTCAGGAGCGTCATACCGATCACGTCGGGCCGGATTTTTTCAACTTCCCGGACGATCGCCGAAACGGTCAACTTCCGCCGGGCGGCATTCGCATCGAGCAGTTGCACTTCGCCGCCCGAGCGTTCGAGGACGGCGGCCAACATTTGCATCCCCTGGGGGCAGCTAAAGTGACACTGGGTCCGCGAAGGAGGATAGATCAACAACGTCCGGGTCGGTCTGGCCGCCATCTGAGTCCCTTAGATCAAGAGATGTTGCGAGTTATTCCACGCCAAAAAATATCATCGTGCAGCGCGACAAAAAAAATCTTGCCTAATGGCGTGATCCTTTTTTATTAGCACAGTCCACACAAGCCGAAAAGCGGCTCAGGGAGTGCCGGCTCCCGGCGGCGTTTTGCCGGCCGCGGGAGACGGACAGGCGGAATCCGATGCGGTGCGAGAGTCGGCAGTTTCGATAGAACCTGTGCGATCCGCCACCCCTCCCCCCGGCGGGGCCGTTTTCGTCGAATCCGGGTTATTGACATATTTCGCTAAGGCAATGTTGGACGCGGAAAAAATGCTGGTGTAAAGTGCAGTTTTGGTTAAGATAAAAGGAAGGGCTTTCGGAAGGATTATCCCGTTTTCTCGGGCCATCCTTCCTTTCCAATACCGCTTATGTCTTTTACCTCGATCACCCAGGTAGCGAGATCTTAAGTCTCAGGTTATCGCCATGATTTTCAAACGCTTGCTTCAACGTTCCCGCGGCAAAGGAAAAAATCGACGCGCGCTGAGTCCCAGGGATTTTTACCGCCATCCGAGCTTCGAACCGCTCGAATCGCGGCAGTTGCTCAGCGTCACGCTGGCCGAGATCACTCCTCAGACCGTGCTGGGCGGCGCCCCGCTGAATCTTGTGCTCAACGGCAGCAGTCCCGAGGGTCACGCCATCAGCTACTCCGTCGAGGTGTCGAACTCCCAACTTCTTTCGGCGACGATTCCGGAGGGGAATCCCAGTCTGCGGATCTCGGTCGAAAGTCCCGGGAACGGGATCGACGGCGACATGGAGTTCCAGCTCTTCCAGGACCTGGTGCCAAACGTCGTGAACCAAATCATGGAGTTCGTCAACGAGGGCGCTTATAACGGGATTGTCTTTCACCGGGTAATCAACAACTTCATGATTCAGGGCGGCAATCTCTCAGGCACCGATTTCTACGACGAGAACTTCCGCTTCGACGATGAATTCAACGCGGCGCTGCAATTCACCAGCCCAGGCCTC
Source organism: Pirellulales bacterium (assembly GCA_016936015.1). Lineage (GTDB taxonomy): Bacteria > Planctomycetota > Planctomycetia > Pirellulales > Thermoguttaceae > JAFGPV01. The sequence goes on from JAFGPV010000166.1 coordinate 68,423, forward strand.
TTGGCGATGGCCAACATAGACAGAACGAAGGCCGGCTCCGACACCAACAGCAGCGAATTTTTTATCACGGAAGTCAATACCCGGCACCTGGATTTCATGCATTCGATTTTCGGCCTCCTCACCGACGGAGATGAGATCCGCGAGGCCATCTCAAACGTCGCCACCACCAGCGATCGGCCCGACGAGGACGTGGTGATGACGGAAGTGTCGATATTCACCGATACGCAAAAGGGCGTGCTGCGGCTCTCTGCGCCGAACGCCTCCACCGATACCGTCAGCGTGACCGTTACGGCCACGGACAACGTCACCCAGGAATCGGTCTCGCGCACTTTTCAAGTGAATATCGTGGCCGATACCACGAACGATCCGGCGTTTTTAGGCCCCATCGATCCCATCCAAACCAGCGTGAACACGCCGGTCGACTTCAATCTCCCCGGCATTGACGTGGAGGGCGACGAGCTTTTCTACGGGGGAAACGTCGTAGACGGAGAGGACCTGCTGACGCTGACGGTGGACGAATCAACGGGCGAAGCGACGCTTACGCCCGACGAGGGAGTGATTGGCGTTTACAGCATTCGCGTGGGAGTAGCCTCGGATACCAATAACGCGTACGACATTCAGATGGTGCCCGTCTACATCAATCCCGCTGCGCCGACCGGCCTCACGCTGCTGGCGGCTTCCGACACCGGCAGCAGCAATTCGGACCGGTTGACGAACTTGAACAACACGGACGGCAAGACGTTGCAGTTCCGGGTCGACGGCGTGCTCTCGGGAATCACGGTCGGCGTTTACGCCGACGACGTTCTTATCGGTCAGCACAAGGCAGAGAGCAATTCCGTGACCATAACCACGGATGGAACAACGATCTTAACCGACGGCGCGCATTCCTTCACCGCGAAACAAATTCTGGAGGATCAGGCGGTCGACGTGGGGAACCTGCACGCCACCGTCGATCTGGTCAGCGAGTCTTCTCCGGCGCTGAGCGTGACCATCGACGCCACCCCGCCGGAGTTCAACTTCACGCCCGTCACGGAGGCCGAGCAAGGCGTGCTTTATCAATGCCAGGTCACGACCACCGAGAGTGAGGGAATCGCTTTTCAATTGAACCATTATCCCGAGGGAATGACGATCGACTCCGCCACGGGATTGATCTCCTGGACGCCCGGTCCGGAACAAGGCGGGACGAAGCACGTCGTCGTGCAAGCCACGGACCCGGCCGGCAACGCCGGAACCACGACCTTCGACGTTTCGTTGCCCAATATCGCGCCCGTTCTGGTCCCGGCACAAGACGTCCAATTGCTGGGAAGCGCCACGGAAGACGGCTCCGCGGTCACGATTCCGCTGACTGACTTCATCGTCAACGGCAACACCTCCGAAGATCCGACGAAAACGACCATTACCGACGACGATCCCGGCGCCGTCGTCGGCGGGATCGCCCTGCTCGATGCGACCGGCAACGGAACTTGGCAATACTCGCTCGACGGATCGACGTTCGCTTCCGTCGGCGACGTCTCGTCCGCTTCGGCCCTGCTCCTGCCCCATGACGCCGTCTTGCGCTTCGTCCCGAACGGCGAGAACGGCGGAACCGCCGTGATCACCTACCGCGCCTGGGACCTGGCCAGCGAGGAACAAGCAGGCGAGAAAGCGAACACGACGAACCACGGCGGCAGAACGGCCTTCAGCACCGCCACGGACAGCGCCGAGATCGCCGTCAGCGATCTGAATGACGCCCCCGTCCTGACGGTTGCCCATCCTTCGCTGGGCACCCTCGTCCCCGGCGTGGATACGATCATCAGTCTAGACGACTTCATCAACAACGGTTCGGGGACGACGATCATCAACGACGTCGACCAGACCAACCTCACGGGCGGAATCGCGCTCGTCGGCGCCGTCGGCGAAGGAATCTGGAAATACTCCTTAAACGGCACGACGTTCACTTCCGTGGGCACGGTCTCGGAAACGTCGTCGCTGCTGCTGCCCCCCGGCGCCACGCTCAGCTACACCGCCGGCGGATCGGACAGCATTGCCCCCTCGATCACCTACCGCGCCTGGGACGGCTCCTCGGGGCAAAGCGGCGACGTGGCGGACACGAGCGTCAACGGCGGAACGACCGCCTTCAGCGCCGCCGCCGACACCGCCTCGATGACGCTCGCCATCGGCAGTCTCTCCGGCTACGTCTACATCGACGCCAACAACGACGGACTCCGCGGCTGCTCCAACGGAACAACCCACCTGGCCCTGCCGGGAGTGACCGTCCGGCTCTTCAGTCAGAACAATCAAGGCGCTTGGGTCGCGGTACCGGGAAAATCGCCGGTGGTCTCCGCCGCCGACGGCGCCTACCGGTTTGAGGGCCTGGCCCCCGGCCTGTATCGGATCGAGGAGGTCCATCCGACGAACTACCTCGACGGCAAAGAGACGCCGGGAACCGTCGCCGGCGCCGTCCGGGGAACCGCCGGGAACGATTCCATTGAAGTCCAACTCGGCGGCGGAGAAGACGGCGTCGAGTACAACTTCGGCGAGCGGGGACTCCGGCCGGAGATGATCTCCATGGCCTTCTTCCTCGCCTCCTCGACGACCACCGCTTTGGCGACTCCCCCCTACAACGCCCCGGTCAACACGGCGCCCGCCGTCGATCTCTCGGCCTCCGCGTCGGGGACCGGCTACAGCACGACGTTCGCGACGGGCGGTTCTCCCGTCGCAATCGCCGCCGCGGACGCCGCAATCACCGATACGACCGACTCCACGCTGACTTCGATGACGGCGACGATTACCAATCCCCTGGACGGCAATTCCGAAAAACTGGCCGCCGCCGTATCTAATACGTCGATCACCTCGAACTATTCCGGCGGGGTCCTCGCCCTGACCGGCGTCGCCTCGATCGCCGATTACCAGCAGATTCTCCGCTCGATCACCTACGAAAACACCGCGGACGCCCCGCAAATCGGATCGCGCACGATCAACGTGGTGGTCTCCGACGGAACCGTCGCCAGCCCACCGGCCGCCTCGACGGTGACCGTCACCGACGGCCCCACGCCGTCGGGTTACACGATCACGACCGACGACGACCTGCTCAACGCCTCGGAGGCAAAGAACACCGGCTTTACCTTCGCCGACGCGGAAGTGGGCGCGACGTACCGCGCCGTCGTGACCGGCGGCGGAAGCTCCGTCTCCTACCAGGGAACCATCACCTCGGCAACCCAGCACGTCACCGGCCTCGACGTCTCCTCCCTGCCCAACGGTACGATTACTTTCAGCGTGACGCTGACGAATACGGCGGGCAACACCGGCCGTCCCGCCCAGGACACCACCCAACTGGACCAAACGCCGCCGGAGGATTACTCCGTTGTCGCCAACGCCCAATTGATTAATGCAACCGAGGCGTACACCACCGTCTTCACCCTGTACTCCGACGGGGAGGAGGACGTGACCTACCAGTACTCCGTCACGAGCGACGGCGGCGAAGGCGAGGTGACCGCGGACGGCAGCGTGACCTCGACCAAGCAGTACGTCACGGGCGTCAACGTCTCCAGCCTGCCCGACGGCGCCATCACCTACACCGTCACGCTCACCGATAAGGCGGGAAATACTGGCGCCCCGCAAACGGCCACGGCCACGCTCGATACCACGCCGCCGACAGGTTATGCCATCCAACTCGATGCCGACGCCTTCAACGCGATTACGGCCAAGAATACCGGCTTCACCTTGACGGCCCCGGAATTCGAAGGCGTCACCTACAGCTACACCGTCTCCAGCAACGCCAGTTCTGAGATCATCTCGGGCACCGATGTGGTGGACGCGACGAGCATGCGCCTGACGGGCATCGACGTTTCGTCCCTGCCCGAAGGAACCCTCACCTACAGCGTGATCCTGACCGACGCGGCGGGCAACTCCGGCAGCCCCTTCATCGCCACGGCAACCTTGGACACCACCCCGCCCAGCGGATTTTTGATTACGCCGGACGACCTCGTGGTCGATGAGTCGATGTCGTATCTCACCGGCTTCACCTTCGTCAATGCCGAGCCGGAGACGACCTGCACCTATTTCGTTACCAGCAACAATGGATCGGGCGAAATACCGAAAACCAAAGTAGCAATTCTCTCCTCCGATCAAAACGTGGGACCGATCGACCTCTCGGCCTTCGACGGCGGGTACTTCCAGTTCTACGCAACCTTGACCGATGCGGCCGGCAATGAAAGCAGTCTAGTGACCGCCGAGGCCTACATCGAAAAGACGTTGTCCACGTAGACCGCCGCCGACAACGTGTTGCCGCAAGAAGACAACCGGTTGTCGCCGTTGACGGACACGCTCTGAGAACTCCCAAACCGAAAGGTGGGGCAGGTTGCCAACCTGCTCTACTTCCTTCGGATGCGTTTAAAACCGGTAGTCGATGCCGAAGTTCAGCCCCTGCATCCAGAAGTCGGTCGTGGAAAACCGGAACTGAGGCGCCGGGAAGCCCGAGAGCTCGCCGGGGGGAAACTGCGTCGGATTGATGTCCAGGTCGATCGCGTCGCCCGGCCGCGCCACCCGGCTCCAATAGAGAAACGAATAGCCCAGGGTCAACTTCATCCGGCAGGTCAGTTGATACCCCAGCGTGGCGCCTAACTCGGGCATCACCGAAAATCCGCTCTGCTCGTAATAACCGTTGTTGGTCGGCAGGGCCAGAAATCCGCCCGGCCGGGTGATCGGCTCGACGCCGGGGACCGTAATCGTCGACGTGCCGTCGACGTGCACCCGGGAACGCGTGTTGCCCAGGGCCAGCTTGCCCAGCACTTCCAGCGAAACGCGGCGGTACTCCATTCTCGCCGTCACGCCCAGCTCGGCGCCGTGGAACTCGTTGGTGACGTCGAATCCGTCGGACGCCCGGATCTCCGTGCCGACGGGTATCTGCCCGATTTCCCGGAGATAGGTCGTTGTTTCGTCCAGCGTCAGGTCTTCGGCAAACCGGCCGTAGCGGTAGCCGATCAAAAAGTCCGCCTGCCGGCAGAATCCCGGCGACATCGCCCGACGCAACAGCACCTCCGCCGATTGGAACTCGTTGGCCAGGCGGATCGTCAACGTCCCCGACTGATCGCCAGGCAGGGCCACGATTCCGGCGTCCTGCAACCCGCTGACCGTGTTGAGGAACGGCCGGGCGAGGATCGGATCGCCGGAGCTGGACTCGTCGAACCGCCTCGCCTGGTTGCCGAGGTAGATAAACGCCCCTTCGACGCCCCAAACCTGGCACGGATCGATCCAACATCCCAGTGCAAACCGCCCGCCCGAGTGCAATCCCTGTTCGACGCCGCCGTTGCCGAACAGCACGCTGGTGCCGGGCTGCCCGAGCACGCCGGCCTGTTCCCGCGGGGTGTCGGCCGGACTGGTGGTTACCAGCGGCGGCAACTCGGCCGATTTGCCCCACCACATCAAATACTCGCCCCGGAACCAGAGCCGGCCGCCCAACCAGCCGCCGCACGTGGCCAACGGCCCGAGACATTCAAGGTTGTACGTCCCGCCGTACCCGCAACCAGGCTCCGGCCCGTACCCGCCTTCGCCCCAGTCCCCTTCGTTAGACACCATGGGCGGCGGAATCGGCACAACCTCCGGAGAGGCCTCCGAACGCTCCTGCAAACTAGACCCCGCCGGCAGGGCCGCCAGGCGGTTCGGCGGCGGAGGAATCCGCACCACCTCCAAGCTTGGGGACTGTCCCGATTTTTTCGTAGAAAAAATGGGACTGTCCCCCTCGGGCAAACGCCGGGGCGGAGACGGTCTCCATTCTCCAGACACCGTGCGAACGGGCTGCTCGGAAAAAAATGAATTGCCCCCCTGAAGGAAGTCGTACGAAGCCGGCCGGACCACACGGTCGGTCAAACGCCGGCCTGAAGACCTTCCCGATTTTTTCACAGGAAAACTGGGACTGTCCCCTTCGGGAACCCTGTCCCTTCGATCATCCAACGAACGCTGCCACGAAACCGCAGGCCGCCGCGAAAGACGCTCCTCGTCCTCGGACCGGCTCTCCTCCCGATACCGCATTCTGCCGGTCCTCGGCGCCTTGCCGGAGGTGATCCGATGACTCGGCGGATTTTGCCACGGGGCCGAAGACTGTCCCGATTCTTTGGGAGAATAAATGGGACTGTCCCCGTCGTAGTTCTCCTCTTGGGCCTGAAGCGGAGCGTGGATCGAGAAGAATCCGAAGACCATCGTTGCGCACACGGCCAGCGTCGTGCGGCTATTGCCACTGCGTCGAGGGGATAGCAGTGCTAGCATAATCTCGATCCTGGCGCATGTTTCCCCCCTGCGCAAGATTTCGATACAGACAATGTTCGGTGGCCCTATTATCGGCAGCCCCACGCCACTCCTAAAGAAAAAAAGTAGAAGCGGCGTCCCGCCGCTTCAAGAATCAAAAACAACCCAATCCCCGATATTCCTGACGCCGCCAATTGGGATGAACTCTAAAAAAAGCTCCCAACTCCCTGCCCGTATTGACGTTGGAACCATTCCCCCTAAACCCCCACCCCTTGATTTCCTGTTTTTTAACAAAAAAACAACAAAACCTTTGACAAAACGGCAGATTCTCGTACAAACAATCATTGAGGGCAATCTGGACATCATTTAATCGACGAAAGACGCTCTTCGGCAATTCCCCCGGGACTGTCCCCCTCTGCCAGTCTTGTTCCCGACGGCCCCGTCCCACGTCTTCGCGAGAAAGGAGGCAACAGCTCTTTAGCGGTCTTCCCCGAGCCGGTAGCCTGCGCCGTTTTTCATCCCATACCATCTTCCCGCATCCCGCCGACTCGTCAGGAAGAAAACGACTACCTCACTATTGAGGATCAGATAGAAAATGTCGTGTTACCCGTTTAGCCCGGCCGCTCGCGGCCGGCGTTTTTAACGATCTCCCACGACATTTATTCTCTGAGATTCAATAAACGGCGTCCCCTACCCCGGGACACCGAGAACCTATCCGAAAAGTCCCCTCTCTCTCCGGGAGAGGGTTAGGGTGAGGGCTGAATCAAAGATTACAGATTATGTAACTCATTTTTTTCAGCAGGTTAATGGTTTTCGGATAGGTCCCAAGCGCCTCATTCCTGTCATTACCTTTTATTCGAGGAGTTTCGGCAATGAAAACGTTTCTCTCATCATGCGCTTTCTTGATCGCGCTCACCGCCCCCCCCGCCCCCGCCGCAATCACCGCCACCGGCGACGTCAGTCCCGCAAATCCGTCTAGTTGGGACGGTTATACGACGGGTTACATTGGAAAAACCAATATCGGTGAACTAACAATCGATGGTGGTAGTGATCTCTTCTCTGACCAAGCATACCTCGGCTACAGCAGCGGCGCAACGGGTACAGTGACAGTGGATGGTGCTGGCTCGACCTGGAATAATGACTTTTACCTTTATGTCGGATACGACGGCAGTGGGATACTGCACATCAGCAACGATGGCACAGTCAGTAATTCCACTGGCTACCTCGGTTACTCATCCGGTTCGACAGGTACAGTGACTGTGGACGGTAACCGCTCAATCTGGAATTGCAGCGTCCTCTATGTCGGCTCCTCTGGCAGCGGGACACTGAACATCATTAACGGTGGCAATGTTACAGTTAACAATTGGACCGTCATCGGTCTCAATACAGGTTCGACGGGCACGATCAATTTCGGCACGAATGGCGGAAAGCTGACCACCCGATCGCTTTTAGCGGCACCTTCGCAATTATTGGGAACCGGTACGATCTATACTCAGGGAATTGTGAGCGACTATGATTTAGTGTTCGATGGAACTCACGGCCTCATGCAAACTATCGTGTTTGACGATCTCCCCGATCAGAATATATCCATCAGTCTCTATATGACCGACAGCTCAAACTCCTACTATTATCTTGGTGCGGGATGGAACTGTATGGGATCCATGACAATTCAAGACGGCATGACCGTCAATTCCTGCGATGGCTATCTCGGCTACTGTTCCGGTTCAACCGGAACGGCAACAGTTAACGGCACCGGCTCAACCTGGAATTGCAACTCCCTCTATGTCGGCTACTCCGGCAGTGGGACATTAAACATCACGGGCGGAGGCACAGTTACGGTCAAATCTAATACCTACGTTGGTTATAACACGGGTTCCACAGGCGTAATCAACTTCGGTACAAATGATGGAGCACTGATCACCCAATCACTTTTTGCATCGCCAACACAGTTGACGGGAACGAAGACGATCAATATCCGCGGACTGGTGAGCGACATCGATCTTATCTTCGATACCGATCATGGATTAAATAAAACGATTACGTTCAACAGTTTGCCCGACCAGAATATCACAATCAATCTCGACTTAACCAGTGACCCAAGTACCAACGGTGCAATTGGCGTTGGCTGGAACGGCACGGCATCCTTGGTAATTCAAGACGGCGTTACAGTCAACTCCTATGATGGCTATCTCGGTTGCCATTCAGGGTCAACCGGTACAGCGACAGTAGATAGTCCTGACTCTTGTTGGACCATAAGCAACAGATTATATATCGGCTACTCTGGGAGTGGAACGCTCAATATCACGGACGGTGGACGTGTTGTTAGCAATAGTTACGGTTACATCGGCTACATGAGTGGCTCAGGTACGGTTACGGTGGACGGCGCCGGCTCGACCTGGACCAATAGCAACAGTCTCTATGTTGGTTACTCCGGCACTGGGACACTGAACATCACGAACGGCGGAGGTGTTAGCGGAGGTGGTTGCATTGGCTACACGGGTGGCTCGGGTACGGTAACGGTGGACGGTGCCGGCTCAACCTGGACCAACAGCAGTAGCCTTAGCATTGGTGGTGCTTACGGCACCGGGACACTGAACATCACGAATGGCGGAGATGTTGTTAGCAATGACTACAGTTACATCGGCTTCCTGAACGGTTCAGGCACGGTAACGGTGGACGGCTGCGGCTCGACTTGGACCTATAATAACCACAGTTTCTACGTTGGCTACTCCGGCAACGGAACGCTAAACGTCTTGAACGGCGGAAGCGTCAATAATAACGCCTCTATCCTTTCTATTGGATATTCGAGTGATTTGACGGGTAGAGTAACGGTAGACGGCGTCGGCTCAAAATTGACTTGTAGCAGATTGTTATACGTCGGTGAAAATGGTTGCGGAACACTAAATATCAGCAACGGAGGAGTTGTCAGTAGTGATCTAGGTATTCAATCATTCATCGGACGCAATAGCGGTTCCACAGGAACGATAACCGTAGACGGCTTTGGCTCAATATGGACGTGCTTTAGTAACCTGCTCTTCGTCGGCTACTGCGGTAATGGGACTCTAAACATCACAAATGGCGGTGCTGTCATGGGCGAAACATACTCGTACCACGCATGTTACATCGGTTACGACAACATTTCGATGGGCACAGTGACGGTGGACGGTTCCGGATCAACATGGAAGGATTTGACAACACTCACAATTGGTTACTCAGGAAGCGGCACATTGAATTTAACAAACGGCGGTAGTGTCTGTAATAGTTTTTGTATTCTTGGCTACTGTAACGGCTCGTCGGGAACAGTAACTATAGACGGAGCCGGATCAATCTTGATTAACAAGGGCGATCTTTACATTGGCAATTCCGGCAGTGGGACGTTGAACATCAACAATGATGGCGTTGTTTCCGTTGCCGGAGATACCTATGTCGGTTACAAATCGGATTCTCAGGGAACAATAAACTTCGGCTCAAGCGATGGAACGCTGATAACCCGATCGCTCTTGGCGTCGACTTCCCAATTGACGGGAACCGGCACGATTAACACCCAGGGATTGGTCAGTGATATCGATCTGGTATTCGATGCCAACCACGGCTTAAGGCAAACGATTACCCTTGATGCAATTCCAAACCAAAATATCTCAATTTATCTCGATATGACCACCGGCAACAATAGCTGTCTCGGCGCGGCCTGGAAAGGCACGGGAACCCTGACAATTCAAGACGGCATAAAGGTTAACTCAAGTTCTGGATATCTCGGCTATCATTCCGGATCGATCGGCATGGCTACAGTGGATGGTGCCGGCTCAAGTTGGTCTAACAGCGGTTCCCTCTACGTCGGCTCCGCCGGCAGTGGAGCGTTGAACATTATCAATGGCGGCGCTGTTTCTGTGGATGGCGATACGTATGTTGGTTACGACATGGATTCTCAGGGAGTAATCAACTTCGGCACGAGCGGTGGAACACTGACCACCCAATCGCTCTTGGCAGCGCCTTCGCAATTGATGGGATCAGGAACAATCAACGCCCGGGGTTTGGTGAGCGACATCGATTTTGTGTTTGATGCCGACCATGGCTTCAATCAAACCATCCTCCTGAACAGCCTGCCCGGCCAAAATATCACAATCAATCTTAACACTTCTATCAAAGGTTGTCTCGGCGCAGGTTGGATTGGGACGGGATCCTTGACGATTAAAGACGGTGTTGAAATCATATCCTCCTTGGGCTTTATCGGCAACAATACCGATTCGAACGGCACGGCTACAATCTCTGGCCCCGGTTCAAAGTGGACTAATTCCGGAGATTTCTACATCGGCAGATTTGGTAGGGGATCGCTTAACATCAATAATGGTGGATATTTATATAATTAGTTTTTGTTGCGGAAAGCTCTTTTTTTCTTTCGGAACTCTCCGCAGTATTGGTGTGACACTGACCGCCAGATCTACCC
>JAFGPV010000167.1 GCA_016936015.1 Pirellulales bacterium
AAAATGTAGTGAAGACTTTGGCCTAAAAATGAACGTAAGTCCTTTGCTATCAACGAGCCTGTCAGCGCAACTCCGTAACTTGGGCTACGCTTGTCCCACCCTACTTTCCGCAACGGGAACTAATTACTGTGCTTCGGCCTATCCTTGTTGAATGGGCGGCCACGCGGAAGATGGGAAAACTGCGCAAAGATTGACTTTTTTTCCGGTTTTTCCGGCCTACCAAGGGGATCGCACTCATTTAGGCAGTTTGTGCGTTAAGTTCTTAGAAAAACGGTTCCGATGAGAATTCTGGTTATAGCGATTGTACTGAGATATCCCGGGGACAGAATGGAACCCATCCATCCTGCCTTCGATTTCAAGATCCAGCTTAGTCGCGTTTCTTCTTTATTTTCGAGGGGGAAAAGAAGATGTCGATCCGAAGGATTTCATACATTGCCGGCATTGCCGCCTGTCTCGGATTGAGTGCGGGGACAAATCTCTTGGCGACGCCGCCGATCGGGGTTGGCGCATTGACGGCTCGGCAAAATATCAAGGATAAAGTCATCACCGCCCTGAGCGATGGAAGTATTTCGCCCAGGGAACGGGCGGATATTCTGATGAAGGCCGAGACGATCCTCCAGCCGCAGGAGATGGAGGGACTCCAGCGGACGCTGGATCGCCTTCAGAGACAGACCCAGCCCGATTGGACCGAGGAGGCGCCCATGTTGCCTCAGAGCAGCCGGAGGTCTATGGAGCCGTACGCCTGGCAGGAACCGCGTACCAGCCGATTATTACAGCCGACGCCGTATCTCAGGTCGCCAAGCGGACAACGTCCCCTTCTGCGAGGCGGCGGGCTGGCGGGACTGGGACAAAGGCTGCCCTATATTGATCAACCGACGTGGCACGGCAACCGGATCAGGCAACTGGCCGCCGAACTTCCTCGGCTGAACGAGCTTTCCCCGGGACGTCCGACGCTCTTCGCCTCGAGAAATCCCCGGGAATTTCGCGGGCAGGGGAACTGGTCGACCTCGACCCTGATGACCTCCCAAGTGCGTCAGGCGGAACGACCGCCGAAGCGGTATTCCCAATACGGGGCCTCGCCGTCCTCGCCGAAGGCTCGAAACACCTATTCGGCCGACGAGTTGCCCGCGGTGGAGACGCCGGTCGCCATGGCGCCGCTTCCCGAGGAGGACTCTCTACCGACGAGACCGACCGCCGAGCAGGCGTCTTATCGGAGCAAGACCGATTATCGGACATCCCGGACCGCGTATCTGGAATCGCTCCGCGACCGCTGAAGCGTTCCCGCTGCGGAAAGCCGTTTTTGACACCCTCCGCGAGACCAGGGATCATTGAAAAACCCGATTCTTTGCTTCGCGCAGAAGGTCCAAACGTCCATTCCCGACTGCGGGTGGGTGCCAAAAAAGGGAACGAATTCCCGCGCCGGGCTTGCCCGGCGTTTCCCGGCGCGGTAACTTTTCTATTTTCAAGAGACGGGGAACCGGTTTTTGGAGGGGAAGAGAGAAAATCAAGAGTATTCCATCTCCCGTCCTTCTACGCCCATGTCCGAAGTCGGCCTGTTTTTTCGGGAATGTTTGCGGAACTTCCACACGACGGGGGCGGTCCTGCCCAGCGGCGAGTTCCTGGGCAAGGCGCTGGTCCGTTACGTGGCGGAACCGGCGGACCAGCCCCGGCGGATCCTGGAGGTCGGCCCGGGCACCGGGGCCGTGACGCGGCGGATCCTGGAGGCGATGCAGCCGCAGGACACGCTGGACCTGGTGGAGCTGAACGCCACGTTCGTCCGGCAGTTGGAGCGGCGGATGCAGACCGATCCCCGGTTCCTGGCCCTCGGGCCGCGGCTCCGCCTCCATCACGCGGCCGTGGAAGAGTTGCCCCCGGAGGAGCCGTTCGACATCATCATTTCCGGCCTGCCGCTGAATAACTTCTCCTTGAAGTTGGTCCGGCAGATCCTGGAGAAGCTGTTTACGCTGCTCAGGCCGGGCGGCTCGCTTTCGTTCTTCGAGTACATTGCGGTCCGGCGGGTGAAATCGCTGGTCAGCAACCGGATAGCCCGGCAACGGCTGCGGGGCATCGACCGCACCGTGCAGCGGATCCGCCGCGCCCACGGCATCGCCCGCCAGGCCGTCTGGTTGAACGTCCCGCCCGCCTGGGTGCACCACCTCCGCATCGATCCGCCGGAGCCGGTTGCCGGAATCCATTCCGTCGGCCGATAGCGGATTCTTTCCCGGGAGTTTTTTTATGCGGCGTTTGACGTGGATTCTGGCATTGATCGTCTTCGGCGGCGGGTCCGTTGCGCTGTGGAGCGAAACGGCGGAGAAAAAGCCCCCGGCCAGGGACGAGACCTACGGACTCTATCAACTCTTCGTCGACGCCTTCGAGCAGATCGAGCGGAACTACGCCGTCAAGGTCGATCGCCGCGAATTGATGGAATCGGCGCTGCGGGGGATGATCGAGCGGCTCGATCCCTATTCCAACTACATCGGTCCGCAGGAGATCGACCAGTTCCGCGCCGCCGTAGAGAGCGAATTCGGCGGCATCGGCGTGCAAATTACCATGGACGACGGCCAGTTGAAGATCCTCAGCCCGCTGTACGGCACGCCGGCCTACCGGGCCGGCCTGCTGGCCGGCGACCGGATCGTGGAGATCAACGGCCAAAGCACGGAAGGACTGTCGCTCGACGAGGCCACCAAGCGGATGAAGGGGGACGTCGGCGCCTCGGTCACGCTCGGCGTGATCCACCCGGGCGGCGACGAAAAAGTCGTCGTCACGCTGAAGCGCGAGCTAATCCACGTCGAGACGGTGCTCGGCAACCGGCGGGATAAGGACGGCCGGTGGGACTACTTCCTCGATCCCGACCGCAAGATCGGCTACGTGCGGGTGACGGTCTTCGGCCGCGACACCGCCGAGTCCCTACGGCAGGTCCTCGGCAAGCTACAGGCGGAAAAGATGCGGGGGCTGATCCTCGACCTCCGCTTCAATCCCGGCGGACTGCTGGGCGAGGCCGTGGACGTCAGCGACCTGTTTATCGGCCAGGGGCGGATCGTCAGCACCAAGGGCCGCAACAGCCCCGAACAAATCTGGGAGGCCCATCAGCCCGGCACCTTTTTGGGATTTCCAATCGCCGTGCTGGTCAACCGCTTCAGCGCCAGCGCCAGCGAGATCGTCGCCGCCTGCCTCCAGGACCACCGCCGCGCCGCGATCGTCGGCCAGCGGACCTGGGGCAAAGGAAGCGTCCAGTCGATCCTCGAACTGGAGAACGGAAAAAGCGCCCTGAAGCTGACCACCGCCTCGTATTTCCGCTCCAGCGGCAAAAACATCCACCGCTTTCCCGACGCCAAGGAAACCGACCAGTGGGGCGTATTACCCGACCCGGACTGGGAAGTGAAACTCGACGAACGCGAGACCGCCGAGTTGCTCGACGCCCAACGTCACCGCGACGTCCTCCGCGCTCCGAAGAAGGAAAAGGACGCCAAGGAGAAGAAAGAAAAACCCTTCGTCGACCGGCAATTGGAAGCGGCGGTGAAGTACCTGGAGCGGGAGATGGGAGGAAAGGGGGCAAAGGACAAAATTCAGGACAAATAATAAAGCCGCTTGCGGCTTCGCAAATGACGAAGGACGAAATCCAAATGACAAAAGAATGACGAATGTCAAATGACGAAATAGTCCATGAGTAATGAATTGCCGGGGCCGAGGTCGGACCGGCTCGCTTGGCAGATTGTGATTCTTTCATCCCTCATCCTCCATCCCTCCGATGAACCTCCTGACGATCGAAACCACCTGCGACGAGACGGCCGCGGCGATCGTGACCGATCGGCTGGAGGTGCTGGCCTCGGTGGTGGCCTCGCAGGACGATCTGCACCGGCGGTTCGGCGGAGTGGTGCCGGAGATCGCCTCCCGGGCGCACGTCGAGCGGATCCTGCCGGTCATCGACGAAGCGATCCGCAAGGCCGGCATTACGTTGAACGATCTGGGCGCCGTGGCCGTGGCCCATACGCCGGGGCTGGCCGGCTCGCTCTTGATCGGATTGGCGGCGGCGAAGACCCTCGCGGCGGCGCTGGGCATTCCGCTGGTGGCCGTCAATCATTTGCAGGGCCATATCTACGCCTGCCGCCTGGCCGACGGCGAGGAGGTCTTTCCGTGCGTGGGACTGATCATCAGCGGCGGACACACCAGCCTCTACCGCTGCCGCACGCCGCTGGAGTTCGAGCTGCTCGGGTCGACCACCGACGACGCGGCAGGCGAGGCCTTCGACAAGGTGGCCTCGATGTTGGGACTCCCCTACCCCGGCGGACCGGCGATCCAGGAGGCGGCCCAAGGCGGCAATCCGCGGGCGTACGCCTTTCCCCGGGCCTTTCTCAACGACGAGCGTTTGGACTTCAGCTTCAGCGGCCTGAAGACGGCGGTCCGCTACACGGTGGCCGGGCCGGGCAAGACGGATTTCGCCGCGATTCAACTCTCTCCGCAGCAAACGGCCGACCTGGCGGCCAGCTTTCAGGAGGCCGTGGTCGATTGCCTGGTGACAAAGGCGTTTCAAGCGTTGAAACAAACCCGGCTCAACGTCCTCTGCGTCGGCGGCGGCGTGGCGGCGAACGCCCGGCTCCGCCAGCGCTTGCAGGAAGAAGCCGCCAGGCAGAACGTGCGGCTGCACGTCGCCCCGTTGACCCTGTGCACCGACAACGCCGTGATGGGCGCGATCGCCGTGGAACGGCTGAAAGCGGGACTCGTCGAGCCGCTCGATCTCGACGTCTCTCCCGGCGTAGTGCGGAGATGAACTGCTTGCGTCGATCAGCGTATGATCCTGGATGAAACGTCTTCTTTCTCGCTTGAATTGTTGCTCATTTTCGGGCTGAATTGTTGCACAAGATGGGGTCATAAAGTGCCGGTTTTTACGGTACCGCGCAGGAATTGTTGTGGGTGAATTGTTGAGCACTTTGGGGGTGTGAAGGCCGATTGGTGCGGTGTTTTTCGTTGTTTGACGATTTTTTGCTCGGTTCGGCTGAAGTGAGTTTTTGACGTTTTTAATTCCGTGGCGTAAGGCGGTTTTGTGTTGGTTCTCGGGAATTACGATGTTTTTCGGGATGGAATATTTGCCGCCGGGAGTTGGGGAAGGATTGAATTGTTCCGCGCCGGCAGGGCACTGGCGGAGCCAGTGGCACACAAGGCACACGATGTTTGGTTGGTCAACGATAGAGGCATTCGGAACACTTCGGGGGGGTGGAGGCGGGGGGGTGTTGGCGGGCGGAGGGCGGCCGGCCGTTGGT
>JAFGPV010000168.1 GCA_016936015.1 Pirellulales bacterium
GACGAAACTCCAAGCGATGATTGAATCTGCGTCAATTTTTGAATATCAAAATTGTGGGTAAACCTAAGGCTAACAGCCGCCGCGGGAGTTTTCCATGATTCCTCGGCGGCTGTTAGCAGCCGGCTAGGGAACACTGACAGTAAGAGAATCAATAAACCACAACGGACGCGCATTATACGGAGTTGCCCGGTGACCAACAATGGCGGCCGATTGCACTATGCAATCTCGCGAAAGACGATAGAATTGAGGAAATTCACAAAGCCGCGACCGACGGTCGCGGCTAAATGAGAGGAGACCGTCCATGGCGGCGAAAAAGATCTTGATGCTGGTCGGCGATTTTGTCGAGGATTACGAGGCGATGGTGCCCTACCAGATGCTCGTCCTGGCCGGGCATCAGGTGGACGTGGTCTGTCCTGAGAAGCAGCCGGGCGACCGGGTGAAGACGGCCGTTCACGACTTCGAGGGCGATCAGACCTACAGCGAGAAGCCGGGGCACCGGTTTGCGATTACGGCGGACTTCGCGGCGGTCGATCCGGCCGGCTACGACGCCCTGGTCCTGCCCGGCGGCCGGGCGCCGGAGTATCTCCGGCTGAACAAGCGGGTCGTGGAGATCGTGCGGCACTTCGCCAACGCGCGGAAGCCGATCGCCGCGATCTGCCACGGGCCGCAAATCCTGATCACCGCGGGCGTGCTGGGCGGCCGGAAGTGTACGTGTTATCCGGCGCTGAAGCCCGACGTGCAGGCCGCCGGCGGCCAATGGGCGGAGGTCAACGAGACGTACAGCAACGCGGTGGTCGACGGGAACCTGGTGACCGCTCCCGCCTGGCCCGCCCATCCGGAGTGGATCCGAAAATTTTTCGATCTTCTCGGAACGAAGATAAACGTGTAATATTTCCTTTATTATTTTTCTGAATTCCAATCTCCCCTGCCCTTCCTCCCTTCCCTCCCATGTCCGCCCATCTACAACGCGAAATCGACCTGTTGAAAAAATCGCTCCTTTCGCTGTGCGCCCTGGTCGAAGACCAGGTGCAGCGGGCCGTTCACGCGGTGCTCGAACGCGACGAGGCCCTGGCCCGGGAGGTGGAAGAGCGCGACAAAGAGATCGACCGCCGCGAGGTGGAAGTCGAGGAGGAATGTCTGCGGGTGTTGGCCTTGCACCAGCCGGTGGCCACCGACCTGCGGCTGATCGTCTCGGCCTTGAAGATCACCAACGACCTGGAACGGATCGGCGACATGGCGGTGAACGTGGCGCGGAAGGTGCACGGCCTGATCGGCGAGCCGCTGGCGGAATTGAATTTCGACTTGGCCGGCATGGGTCAGAAGACCCAGGCCATGCTCCGCAAGAGCATCGACGCCTTAGTGAACGCGGACGCCGCCCTGGCCGAAAAGGTCTGCGCCGAGGACGACGAAGTCGATACGCTCAAGCACGCCGCCCGGGCCGAGTTCGAAGAGCGGATCCGCCAGCATCCCGACAAGGTCAAGTCGTATCTCAAACTGATGGCCGTCGTGCGGAACCTCGAACGGATCGCCGACCAGGCCACCAACATCGCCGAGGACGTGGTCTATCTGGCGCAGGGGCGGATTATCCGGCACGGGGAAATGGGTTGAAGGCCGGCCCTCACCAGCGCTACCCGTATCTGCCGGTAATGTAGAGTTCGGTCTCTTTTTCCTTCGGATTGAGGAAGATTTCGAGCGTGGGGGCGTGTTCGACGATCCGGCCCAGGAGCATGAAGAGACACTCGTGGCTGGCCCGGCGGGCCTGGCCCATGTTGTGGGTGACCATGAGGATCGTGTATTTGTGGCGGAGCGATTCGATGAGGGTTTCGATCCGCTCGATCCCTTCGCCGTCCAGGGCGGAGCAGGGTTCGTCCATCAGCAGCACGCGGGGTTTTTGGGGCAGGAGCCGGGCGATGCAGAGCTTCTGCTGCTGTTCGAGCGTCAGCCGAGTGGCCTTCGTGCGGAGCTTGTCTTTCACGTCGTCCCAGAGCTGCACGTCGCGGAGCGAGGATTCGACGATCGCGTCGAGCTGCCGGCGATGGAGTTCTCCCCGGCGGCGGTGCACGCGGAGGCCGAAGATCACGTTCTCGTAAACCGAGATCGGCAGCGGATTGGGCCGCTG
Organism: Pirellulales bacterium; assembly: GCA_016936015.1. Lineage (GTDB taxonomy): Bacteria > Planctomycetota > Planctomycetia > Pirellulales > Thermoguttaceae > JAFGPV01. Next base: position 2,120 of record JAFGPV010000168.1, read on the forward strand.
AAAGACCATGCCCACGCTCTTGCGCAGCTCGCTGAGCGAGACGTCCGAGTCGTAGATGTTCTTGCCGAGGATCTCGATCTCGCCCTTGGTCGTGACACTCGGATAGCGTTCGTTGATGCGGTTGAAGGAACGCAGCAGGGTGGTCTTGCCGCAGCCGGAAGGGCCGATCAGCGCGGTGATCACGCCCGGCTTGACGTTGACGGTCACGTCCTTCAGCGCGTGGAACTTCCCGTACCACAGGTTCAGGTCCCGGGTTTGGATGCTGTAGGCGGTCATATAATCTCGTGCCGAAACTCCTGTTTCGGAACGTCTGGTTTGTGTTCCGAAGCCGGAGCTTCGGAACAAGGTTTGGACTGTTGAAAATTCGCCCTCACCCTAACCCTCTCCCGGAGGGAGAGGGGACTTACCCGTAATCTCCGTTGATGTAGCGCTCGGTGAGTTGCTGTTCCGGCCGGGTGAACAGTTTTTCGGTCGGTCCGACTTCGACCAAGCGGCCGGCGCTGAAGAAGGCGGTGTAGTCGGCCAGGCGGCGGGCCTGCTGGACGAGGTTGGTGACGAGGACGATGGTCATCCGGCTTTTCAGCTCCCGGAGGATGTCTTCGATCCGCATGGTGGTCACCGGGTCGATGGCGATGGAAAACTCGTCGAGGCAGAGGATATCCGGCCGCAGTGAGAGCGCCCGGGCCAGCGTCAGACGCTGTTGCTGTCCGCCGGAGAGCCGGGTGCCGAGCAGGTCGAGGCGGTCCTGGACCTCGTCCCAGAGCATTGCCCGGCGGAGGCAGGACTCGACCAGGGCGTCGAGTTCGCGGCGGTTGTGCAGCCCGGCCCGGCGGGGCGCGTAGGCGACGTTGTTGTAGACCGACATCGGCAGTCCGACGGGCAGCGGGAAGACCATCCCCACCCGGCGGCGCAGCTCGTAGACGTTCCACTGCCGGTAGACGTCCCCGCCGTCGACGAGGATTTCGCCCGAGACGCGGGCGGAGGAGATGAAGTCGATGGTGCGGTTGATGCACTTCAACAGCGTCGTTTTGCCGGAGTTGGCCGGGCCGATCACCGCGAAGATGCTCTGCCGGGGAATCTCCAGGTTCACGCCGTCCAGGGCGGTTTTCGTGCCGTAGCGGACCGTCAGGTTGCGGAAGGCGACGTGGGAAGAGACACTCCCCCCGGGACCGCCGTCCCGGGGCGTTTGGAGGTCGAGTTCAGGTGGAGGGATTGGGTTTACCATTTTTTTCGCGACCGCAAATAGACCCGCAGTCCGATGGAAAGACCGTTGACGGCCAGCACCAGTCCGATCAGCACGACGGCGGTTCCGTATTGCACGGAATCGCTGACTCCTTGGAGTTGGGTGCAGATGGCGTAGAGGTGCATCGAGAGGGCCATAAAGGGTTGATCGAGGTGATAGGGGAAGGAGGTGAACAGTGCGGCCCCGGTGAAGAGAATGGGGGCCGTCTCGCCCGCGGCCCGGGAGACCTGGAGGATCACGCCGGTCAGGATGCCGCTGATCGAGTTGGGCAGGACCAGGGTGCGGATCGTCTGCCAGCGGGTGGCGCCGAGGTTCCAGCAGGCCTCACGGAAGGCCATCGGGACGGCGGCCAGGGCCTCGCGGGTGCTGGCGATGATGACCGGCAGGGTCATGATGGCGACGGTGCAGGAGGCGGCCAAGAGGGATTGGCCCATTCCGGCCGCCAGCACAAAGGCCCCCACGCCGAACAGGGCGTGGACGATGCTCGGCACGCCCGCCAGGTTGACCACCGCCAGGTTGATCAGCCGGGTGAACCAGTTGTCGCGGGCGTACTCGTTCAGATAAACGCCGGCCAGGACGCCGATGGGGGCGGAGATTATCAGCGAGATCCACACCAGAAAGAAGGTGCCCACCAGGGGCGCCCAGATGCCGCCGGCCTGGGAATCCTCGGAATTCTGGAAAATGAATGAAAAGCTGAGCGCCGGCCAGGCCTTGACGACCAGGTAGGCAAGGATGGCGACGATGGGAATGACCAACGCGGCGGTCATGGCCAGGAAGACGTACTCGGCGACCGCTTCCTTGATCCGTTTCCGCCGTTCCAGGGCCCCGGGAGTAAAGGGTTCTTTATGGCGGATGCGGATCCACTCCCGGACGGCCAGCGGCGGCAGGTCGTCGAACCGCCGGGCGGCCAGATTGGCGGCGGCATGGTCCAGGCCCCACCAGGGCGCAGACTCGGTCCCGTCGTCTTCCCGGCCGGCGCCGCCGGCGCCGCGGAAGTTGGCGAAATACTCTCGCCGGGGTTTCTTCTTCACGGCGGCTTCCGTTTCTGCCGTGCGAATCAACCGGTAGGCCATCGGCGGAACACCGTCGTTTTCCGGTTGGCCCGCCAGCAGGTCCAGCAGTTCCTCCCACGAATCGGCCGATCCCAGGGTGATCACCGCACCCTCGGCCGTCTCGGCGGCCAGGAGATACTTGGGGGGCGTATTATTGGGGACGTCGTCGCGCATCGAAAGTAGTTCGTTGCCTATCTTAAAAGTTCAGTCTTCTTCACTAGCCGCCGGCTACGGGATTGATAGGAAATGTAAATGACGCTATTCTTTCTCCGTACGGATTCCCTTGACCACGAGGTCGGCGGTCAGGTTGACGATGAAGGTGATGACGAACAGGACCACGCCGATGAGGAACAGAACGCGGTAATGGGTGCCGTCCCGGGGGGCTTCGCCCAGTTCGGCGGCGATGGTGGCCGTCAAGGTGCAGATCGGATCGAGCAGGCTGTGGGGGATCTGAGCGGCGTGGCCGGTGGCCATCAGGACGGCCATGGTTTCGCCGATGGCCCGGCCGACGCCCAAGAGCACGGCGGCCAAAAGGCCGCTCTTCGCCGCCGGGAATAAGACGCGGTAGACGATCTCCCAGCGGCTGGCGCCTAGAGCCAAGGCCGCCTCGCGGTACGAGTCGGGCACGGCCTTCAGCGCGTCTTCGCCCACCGAGACGATCACCGGCACGCTCATCAGCGCCAGGATGATCCCGCCGTTCAACAGATTCACGCCCACCGGAGCGCCAGTGACGGCGATAATGATCGGCCCGAGGACCATGTAGCCGATGAATCCCCAAACGACCGAGGGGACGGTGGCCAGCAGCTCGATTACGATTTTCAGGATCTCCTTGGTCTTGCCGCCGGCGAATTCGGAGAGGTAGACCGCGGCCCCAAGGCCCAGGGGCACGGCCAACGCCATCGCCAGGCCGGTGACCGCCAGCGTACCAACCAACAGGGCCAGGATTCCATAGCAGGGATGCACGGTCGAGGTGGGCTGCCAACGTGCGCTGGTCAAAAACTCCCGCAAGTCGAAGCCCTCGGCAAACAACGGCCACGTCTTATGGAAAATGAAGAAGAAGATGGCGAAGATGAAGAGGATGGCGCTCCAGCCGCAAAGGCGGACCACGGCCTCAATCAGCCATTCGGCGGCGCGTTTGAACAGTCTCCACCCGTCGGTCATGGAAGGCACTCTTTATAACGGCACGTATCCTTCGTTTTCGACGATCCGTTGTCCCTCGGGACCGTAGATCCAATCGAGGTACTTTTTTACTTGGCCGTGGACCTCGCCGCGCGAGAAGATCTGCAGCGGCCGGGTGAGCGGGTAAGAGCGATTTTTGGCGTTCTCTATGGTCGGCTCGACGGCGGGTTCTCCTTTTTTCGGCGAGATTTTCAGAACCTTCACGTCGCCGGTTTTATAGCCCATGCCGCTGTAGCCGATGGCCGTGGGCGTTTTGGCCACCAGGAGCACCACGTCCTTCGAGCCGTTCTGGCTGAGCAAGTTGGCTTTGTAATCGCGATTGTTTCCCAAGACGTGCTCGCGGAAAAAGGTGTACGTGCCGGAACTGTTCTGCCGGCCGACCGCAGTGATTTCGGCGTCGCCGCCGGGCAGTTTGACGCCCAATTGTGACCATTTTTGGATCTTTCCGTCTTCGCCGTATATCTCGGCCAATTCTTCGAGCGATATCGAGTCAAGGGGATTTTCCTTGTTCACGTAAACCGCCAAGGCGTCGTAACCGACAATGTGCTCAATCGGTTTAACGCCGTATTTCTCGACGATCCGTTGAATTTCCTCTTCGGTCATGTCGCGGCTGCTGTCGGCCAGATCGCAGGTGCCGTTGCTCAGGCTGGCGATCCCCCGTCCAGAACCGCCGCCGGAAACGTTGACCGTAACGGCCGGCCGGTCCTTTTTGTAGCGTTTCGCCCAGGCCCAGGCGACGTTGACCATCGTGTCCGAACCCTCCACGCAGATGGTGTTGCTGGAGGAACCGGAAGAACTCCAGCACCCCCCGAAGGCAAGGGGCAGGCATCCCAGCAACGCCGCAAGCCATCCGGATTTCCAGTGCATGTTATTTGTTTCCCTTGGCGGAAAAAGGTTAGAAAGGAATTAGCAGGAGGTATTTGAATCACTAATTGTTAGGGATTTGTTAGCGTTGTATGTTTTTTCCGTAAGTGAAAATAGAAAAGTCCTCGAATGACCTTTTTCAGGGAAAGGAGTATAATGAAGACGTCATTGTAATCGACGGGTCCAAAGATACAATCGGGGAGGGTTTCCGACCATGGAAAAGCTGTATCAGCAAGTCCGCAAGGCGCAGCGGCGCCTGACGTTCCAGCGATTCGTGAGCGTGTTGGGCTGGTGTTGGCTGACGGCCCTCTCGGCGGCGCTGGTGCTGATTCTGGTCGATAAGTACGTGCCGCTGGGTCTTTCGGCGGCGGTCTGGCTGGCCGGCGGATTGGTTGTCGGCCTGCTGGCGGCCGGCGTCTGGACCTTTGCGACCCGGCAAAAATCCTTGGAGGCCGCCCTGGAGATCGACCGCCGCTTCGGGTTAAAGGAGCGGACCTCCTCGGCGTTGGCCCTGCCGGAGGGTGTTCGTGAAAGCGAGGCCGGGCAGGCCGTGGTCGCCGACGCCGTCCGCCGCGTGGCGCGTTTGGAGGTGATCGAGAAATTTCCCGTCCGCCCGCCGCGGCAATTGCTCTTTCCGTTGGCGCCGGCCGCGATCGCGCTGCTGGCGGCCTGGCTGATCCATCCCGCCGGGGCCGAGGACCCGGCCGCGGAAAAACCGGCGGCCAAGCCGGCACCGGCCGCCGTCGTCAAGGCCGTCAAGGGCGTGAAAAAGGAACTGGCCCAACTCCGCAAGCAGGCCGGCAAAGAGAATCTGCGGGAGACCGACCAACTGCTGGCCAAGTTGGAAGAGAGGACCAAGGAACTGATCGCCCATCCGGAGGATCGGGAAAAAAGCCTCGTGAAACTGAACAATCTGTTGCAGGAGTTGGAAAAGCGCCGGCAGCAGCTCGGAGGGGCGGAGAAACTGAAGGAAAAACTCGACTCGCTGCGGAAAACCGATCCCGGTCCGGCCGACAAATTCTCCAAGGCCTTAAGCCGGGGCAAGCTGCAGAAGGCCGCCGAGGAACTGAAAAAGCTGCAAAAGGCCCTGGAAAATGGCGCGATGAGCGACAAGCAGAAGGAAGACCTGGCCAAGCAGGTCAAGCAGATGGCCGAGAAGCTCGACAAATTAACCAAGGCCCATCAGGCCGCCCAAAAGGACTTGGAGGAGCAGATCAAGAAACTCAAGCAGTCGGGCCAAAAGGCCGAGGCGCAAAAACTGGAGAAGCAGTTGCAGCAGCTCCAGCAGCAGAACCAGCAGATGCAACAGCTCCAGAAGATGGCGAAGAACCTGAAAAAGTGCAACCAATGTCTCAAGCAGGGCAACTGCCAGCAGGCCGCCCAGGCCATGAACCAGATGCAGGCCGCCTTGAACCAGATGCAGAAACAGCAGAAGGAAATGGAGCTGCTCGACGGGGCGGAGATGCAGATCGCCCAGGCCAAAGAGCAGATGACCTGCAAGCAGTGCAACGGCCAAGGCTGCCCGATGTGCCAAGGTGGAGGCGGCAAGGAGGACGATAAGCGTTGGACGAGAGACGCCCTCGGGTTGGGCAAGGGCCGCGCCAGCGGCGCAAGGCCGGAGGCGAAGACCGAGACCGCGACCTACGACTCCCCCGTCCGCCAGAAAGTCGGACCGGGAAAGGCGAGCATTGAAGGCATGGTCGAAGGCCCGAATCAACGCCCCGGCGCGGCCACCCCCCTGGCCGAGCAAGGCGAGGCCGAGCAGCTTACCCCGACCGATCCGCTCAGCGGCCGCCAGATTCCCCGAAAACACCGCCAATTCGCCAAAGACTATCTCGATCAGTACCGCGAAGGGAAATAAAAGTCATTCTGGGCGGAGCGAAGAATCTCGATGGGGAGGGGAGTGTTTCTACGAGTCTGAGACAAGCAATTGATGAGATCCTTCGCTGCGATCAGGAGAACGTATTTTTTCAGCCGCTGGTGATGCGGCGGGGGAGGGTGAAGGAATAGAGGCAGACGACGGTGCCGGTGGCCAGGAGGCTCCACGGGGCCCAGGGGGCGGGGTTGATCTGTTTTTTGGCGCCCGGCTTGATCGTCTCGAAGGGTGAAGAGGGCAGGACGGGATCGTTGCGCATCTTCATGGTAAACTTTGCCACGCCGAGGCATTGTGCGCCCAGGAGGATCGCAAAGACGCCTATCGCGAGAAATAGTGACCGCCACATAACGTCTTCTCCCCATGCGGCTTGGGGCCGCGCTCGTTGAAAGTAACCGGCGGCTACCAGCCGCCGCGATTTGCGGAAGTTCCCTGCGGCGGCTGTTAGCCACCGGCTAGGGAATCATGCTCTCATTATTCCTCATCGACTATCGGTTCCGGCGCCTCCAGGAAGGGGCGGTACCTGCAAATCGTGCAAGAAAAAACGAGTTTGCAGGTTAAAGGAAATTCACCGCGGCACAAACGGGCGCCGACCGCATAAAGGGCACAGTTGACGTGAACAACGGGTTGTTCTCAAGCCGAAAAGCCCTTATAATACAGAGGGTTTACAGAACAGATTCAGGCCATCGGCCGACGAAGGACGCCATTGCCTCCCTCCGGGGGATACCACGCATCCTGTTTATTCGGAAACGACCTCGTTGAGGGCCTCCTTTGCCGTGCCGATGAGAAGAGGACCATTGCCGGTTTGACTACCAAGCGAAAACTTCTGCTGATTTGCGAGTCACGCCAGGAGATCGAGCCTTGGCTGGGAGCGATGGCGGATTCGCACGAGGTTGTGGTGCTTCAGAACCCGTTTCGGGCACTGGCCCGGCTGGCGCGGGAAGCGTTCGACGGCGTGTACGTCTCCGCCGCGTTTTTGCAGGACGCGCTGACGCTCGGCCGGTTGCTGCAAAACGAGCAGATTCTCGAGGGGCTGCCCAACGGCGCGGCGCTGCTGGACGCCGACGGCGTGATCCTCTGGAGCAACCGCCGCCTGAACGAGTGGCTGGAGCGCGGCAGCGTCGCGGGCGAGAATTTCTATTCGGTGCTGGGCAACCCGGAGATTTTGGGTCCGGATTTCTGCCCCTTTCACACGGCGTTGGCCACCGGGCAAGGCACCTGCACGACGTTGCAGTGTGGCACGAACCGTTACTACCAGGTGCACGCCGCCCCGCTCGGCCAGCCCGGCGCGCCGCCCCGGCATCTGATCGTCACCGTCCGCAACGTAACCCACGAGGTCCAGCAGCAGCAGAAACTGGCCGCCATCCACCAGGCGGGAATGGAACTGGCCGACCTGAAACCCGAGGAACTGCTGCAACTGACCGTCCCGCAGCGGATCGAGCTGCTGAAGGCGAACATCCTGCATTACACCCGCGACTTGTTGAATTTCGACGTGGTCGAGATCCGGCTGGTGGATCCGCGGACCAACCGCCTGGAGCCGCTGTTGGCCGAGGGGATCGAGCCGGAGGCGGCGGACCGCGTGCTCTGCGCCCTGCCGCAGGACAACGGCGTGACCGGGTTCGTCGCCGCCACGGGAAAAAGCTATCTCTGCGAGGACACGACCGAGGATCCGCTCTACCTGGAGGGCATCCGGAACGCGAAAAGCTCGCTGACGGTGCCGCTGATGCTGCACGAGAACGTGATCGGCACCTTCAACGTGGAGAGTCCCAAACCCCGGGCGTTTACCGAGAGCGACCTGCAATTCCTGGAGATATTCAGCCGCGAGGTGGCCCGGGCGCTGAACACCCTGGAACTGCTCCGAACCGAGCACTACGGCGCCGCCGCCGAGAGCGTGGAGACGATCCACCGCGCGGTGGCCCTGCCGGTGGACGAGATCCTCAGCGACGCGGTGCACGTGATGGCCCGCTACATCGACCACGACCCCGAGCTGGTCGATCGCTTGCAGCGGATCCTCCGCAACGCGCGGGACATAAAGCAGGTGATCCAGGCGGTGGGTCAGCAGATGACTCCCGCCCCGGCCTATCCCCAGGAGGTGGAAATCGAGGAGCGGGCGATCTTGCGCGGCAAACGGATCCTGGTGGTCGATCCCGACGAGACGGTCCGCACGTCGGCCCACCACATGCTCGAGCCGTACGGCTGCGCGGTGGAGACCGCCCGCGACGGCGCCCAGGCGCTGTGCATGGTGCGGATGATGTTCGACGGCGAATACGACGCGATCCTGGCGGGGATCAACCTACCCGACATGGACGGCTATGAATTCCTGCTGAAACTGAAGGAGATCCTCGATCCTGCCCCGTTGGCCTTGATGACCGGTTTCGATTACGACGCCAAGCACACGCTGGTCAAGGCCCGGCAGGCCGGCCTGAAGGCCATCGTCTACAACGAGCCGTTCCACCTGGATCAGTTGCTCGGCACCCTGGAAACTCTCGTCCACAGCCACCCGGTCCGAGAAATCTGCGAGGGCTAGTAGTCCGACACGGTTAATATGTCGGGTGCCACGGTCGGCTTGTCCAACCGTGTTTTCCGCACTGCTGGACAAGCCGGCAGTGGCGCCCAACTCGACACTTGAGCCGTGTCGGACTCCTTGAACAAGTTCTCGAAAAGATCTTATACCAATGACAACCTGAAATAACGCTCCACCGCGTGTTTACCCTGCGGGAAAACACGCTGGTTTTCTCAAAATGGACGCGTTATTTCACGATGGAAACCGTATTACCGGTCATGTCCCGGCTTCGTCAGACCCTGCATACTCCGCACGTTTTACTGCTGATTGAAACCTCGCGCGCCTATGGCCGGGGAATTGTCGAGGGCATTGCCCGGTATTCCCTGGAAAACGGTCCCTGGTCGATCCAATTTGAAGATCGGGGATTGGACCCCCTGCCGCCGGCGTGGCTGAAGGAATGGCGGGGGCAAGGCATTATTGCACGTTCGGTCAACAAGAAGCTGGCTCAGTTGCTCTGGTCCACCCGGCTTCCCCTGGTGGAGTTGCACGGCGATCGGCAAATTGGCACCGCCGAAGTCACGTGCGACGACGCGGCGATGGGACGCATGGCCGTCGAGCACTTGTTCAGTTGCGGATTGCGTCAATTCGCCTTTTTCACATATGGCGAGGCCTGGTGGACGGAGACGCATCGCGGGGGTTTTACCAAGGCGTTGCGGGAACGGGGCTACGGTTGTCATATCTACCAGCCGCCGCGGACCCCCGAGCGAGCCGTCCCCGTCTGGCACGAGCGTCAGCGGCCGCGCTTGATCAAGTGGGTTCGCTCCCTGCCCCGCCCCATCGGCGTCTATACCGCCGGCGACATCCACGCGGTGCGGTTGTTGGACGTCTGCCGGGAGTTGAACCTTGCCGTCCCGGAGGAGATCGCGATTCTCAGCATCGGCAACGATCCGGTGATTTGCGAGACGGTCCGCCCGACGTTGTCCAGCCTGGACCTCGACGCCCGGCGGATCGGCTACGAAGCGGCGAAACTCCTGGACCGGAAGATGGCGGGCAATCAACCTCGGGGAGTTGTTTACTCTCCTCCCAGCCACGTGGCCGTCCGCCAATCCACGAACCTGATGATCATCCCCGATGCCGACGTGGTTCAGGCCATGCGGTTGATTCGCGAGTACGCCTGCAAAGGGCTTGACGTCTCCCATTTGGCCAAGACGATCGGGCTGTCGCGGAGGGTTTTGGAGAGGCGGTTCCAGGAACATCTCCAACGAACGCCCAAGAAGGAGATCATACGCGTGCGGATCGAACGCGCGAAAACGCTGCTGGCCCAAACGGACAAACTCGTGGAGCAGATCGCCCGCCTGAGCGGCTTTACCTCCGTGGTCTACTTCTCGAAGGCGTTCCGACGCGAAATGGGCATGACGCCCCGGGCCTATCGCCGGAAGCGCCGAATCTCACGCGACTGGGGCGAGCCTCTTCTTTGAAACGACTCCCGATCCGCAAAGCGTCACCGCTCCCGGGGCCGGTTCTGATATTTTTGCATCGAGGAGCGGAGCGTGTCGTAGAACGAGGGGACCCGGCCGGCGGCCATAAAAATACGGCTGGTGACCACCGAACGCGGGAAAAAGTTGGCGATGAACTCGAAGCAGAATTCGTGGGGCGTGTGGCGGATGATCACCGCGTTGGCAAATGCGCCGCCGAGCAGTTCGTCGGGTATTTTCAGTTGATCGTAAAAATCGTGAAAGGAGGGTCCGGCGGGCGGAGAAGGCTTGATTCCTTCTTCCGCTTCCGAGGGCGCGACGGACTCCGACGTGGAGACCACGGTGACGCCCGGAGGCGTTGCCGGCGGGGCCGGCGGAGGACTCTCCGCCGCCGGCGGTCGCCCGGCCGTCCGCAAGGGACCGAACTGCTGCTCGAACTTGACCAGGTTCGCCTGCAAAGCGGGCACGAATTGCATCAGGGTCCGCGCGTTCATCACCACCCGGGCCACGAGCTGATGCGGCTGCGTCATCGTGGAGATGAAATCCAGTAGGAATTCGTCCTGGGTTTGCAGGATCAGCGTCCCGCTGCAAAACACGCCGCGGAGCATTTTCTCCGGCACCCGGGCGGCCACGGCGGTGTGAGTGAAATTCTGCGAGACCGGCGTTGATGGCGGCTCCGGCGATGGTCCCTGCGGTTCCAAGGGCGGTTCGTTCATAGGCTCCCCCTTTCTCAAGTTCCCTGTGGGATCATTCCAACCATAGCACAGAACCTCCGCGGAGGGAAGCGGTTGAGCAGGGAAAAATGTCTGAACTGTCATTCCGAAAGGGGAGGCGCACCCTAATAGCACGACGTAGAAAAGATTTCGCGGCCCGCTCGCGTTGCCAGGTCCTGCAGGACTTGGTGATCGATATCGTAGAACAACGGCCGAGCCGAACCGTCCGCCCAGAGGAAGTGGGCCATGTTCGCGTGGTGGCTCCAAAAATGGTAATTGTGGTTGCCGTCCGGCTTGCCGGGAGACAAACCGAGTTTTGTGTCCATCAAATTGTCGCCGCATCCGGTGTTCCGATAATTGCCGGCGCCGCAGTACGGCCAGCCGTACAAATTGTTGCTGATGCCGCGTTCACCCATGATGATCGTATGCGATGCGCCGTCGGTGACTTTGGACAATCTGACGATGCTGTTGAAGTCGCCGTGTAAGAGAATGCCGTCGTTCAGGGTCTCTGAAGTTCCCATCACACCGAGATAACTCGTGCAGCCGTAGTCGCCGAAGCGCGAGTCGTGGTAAATCTCGTCCTTCAACGGGTCGTTGGGGCACTTGTAGAAACTGGGAATCATCGTTCCCAAGAAAATATCCCGCGTTTGCTGATAAGCGATCCACTCGAAACAACTGCTCCGATAGGAGAAATTACAGAGTTTAAAGACGTGCTTCGACTCCAGGTAGGGGAGAATTCGGGCCTGGAAGCCCCACCAGCCGCCAGCATTGCTGCCTGCCGGCGGCTCGACGTTGCCGATCGGGAACGATTTGAACTCGTCGTGGTACGAAAGCAAACCCAATCCGCATTGCTTGAGATTGCTCAGGCATTGGGTGCGCCGCGCGGCCTCGCGCGCGGCCTGAATGGCGGGCAACAACAAAGCAATAAGGATGCCCATGATGGCAATAACCACCAAAAGCTCGATGAGAGTAAAGGCCGCGTTGGGGCGGAATCTTCGTGACATGGCGAATATCCCGCAGAAAAGGACGTCCGCTTAGTGGTCTATCGTTAAGTCCTGCAAGTAGTGTCCGTTGTCCACAATGTCGGCCGAAAGGGTCCACTCCGCGATGTTTTCCTGGGACCGCTGTCCGGCTGCGATTGTTTTCATAGAATCGGTTCGGCTCACCACGCGCTTGATGATCACGGCGTGCGGTCCCGCCGTGGGACCGTTCGTGCGGTCGAATTCGTATTTCCCTGCGTCCAACTTCGTTGTCGCGGACGGGCCCGAGCGCCCTCGTACCGGAACGAAAGTGATCGAACCGTTAAGTCGTTCGCCGCTTGCCATCGTCACCGTGCCGCGTACCGGAAGCCTCTCGGCGTGATGCCCGCGACCGCAACCGTAATTCAGCGACAGGAATCCAAGGAGAATCAAAACTGCGAAGGCTCGACATCCACCCATCAGCATTCTCGCTCAATTCCGTGACATTGCAAAACGAGATCGGTATTGCCAGGCGATAAGAAGCACCTTTAAGGTACCCGATATCTGTATATCGGTCAAGTAGCGTTGGTTCTGGCGGCTCCGGAGATTCTTCGCTTCGCGCAGAACGGCTCTTTCGGAGATCTCACGGCACTTTGAATTCAATCGAGAATCAGCATCGCGTCTCCGTAGCTGTAGAAGCGATACTCCCGGCGGATCGCGGCCGCGTAGGCGTTGCGGATCAGTTCGTCGCCGCCGAAGGTCCGCACCAGAACCAGGAGCGTGGTGCGGGGGAGGTGGAAATTCGTCAGTAGGGCGTCGGCGGCCCGGAAAAGATACGGGGGCCGGATAAAGAGATCGGTCCATCCGGTAAAAGGGCGCAACTCGCCGTCGGCGGCCGCGGTCTCCAGCAACCGGAGCGCGGTGGTTCCCACCGCGACGATCCGCCCCCCCGCATTGCGGCAGGTCCGGAGAGCCTCCACGGTTTCCCTGGGGACCGTGCCCCATTCGGCGTGCATGACGTGCTCCTCCAGACGCTCCGCGGTAATCGGCCGGAAGGTCCCCAAACCCACGTGCAGCGTCAACGGGCAAAGCCGGATCCCGCGCTCCTCCAACCGCCGGAGAAGCCCCTCGGTGAAATGCAGCCCCGCCGTGGGAGCGGCCACCGAGCCGGGGACCCGGGCGTAGACCGTTTGATAGTCTTCCCGGTCGCTCTCGACCATCTGGCCCTCGCGAATGTACGGCGGCAAAGGAACGCGCCCCAACCGGTCCAGCAACAGTAACGTTCCCTCCCGGCTTTGCGGCCGGACAATCCAGGTGCCGTCCGGCTCTTTAGAGACCAGTTCCAACCGGACATCGTCCTTGCCCCAGACGTTCAGCAGCGTGACGGTCTCCCCTGGGATCATCTTTCCCCGGGTCTGGCCTAAAATCCTCCAGGCCCCCGGCGAATCCTCCGCTAAAAACAGGCCCTCCCAATGCCCGCCCGTGCGGGTTCGGCGGCCCAGCAGACGCGCGGCAATCACCTTCGAGTCGTTCAGCACCAGGCCGTCTCCCGGGCGGAGCAGCTCGGGCAAATCGTTGATCACGCGATGCTCCAGGGACTTTTCTTTTCGGCGGATGACCAGCAGCCGGGCGTCAGTCCGCGAAAACGCCGGCTGCTGGGCGATCAGATGCCGCGGAAGATGGTAGTCGTACTGGTCAAGTTCCGTCATGGTGCGGCCGGCAGGAGTTCGTTTGCTGTCGAGTTGTTATGCTGAAGCATAACCTACTTCGTCCTGCTTCGTAATCCGGATTGTCGCTCCTTTTTTTCGGTGAGGAATTTCGCTTCTGATTAACGGTACATATGTCCAGCAAAAGGTGTAAAAGCGGCGTGTTTTCGATCCTTCGCCTCGCCCGAACTTTTTACCCCGCACCAACCTGCGACTTTTCCTGAAAATTTTTCCCTCAGGGGAAAAATCGGCTTGTCAATCATGGGGAATTGGATTATCTTTTGGGGAAATTTGGAGCCAAGTGGGAAATTGTGGTGATTCATGCTCCTGACGGGTACCTACGGCCGCTCGATCGACGAAAAACTTCGGGTGGCGGTCCCCAAACGGCTCCGCGAAGCGATGGCGGTTCGTGACGGGGGGGTGGTGTATATCGCTCCCGGGACGGACGGTTCCTTGGGGATTTTCCCCGAAGAGACGTTTCACCGCTGGGCGGACCGATTGGCCCAAAGCCCGCCGACCCGACAGGAGGTCCGTGCGTTTTTACGGTTGTTTTACGCCCAGGCCCAACAGGTCGAACTGGACCGCCAGGGCCGCGTCCGCATCCCCCCTGAATTGGCCACGCTGGCCAAGCTGGAAAAAGAAGTCGTGCTGGTGGGCGTCCAGGACCACTTGGAACTGTGGTCCGAGCCGACTTGGAAATCCTACCTCGCCGAAAGACAGCCCCAATACGACCAGATCGCGGAAAAGGCGTTGATGTAAAAGGAAGTCCATCCGATGGTTCGCCGCGCACCAACGGGAATCCATTCCCGTGCGGGCGTAAGAAAGGAGTTGCCGGGTTTGGCCACCTATCGGCGGCTTGGATCCTCTGCAGCCGGAGGATCATTCTTACGGCGGAGAAGACACGGATGCCTTCTCCCGGCGAAATGCGGAACCGGTCGTCGCCAATGCCGACGGGCAAGCCGCAAACACTCGACCTCGCGCCGGCGCAAGGACGCGCCGGGAGGTCGAGTGTTTATTTATAATGATTCTTCTCCATCAGACGTCCGGATATTCCATTTAGCAATCTTCATGCCTTTCTTGGAGGGACAAGGATCATGCGGATTTCACCGACTCGAATCGGAGTTTTCGCCGTCGCACTCCTCGTGGCGGCGGATCCCGGCTATCCCCAGAAACTTCGAACGGGAAAGGGCTTGTCTCCGCCGTCTCGACGGCCCCCCGTCGTCGGCAAAATCGGATGGTGGAATTATCAGGATTGGCTGGAGATCGATGATTTTCAGGTTCAAGTCGTCAATGCAAACCTCGGCGCGTTGAACGCCAAATCCTCGGTGCGGTTGCACATCAGCGGGACATTCCGTCGTCCGGAAAATGCCGCCTCGGCCTCTATCAAGGAGGTTTACGTAAGCGAACGATTTCTCGGGCCGAACAGGGAGGCAGTCGATCTCTTGATCATCCCCGTCGTGGAGGTGCGGTCGGAAAAGATTGCCAGCCGTCGGTCCGATTCTTTCCGCCTGGCGATTGACTACGAACTCAATTCCTACAAATGGGGTGAAAATCGATACGTCTTCCGATGCGGCAAGTTTCAAAAACATCTGAAATTCATCCAAGACAAAGTCCATTCGATACATCAACCGCAATGGGCGGAAGAAAAAGAGCCGTTCTGAGGACCGGAGACTCGTCAGCGTCGGCTTTCGCTGGCCGACAACGGGCAGCCGCCGGGAGGGGTGCCGTCATCGGATCGTTCTTATAAAATGTCGTCATGACCGACCGTTTAACGATCCACGTTCCCGTCCTCTTGGAGGCGGTTCTCAAGTGGTTGGCGCCCGCTCCGGGCAGGGTGTTCGTCGACGGCACCCTGGGCGGCGGGGGTCATGCCCGGGCATTGGCCGAACGGATTACCCCGGGCGGTCTCCTCATCGCCCTGGATCGCGATCCGAACGCCATAGACGCGGGAGAGAAACGGCTGGCGGGGCTGCCGGTGCGGTTGGCGCAGGCTAATTTTTGCGACCTGCCCGAGGTGCTCGAGCAATTGGGCGTTGCCGCGGTGGACGGCGTGTTGCTCGACCTGGGGCTTTCCAGCGACCAGTTGGCCGACGACCGCCGCGGCTTCAGTTTCACGTCCGACGGCCCCCTGGACCTGCGGTTCGATCCCACGGAAGGCGAGCCGGCCCGGCGGCTGGTTAACCGGTTGAGCATCGAGCATCTGGCCGATTTGATATTCCGGTACGGCGAGGAGCGCTACAGCCGGCGGATCGCCCGGGCGATCGCCGAGACCCGACAGCAACGGCCGATCGAGACGGCCCGGGAATTGGCCGATCTGGTGGCCCGTTGCGTTCCCCGATCGGCCGACGCACGTCGCATTCACCCGGCCACGCGGACGTTCCAGGCCCTGCGGATCGCGGTCAACGACGAACTGAAATCCCTGGAGATCGCCCTGCGGCGGATTCCCGACTGCTTGCGTCGGGGGGGAAGGATGGCGGTCATCAGTTTCCATTCCCTCGAAGATCGCCGCGTCAAAGAGTCCTTTCAGCAAGATCCCCGACTCCGACCGCTGACGCGCCGACCCGTGCGTGCCGAGGCCGAAGAAATCGAAGTTAATTCCCGCGCCAGGGGGGCGAAACTTCGCGTGGCGGAACGTATTTAGTAGATCCTCACCCCCGTCTACCGGAGGAGGGTGCATTCCGCACTTTGCAGAGGAAAGAAGGACTTTGTGGCGTGTATTCCATGTTTCAACAAACCACCGAATGGCACACGCGGCGGGCGAAAATCTGACGAGAAACGGCAAGAGGTTTAGCGGCTGCCGGCACGGCGGCCTTGCCATTTCACTTCGCGGCCGGCTGCGGAATGGTGCTTAACGGCCGGGAGTGAACGCCGAGGGCCTTGAGCCGTTCTTCGTGCTGCTGGAGGCGTTGGAAGAAGGCCGCGTACTGGCGGGATTGTTTCGGCGACCAGAGCACTTCAATCAAAGCGCACGCCCGGGGATAGACCAGGGCTTCGATCTGCGGTTCGGTCGGATGCCTGTCGCTCCAGCTTTGGGCCTGCGCGCCGAGGACGTGGGCGGCCTGGGCGGAGGTGAGTTCCTTGGGAACCGGCTCAAAGCCGTACACGGTGTCCAGCGTAACGGGCGCCCCGTTGTTTGCCCCGGGATCGGACTGGCCATCGGCGGTTTGCGGGTAATCGAAATAAGTATAGGTGGTGGGGGCCATCACCACGTCGTGATCGGTCTTGGCCGCTTCGATGCCGCCTTGCATGCCGCGCCACGACATCACGGCCGCGTTGGGAGCCAACCCGCCTTCGAGGATCTCGTCCCAGCCGATCAGCCGCCGGCCTTTCGAATTGAGGAATTTTTCGATCCGCTTGATGAAATAGCTTTGCAGCTCGTTGCCGTCCTTGAGATTTTCCGCCTTCATCTTCGCCTGGCAGAGGGGGCACTGTTGCCAGCGGTCTTTGGGGCATTCGTCGCCGCCGATGTGGATGAATTTCGACGGGAACAGGTCGAGCACTTCCGTCAGGACGTATTCAAGGAACTCGTAGGTCTTTTCATTGCCCACGCAGTATTGCCATGGCCGGCCTTCTTGCGGGATCGGGCAGTTCAGCTCGGGATAGGCCAGCAGCGCCGGGGTCGAGTGGCCCGGCATGTCGATCTCGGGCACGACGGTGATGTGCCGTTCGGCGGCGTACTGGACCACCTTCCGAACTTGATCTTGCGTGTAATGCCCCTGTTTCACGCCGGGGCCGCGGGTCGAGGCGTCCAGCAATTTGGGATACTTTTTGATTTCGAGGGGCCACGTTCCCAGATCGGGCAAATGCCAGTGCAGTGTGTTGAACTTGTGCAGGGCCATAAAGTCGATGAAGCGATAGACGAACGGTAGGTTCTGGAAATCGTGGCCCGAGTCGAGCATCAGCCCCCGCCAGACAAACCGCGGATAATCCTCGATCTTCACGCAGGGGATCTTCCACACCACGTTTTTGACGGGTTGGGAGGAAAAGATCTGCGGCGGCAGGAGTTGACGCAGCGTCTGCACGGCGTAGAACAAGCCGGCCTGCGTCGGGGCGGTCAGCGCGACCTGCCGCGGAGTCACTTCCAGCCGGTAGCCTTCTGTCCCCAAGTTTTTCAACCCGGAGTCTTGTTTCAGTACGATGACGTTGCCGTCGGATCCGGCGGTCTCGGTGATTTTGAAGTTCAGGCCGGTCGCCGGTTCCAGACAGGCCGCCAGTTGCCGGGCCGTTTCGCGGCTTGCGGCGTCAGTTACGATGGCGGTCTGCGCATCGAACAAGAACTCGCCTTCGGCCGTCTCACAGCGGACGGGCAACGGAATCACGGCGGGTGCAACTGATTTCTCGGCGGCAAACGCCGTTGTCAAAAATCCTAAAACGACGACGCAAATTGCGCATAAACGAAAAAAATCCTGCATGAACATCACCAAATCTCCTTGGGGAAAGTGGATCCTCTCATCGTCATCAAACAAAGCGGTGGATCGCTGAATTTGTCATATATCAAACCTGGTCCTCCCACACAAGAGCTTGGAAGGAGGGTTGAATTTGGCGTTCCCACGTCGGTGCGCGGGAACGAGAAGTATTTTTGTTTGATCACAGCATCGCCGATTCGAACCGGTAGATCCAGACGCTGATCTGGCGGCCAGCGAGGGCATTTGCACGCCGTTGCAGTCCCACGTCCCGCGTATGGTGGGGAAGGATGGCGGTCATCAGTTTCCATTCCCTCGAAGACCGCCGCGTGAAAGAGTCCTTTCAGCAGGATCCCCGACTACGGCCGTTGACCCGCCGACCCGTGTGTGCCGAGGCCGAAGAAATCGACCGCAATCCCCGCGCCAGGGGGGCGAAACTGCGAGTCGCGGAACGAATTTAGCTTACCAATTACTCCCCTCTCCCGACCAACCTTCGGTCGGTGCCCGGAGAGGGGCAGGGGTGAGGGCTAATTTGCCGAAAAAGTGCCCTCACCCTAACCCTCTCCCGGAGGGAGAGGGGGCGAAATCGGGCTTGCCCTCCTCTTCCCGTCTCGATACTATTCCGCCCCTCCTGTGCATCTCTTTTCTTCTTCCCCTCTCGGGAACCGGATTATGAACAAGAAAGTAGGCAAGCCGGTCAAAATTGGCGCGGCAATCGTATTTATCGTTTTGATTGTCGTCGGGATCTTTGTCGCCGTACAATTCCGCTCCTCCGCTGCGACGACGGAGGATGTCGCTGCGGCAATGGAACCGCCCGCTCCACCGGCAGAGGGAAAACGATCGCACAGAAAACATCACCGGGAACTGAGGGAGAGTAAAAAACCGGTGACTCCTCCCGTCTCTCCGCCGACGGTGGTTCCGCCGATTGCGGTTGCCGCCAAGCCGCCTGCCGAACCACCGGGTGGAGAAAAGACTCCGCCGGCGGCTCCGGTGCACAATCCACCTCCGCCCGGTCCGGCGGCTCCGGCAGCGTCGCAACCGCCGAACCTGATGCCGAATCCCCTGAAGAGCGAAGGGCACTTTGCCCGGCAGGAAGGCAATCCTCCGCCACCGCCGCCGCTGCCTCCCGAGATCGCCCAACGGCCGGCCGGCCCTCCACCGGGAACCGCCGCGAACAACGGCCCCGGCCCTTCGGGCCAATGGACCGTGATGCCCCCCATCGAACAGGCGCCGAATCCGAGGTACGCGCCGCCGCCGGATTTACACGACTACAACCGCTACATGCAAAACGATCCGCCCCGCCCACGAGCCGACCGCGAGCAATGGGCGGAGCATTTACAATCGAATCCTCCACGGTATCGGCATCTTCCTCACGCGTCCCCGGCCAAGGGGGCGGGAACCCGCGGCGACGGAACCTATGAAGTCCAACCGCTGGACAGCTACTGGACCATCTCCGAGACGCTCTATGGCACGGGGGCGTATTTCAAGGCCCTGGCCGAGCACAACCGCGGAAAAGTCGAAGGCGAAGAGCCGCCCAAGATCGGCGAGATCCTCTCCACCCCGTCCATCGAGGAATTGCAGAAGAAGTATCCGGACCTCTGTCCCAAGCCCCGGCACCACGACGTGCTCGTCCGGCAAGCGATCCCCGTCGGTACGGGGCCTCGCCGCCACGGCGGCCGGAAGTATACGGTCGTCGAGGGCGACACGCTGTTCGACATCGCCCGCTACGAACTGGGCAAGGCCGCACGCTGGGTGGAAATCTATGAAATGAATCGCGAGGCGCTGGGCAGAGATTTCGATTATCTCGTTCCCGGCACCGAGCTGCTGCTGCCCGGCGAACCGTCCGCCCGCCCCGATCCCCTCACGCGACGCCACGGGCCGGGGTATCGGTGAGGATTGAGGGAAGAGGGAAAACTCTATCCTCTCCCCTCAATACAATGGCGTCGGCGGGCGATATTGGGCCAGATCTAATGTGCGGAACCACTCGATGGTTCGCAGCAGTCCCTCGCGGAGCGCGACCTTGGGGACCCAATCCAGCCGTGTTTTCGCCAGCGTAATGTCCGGCCGGCGACGCATGGGATCATCCTCGGGCAGGGGCCGAGAGACCGTCCGCGACGCGGACCCGGTCAGTTCGAGGACCAGCTCGGCCAGTTGGCCGATGGTGAATTCGTCGGGATTGCCGAGATTGACCGGGCCGACCAGATCGTCGGGGGCCGCCATCAGGCGGATCAGCCCTTCGACCAGGTCGTCGCGGTAGCAGAACGAACGCGTCTGGCTCCCGTCGCCGAAGACCGTCAGATCCTCTCCTTGCAGCGCCTGGCGGATGAAGTTCGAGATCACCCGGCCGTCGTAGGGGTGCATCTGCGGTCCGTAGGTGTTGAAGATCCGGGCGATGCGGACGTTCACGCCGTTGCGGCGGTGATAATCCATAAACAGCGTTTCGGCGGCGCGTTTGCCCTCGTCGTAGCAGGCGCGAGGCCCGATCGGATTGACCGCCCCCCGATACGTTTCCGGCTGCGGTTGGATTTCCGGATCGCCGTAGACTTCGCTGGTCGAGGCCTGCAACACTTTCGCCCGGCAGCGTTTGGCCATCCCCAACACGATGATCGAGCCCAGGACCGAGGTCTTCATCGTCTTGATCGGATTGAACTGATAGTGTCCCGGGGCGGCGGGGCAGGCCAGGTTGTAGATCTCGTCAACTTCCAGAAAGATCGGCAGCGTGATGTCGTGCCGGATCAGCTCGAAATTGGGGTGGGACAACAAGGGGGCGATGTTGGATTTCTGCGACGTGAAAAAGTTGTCCAGGCAGATCACATCATGTCCCTGCTCGACCAGCCGCCGGCACAGGTGCGCGCCCAGAAAGCCCGCCCCGCCGGTTACCAAAATGCGTTTCAATGAAGCCATCGCAATTCAATCCCTGGAAAGCCGCGACCAATGGTCGCGGAGCAAAAATCTCGACAAATTAAGTTTCTCGCCAAGGCGCAAAGGCGCGAAGATTAGGAACGAAGGAGTAGGAGGTTTTTCTTGAGAAGGTGAGTTGACATAACTCCCTTCTCTTTGCGTCTTTGCGCCTTTGCGAGAAATTGCCGTCCGATCCGAAATGCCGTGTGTTCCGGATATATAAAGATACCATGCAACTCTCGATTATTTCCCCAATTGGGCTTTTATCCGGATTCTCGCGATCGGGGGATTTTTCGGTGGAAAACCAAATGTCCAAAAAGTGGTCTATACAAACGACTTACGGCGAGTAGAATAGCGATGAAACGAACACCCCGGAAGAGGGCGCCGGAACTTCACCGTAGGACAGGTTGCCAACCTGTCCGTAGAGGAGCGTGCGGGTTCGATTGATCAAATCGGTGCAACTTCTTTGGGGATAACGATCTTCACCCATTCGATACCCGCCGGCTGGGCTGCGTAAAACTTGGGTATTCTCACATCGGATCTTGATCTTGGATTTGTTCCACGTGACGACTTGCCGGGTTGCTCCGAAGGAGCAACGGTTCTCCCAGCCCTGGGCAACGCCCAGGGGA
>JAFGPV010000169.1 GCA_016936015.1 Pirellulales bacterium
CCCCCTGGGCGATGCCCAGGGCTGGGTGATCTGCTGCCCCGTTGGGACAGCCCCGACGTAGGCTTGAACCGGAACAAAACCGGGATCTTGGATAAAAGCACGGAAAGCTCTGTTTTTAGCAGCCCAAGTAAGTAGTGTACATATATACATGTATTATGTCAAGGCCCGTTTTGGGCCAGTTTGAAATTTTCCTTGCGTTTCCCCTCCTGGCGAAATCGGCCGGGGCTTGGTACGCTTCCGGCATGGGATACGTGATTGGGACCGACGAGGCGGGTTACGGACCGAACCTGGGACCGCTGGTGATTACGGCCACCGTCTGGTCCATGCCCGACGGCGTCGGCGGCGACGACCTGTTCACCCGGCTGCGGGGTGTGATCCGCAAGGGGGGTGAAAAGGTTTCCCTGCCAACAGCCCTCACCCCCGGCCCCTCTCCCGGAAAGGGAGAGGGGAGGATGAATGACCTGCCGGCCTTCGCCGATTCCAAGGTGCTTTATACGCCCGGCAAGGGCCTGAGGCAACTGGAACGGGGGTTGTGGACCGCCTGGGAACTTCTTGATTGGCGGCCGCGGCGGTGGCGGGAACTCTGGCAGCGGTTGGCCCCGGAGACGCACCGGGAGTTTGCCCAGCGGCCGTGGTATCGGGATTACGACGCCGAACTGCCCTGCGAGTTCTCCCTCGCCGAGGACGGCCGGGACCCGGTGGCCGTGTGCGAAGGTTTCCGCCGGGCGGAAGTGACGCTCTGCAACGTCCACTCCCGCGCCGTCTTCCCCGACGAGTGGAACACCCTGCTGGAAACCCACGCCTCCAAAGGCGCCGCGCTCTCGCACCTCTCGTTGGAATTGATCACCCAGGCAATCCAGGCCTTGCCCCCTCATCCCTCATCCCTCATCCCTCATCCTTCATCCCATATTTCCGTCCTTTGCGACAAGCACGGCGGCCGCAATCGCTACCTGCCACTGTTGTATCACTTCTTTCCCGAGCAAATGATCGAGATCCTCGGCGAGGGCCGTGCGGAGAGCGTCTATCGATTTGGCCCGGCGGACCGCCGGATCGAGTTCCGTTTCCGCGCCAAGGCCGAAGCCGCCCTGCCGGCCGCCTTGGCCTCGATGGTCTCGAAATACCTCCGCGAGCAGGCGATGCGGCCGTTCAACAAATTTTGGACCCTACACGTCCCCGACCTCGCCCCGACGGCCGGTTATCCGCAAGACGCCCGGCGGTTCATGCAAGACATCCATGTGCGGAAAAAAGAGTTGCAGATCGAGGATCGGGTGTTGTGGAGGAATAAGTGAAAGCGGATAATAGGGATTCTTCTCGTCAAATGGGGATTTGAAGAAATGGATGGGAAATCAATACTTCTCGCAAGATTTACCATCATCCTAGGAGCGATCTGCTTCATTATTTCAAGAATATCTCTGTGTCTTCTCACTCAATCCACCCACCACCAAGAACGCGATCGTCGAGATAGCACACCGCCGCTTGACCGGGGGCGACGCCGTGGACGGGCTGGTGGAAGTGGACGTGGAAGCGGTTGTTTTCTAGGATTTCGACCGTGGCGGGATAGGCGGGACTGCGGTAGCGGATTTTGACGGTGCAGGTGAAGGTTTTTGGTGTTTTTTCGGCAGTAAGGCCCTCACCCCCGGCCCCTCTCCCAATGGGAGAGGGGAGGATTCCTTCGACCAGCCAATTCGCCTTGGCGGCGGTCAGTTCATGGCGGGCGAGGTCGGATTTTTCACCTAGAACGACGCGGCGGGTTGCCGGCTCGATGCGGACGACGTAGCGAGGCTGGCCGAAGGCCAAGCCGAGGCCTTTGCGCTGGCCGACGGTGAACTGCTCGATGCCCGAGTGGCGGCCGACCACTTCGCCCGCGACGGTGACGAACTCGCCGGAGGTGTCGATGCCGAGGCGATGTTCGCGGATAAATCGGCCGTGGTCCTGGTCGGGAATGAAGCAGATCTCCTGGCTGTCGGGCTTTTCCGAGACGTCAAGCTGGTGTTCGGCAGCCAGACGGCGGATTTCTTCCTTGCGGTATTCGCCCACGGGGAATTTTATTCTGGGCAGCAGGTGTCGGGCGATGCCGAACAGCGCGTAGGATTGGTCTTTGGCGGCGTCGAGGCCGCGGAGGAGGGCGGATTCGTTGGCGGGGAAGCGGCAAGATGCCGCTTCTACAATACGTGCATGATGTCCGGTGGCGACGAATTCCGCGCCCACGCCGTCGGCGTACTGGAAGAGCGCGCCGAACTTCAGCCAGGTGTTGCACATGATGCAGGGATTCGGCGTCCGGCCGGCGGAGTATTCGGCCACGAAATAGTCGATGATCCGCTCGAACTGCCGGTCGAAATTCAGGGCGTAGAACGGGATGCCCAGCCGGTCGGCCACGCGGCGGGCGTCGGCGGCGTCGGCCGCGCTGCAACAGCCCGTCCCTCTTTCCGAGCCTTCCACCCCATGCCGCATGAACACCCCGAGCACCTCGTGCCCCTCCTCGCGCAGCAGGCAAGCCGCTACGCTGCTATCCACGCCGCCGGACATTGCCAACACGATTCGGGCCATAACGTTTCTTGCTGGATTCCTCATCTGTAGGAGGCGGCTCCCGCCGCCGACGGCGACTTGTTTTGACATCCCGTCGGCGGCGGGAGCCGCCTCCTACAGTATCCATCATAATCCCGGATTGTCTCGACGCCAAGTTTCAGGTAAGATGCAGTAGTTGGGAAAACCTCCTGAAGGTAAGATATTATGCGATTATTGGTAACACTTGAACGTGATGAGAGCGGGATGGTAGTGGTGGAATGCCCGGCCATTCCCGGTTGTATCTCCCAGGGAAAAACCGAGGATGAGGCTTTAACCAATATCCGGGAGGCCATTGTTGCCTGCCTGGAAGCCCGGGCGGAGCATGGCATGCCCCTGACGGTTGCCGTTCGAGAAGTTGAGGTGGCGGTCTGATGCCGAAACTTCCCGTCATTTCCGGGGCGGAAGCCGTCAAGGCGTTTGAGCAAGCCGGATGGCAGCAAGCGCGCCAACGTGGAAGTCATGTGGTGCTGTTGAAATCAGGCGAAATTGCCAGTTTGTCCGTCCCTCAACATCGTGAACTCGCCCCGGGAACGTTACGCGCGTTGATCCGCTCCGCCGGGATGACGGTGGAGGAGTTTGTTGGATATCTTTAATAGATTAATCTTGGCGAGGATCTCCATAAATGGAACGCGAATTATTCGATCGGGCCGAAGCGATTCAGGACCGCCTCCTGCAACTGCGGGACTCTCTTTGACTATGCCGGCAAACAGGCCCGGGTCGGCCAGATCGAAGAGCAGATGGCCGAGCCCAACTTCTGGAATAATCCGGAGAAGGCCCAGGAGACGGTCGGGCAGTTGAAGGCTCTGAAAGCGGTGCTGCGGCCGTTGGACGAGGCGGTCCGCGCCGGCGGCGATCTGGCAACCCTGGTGGAAATGGCCGAGGAGGACGAGAGTCTCGCCGCCGAGGTCCCCGGCGAACTGGATCGGCTGGAAACGATGCTCGACGAGTTGGAGACCGCCGCCCTGCTGGACGGGCCGTTCGACGCCAATGCCGCCCTGCTGTCGATCAACGCCCGGGACGGCGGCACCGACGCCAACGATTGGGCCGAGATGCTCCTGCGGATGTATCTCAATTGGGCCAAGGATCACGAATATGAAACGGCGCTTTTAGATCGGCAGGATAATCCCGAGGCGGGCATCAACAGCGCGGTGATCGCCGTCCGCGGTCCGATGGCCTACGGATACCTCAAGGGCGAGAGCGGCATGCACCGCCTGATCCGCATCAGCCCCTACAACGCCGAGGGGAAGCGGCAGACCAGCTTCGCCGCGGTGGACGTCTCGCCCGAGGTCTCCGACCAGTCCGAGATCGAGATCCGCGACGAGGACGTCGAGGAGCAGGTCTTTCGGGCCAGCGGCCCCGGCGGGCAGCACGTCAACAAGACCTCCAGCGCGGTCCGCCTGATCCACACGCCCACCGGGATTACGGTGGCCTGCCAGAGCGAGCGGAGCCAGCACAAGAATCGAGCGATGGCCCTGAAGATGCTCCGCGCCCGGCTGGCCCGGGTCGAAGAGGAGAAGCGCGAGGCCGAGCAGGCCGCCAAGTATAATCTCAAGCCCAAGGTGGGCTTCGGCTCGCAGATCCGCAGCTACTTCCTCCATCCCGAACAGCGCGTCAAGGACGCACGCACCGGGGCCAGCGCCACCAACTTCCACGATGTGCTCGACGGCCACATCCAGCAGTTCCTCGAAGCGTACCTGCGGTGGCACAAAAGTGAGGGGCGAGGGACGCGGAACAATGGGTAAGTAGTTTTTGTTGCGGAAAGCTCTTTTTTTCTTTCGGAACTCTCCGCAGTATTGGTGTGACACTGACCGCCAGATCTACCCGCG
>JAFGPV010000170.1 GCA_016936015.1 Pirellulales bacterium
CCCCCTGGGCGATGCCCAGGGCTGGGTGATCTGCTGCCCCGTTGGGACAGCCCCGACGTAGGCTTGAACCGGAACAAAACCGGGATCCTGGATAAAAGCACGGAAAGCTCTGTTTTTAGCAGCCCACCGCTGATATATACTAATGTACTTTATATCAGCAGGATGGCCCAATTGCTATAGATCTTTTTAGCCACCGAATTGGGTGAAGCTGGAATGTTAATAATTAAGGTCTGACCCCGTATTTACCTGCTTATGGCGCAATAGTGAATACGCGATGATTAGGTTCCTTCGAGCACGAGAAAGGTTGAATTTCAAGACCTGACCCCAGATTCCAGATTTATCCCCGACCACCCTGTTTCTGCCCGTAGTCGCCTTCGAGCAAGCCGCGGAAGGAGAGGTCTTCGTCGAGATCGGGCCAGTGCAGTCCAAAGGGTGAGACCTCGATGTGGTTCAGTTGCTCCGGGGTTCCAACGGCGAGACGCGGATTTCCGGCAACGGGGAAGCGGATTTCGACGCCGCTTTCCATAACGATCGCGATCTGCCCTTCCCGATATTGGACCGTTTTCAGCGTATCAACCAAGGTGTTCATGCCATTTTTCCTCGATCAGCGGGCGATGTTCTTCGGCAAGCTGCTGGGCTCGTGAAAGTTTGCTGACCTAACCGCGACTTATCGAACATCAAGCACAAAATAGTCTTGCTTGGGAGTGGTGCCGAAATTACCACTTTGCCTCGAATCGCTGCCCTTTAGTTTTCCCTAGGCCGCCGAGCAGGGGTTTTTCTTTGCCGGGTTTGGTTTTCTTGGGCGTTTCGGCGGTGGATTCGGGTTCGGGGGAGGTTTCGTCGCCTTCTTTTTTCTTGGGCGGCTCCGGTTGCGTCAGGGCCTTGGTTGAGAGGCTGATCCGCTGGTTTTCGGCGTCGATCGAGAGGACCATCACGTCGAGTTCTTCGCCTTCTTTGACCACGTCGGCCACGCGCCAGACCCGCTTGTGGGAGAGCTGGGAGACGTGGATCAGGCCCTCGATGCCCGGCTCGAGTTCGACGAAGGCGCCGAAGTCCATGATCTTGACCACCCGGCCGTGGACGATGCTGTTCGGCGGATATTTTTCTTGAACCCGCTGCCAGGGGTTTTCCAGCAGGTCTTTATAGGAGAGGCTGATTTTCCGCGTCTCGGGATCGATTTTGTCGATGCGGACCTTGACTTTTTGGCCTTCCTGGAGCACATCGCGGGGGTGATTGACCCGGCCCCAGCCGAGTTGGCTGACGTGGACCAGGCCGTCCACGCCGTCGCCCAGTTCGACGAAGGCCCCGAAGTTCATCAGTTTCCGCACGGTGCCTTCGAGGATTTGGCCCGGCTGGAGGGAGGCAAGCATTTTTTCCCGGGCTTCTTCCCGTTCGCGTTCGAGCACGGCGCGGCGGCTGAGCACGAGGTTCCGCCGCTGGGGATCGGCCTCGGCCACCACGCAGGGGAAACTCTGGCCGACGAACTCCTCCAGGCCCTCGACACGGTACAGGGCCACCTGGCTGACGGGAATAAAGCCGCGGATGTTGTTGACCTGACATTCCAGGCCGCCCGTGTTGTGCCCGGTGACCCGGGCCACGACGACCGCGTCGACGCGGAGGTCCGACCAGTCCTCGACGCTCACGGCGCTGCCGGGCAGCGTCAGTTCATACAGCCCTTCGTCGGCGTTGAAGCGCTGCACGATCACCGGCAGCGTGGCGCCGACCTGGGGCGGCTCGGGGAATTGCTGCAACGAGATGACGCCCTGTTCGCGGCTGCCCAGTTCGACGAAGACGTCGTCCCGGCGGACGGCGATGATGCGGGCTTGGTGTTTCGATACCGGCTCGAGCGGCTCCTGGTCTGCCAAGTCGCCGCTGCCGGCCATCAACTCTTCCACCGCGGCGCCGCCCAGGGCCTGCTCGAACTCTGCTTCGAGATCGGGCGAGAGCCGTTCGCGGATATTCGGCGGTGGGAAGTGGCCGGGGGCGGCCGACGACGTGGTCGCCGCCTCCGGGATCGTCGGCAGGGGCGTCGGCTCGTCAACCAGCTCCCGCAGCAGCACCTCGGAAAGGATTCCCGCGGTGGGAGTTTTTTGCGACGGCGGTTCTTTCTCCGCCTCGGCGGGGGCTGGATCATCGGCCGGCGGCGGGGTTTCCGCGTCCGGCTGCCGGTCCTCCTCCGAGACGACGGGGATCCAATCCCGTTTCCGCCGGGCGCGGTAGGCCGCCGGATCGCGCTGTGAGCCGATCAGGATCCGGCGTTTCTTCTCCGGCGAATCACCGCCGGGGGACTCCACGTTTTCATCCGGCGCTTGTTCGCGGAGGGAGGTATCCGCCTGGTCGTCGGGTTGGGGCATCGGAAATTCTGGCGAAGGGGAGGGCGTGTCGGTCAAGATCGATTTCCTCGGACGGGAGATAGGTGCGGCATTTGGACTCGGGTGAATGACACCCGATTAGTCCATTAATACCTCAATAATTCTAGCATCTCAAGTCGGACATTTCCAAGATGCCCCCTTTTCCGGCGTGTTCGGCGACTAAAGAGTAGCTGGTGGCGTTACCTCCAGGTCTTCAACCCCTTTCCGCGGTCTCTTCGTCGGCGGTTTTTTGGGCCTGGGCCATCTCGGCGGGTTGGAGGTTTTCGAGCGAGCCTAGGGCGCCAACCTCGGGCCAAATTTTAAATACCCCCAGGACCACCAGGATCGTCCCGATGCCGCCGCCGACCACCGAGATCACCGGTCCGAAGAGCCAGGCGGTCAAGCCCGACTCGAAGCCGCCGATGTCGTTCGAGGCCACGATGAAGATGTTGTTGACGGCCGAGACCCGACCCCGCATCGGATCGGGGGTCAGTAGTTGCACCACCGAGTGCCGCACCACGACGCTGATATTGTCGAGGGCCCCGATGAAGAACATCGCCGCCATCGAGATCCAGAAGATTTCCGAGACGCCCAGGATCATCGTGTAGGCGCCGAAGCCAATCACCGCCCAGAACAGCGCCCGGCCCGACTGCCGGAGGATCGGCAGATGGGCGATCATCAGGGCCATCACGACGGCCCCTACGGCCTCGGACGAGAGGAGCAATCCTAGACCCAGCTCGCCACGGTGCAGGATGTCTTTGGCAAACACCGGCAAGAGATACACCGCCCCGCCGAAGAGGACGGCGAACAGGTCGAGGGTGATGATGGCCAAGATCAGCTTCGTCTGCCGGACGAAACGGATGCCGGCCAACACGCTTTTCCAAGACAGGGGTTCGGGCATCTCGGTTTGCACTGGATTGCGGATCAAGAATACCGCTGCCAGGGAAAAACTCCGACAGATGACGATCAACCAGAAGGCCGTCACCTGGCCGTAATAGATGAGAATTACCCCCGCCAACGCCGGACCGGTCATCGCCGACAGCCGGAAGAGGGTGCTGATCCACGTGATGGCGTTGCTGTAGATCGGGCCGGGTACGAGCTGCGGCAGAAGGGCCGAGCGGGCGGGACTGCCCAAGGCCCGACCCACGGCGCTGGTCCCCAACGCCAGATACATCATCCCGATCGGACCCGAGTGCAGCGCATTGACCAACAAGATCACACCCCCGACCACGCTGAGGGCCAGGGTAAATATTAATACATTCCGTCGCGGAAAGCGGTCCGCCAAATGGCCCCCGGCGACGGCCAGCAAAATCACGGGCAGGGCCTGCACCAATCCCATCCAGCCCAGCGCCATGTAATCCGCGGTGCGGTCGTAAAGCGTATATCCCACCGCCACCGTCTCGATCGCCTTGGCGAAGGTTAGTAAAAACCAACTTGCGGAATAGAATCGGAAGTCGGGGTATTTCCAGGCGGCGTAAGGGGCAGACGAAGGAGCGGGATCGGGGGCGGGCATGGACGGCTCAATCCGTTTCTTCGCGGGAGGGCGGCCGAATCCGATCGGCCGGGTGGAGAACAAAACAAAGATTGCTTATTTTGACTGAAGCAGGTCCGGCTGGCAAGTCCCTCGGTCGTCGGGATGCGGCGTTGTCGAAAAGGCATCGTTTACTTACAATTGCCGAATAGCCGGCGGCCGCCGAGAGATACGTGCATTCCCCTCGGCGGCTGTTAGCCGCCGGCTACTGGATGTGACTTGATCAATCGGGATTTCAAGAAACGGAAAGCAGGGTTTGCGATGTCCGATTTGCCCACGCCGCGGAAGAAATTCGCCCTGCACTGGCAGATCCTCCTCGGCCTGCTGGTCGGAGCGGCGTTGGGCGTGACGGCCAATTGTCTGGCCGCCCAGGGAGATCTCCAGGACGTGGTGGACCAGATCGTCCGTGTGGCCGATCCGCTGGGCAAGGTCTTCCTCCGGCTGATCTTCATGGTCGTGATTCCGCTGGTCTTTTCCGCCTTGGCCCTGGGCGTGGCCGGCCTGGGCGACGCCCGGCGGCTGGGCCGCGTCGGTCTGCGGACCCTGCTGTTTACGGTCGGGCTGTCCGGCGCCGCCGTGGTCCTGGGCCTGACGTTGGTCAATGTCGTCCAGCCCGGCCGGTATCTGTCCGATGAGCAGCAGGCCGAACTGAACCGGCAGTACGGCAGTCAGGCCCAGGAGGAGATGCTCAACGCCAAGAAGGCCAAGCCGCTGGCCGACATTCTCTTGGACATCATCCCCGAGAATCCGCTGCAAGAGATGGTCGGCGCGGTGGACGGTTCCTCGAAGGGGGGCGGAATGCTGGCGGTGATGTTTTTCGCGCTGGCCTTCGGCGTGGCGATGCTCTTTGTGCCGGAGAAGACGCAGACCTTGACGAACCTGCTGGAAGGGGTCTTTGCCGTGTGCATGGCGATCATCGGCTTTGCGATGCGGCTGGCGCCTTACGGCGTGGCGTGCCTGGTGTTTGCCATGACCGCTCGGCTCGGACTGGCGCTGCTGCCGCCGCTGGCCGGTTTCATCGCCGTGGTGCTGCTGGGACTGGGGCTACAGTTTTTCGTCGTCTACCCGACGGTGTTGTGGCTCTTTGCCCGGCGATCGCCTTGGGCGTTTTTCCGCGGCATTTCCGACGCCGTGGCGACCGCCTTCGGCACCTCCTCGTCGAACGCCACGCTGCCCACCTCGCTGCGGGTGGCCGAGGAAAACCTCCGCCTGCCCCGCGAGGTCTCGCAGTTCGTCTTGACTATCGGCGCCACGGGCAACCAGAACGGCACCGCGCTGTTCGAGGGCGTCGTGGTCCTGTTCCTCGCCCAGGTGTTCCACGTCGATTTGAGCCTGACGCAGCAGGTCACCGTGGTCCTGATGGCGATGCTGGCCGGGGTGGGCACGGCGGGCGTGCCCGGCGGCTCGCTACCTCTGATCGTCGTGGTGATGCAGTCGGTCGGCGTGCCGGGCGAAGGCATCGGCATCATCCTCGGCGTGGACCGCCTGCTGGACATGTGCCGCACCACGCTGAACGTCGCCGGCGATTTGACGATCGCGGCGTGTGTGGCAACAAGAAGGGATTAGGGATTGGAGATTAGGGATTAGAAAAGTCCCAGTACCGATTTCCCCCAACCCCAATCCCTAATCCCTAATCCCCAATCCCTATGTCCCTCCCCCGCGTCGTCCTCAAGCCCGGTAAGTCAAAACCCTTTTACGCCCGGCACCCCTGGGTGCTCGATTCGGCCGTGGCGCGGATCGAGGGTGACCCGGCCGACGGCGCGGCGGTCGATCTGTTCTCCGAAAAGGAAAAATTCATCGCCCGGGGAATCGTCAACGGCCGGAGCCGGATCCGGGTCCGCCTCTACACCTGGGACCCGGGCGAGCCGCTGGACGACGCCTTCTGGCGGTGGCGGCTGGAGCGGGCGGTCCGATTGCGGCAGGTTCTCGGTTACGACGATCCCCAGGGGGCGGCGCGGCTGGTCTTCAGCGAGGGCGACGGACTGAGCGGCCTGATCGTCGACCGCTACGCCGAGTACCTCGCCCTGCGGCCGACGGCCCTGGCCGTGGCGCAGCGTTTGCCGCAGTGGATGCCGATGCTCCTGGAACTGACCGGCGCCCAAGGCGCCGTGCTCCGTTGCGAGCCGGGCATCGCCCGGACCGAGGGAGTTGATCTGGCCGACGGCCCTTGCGCCGGCCGGGTTCCGCCCGAGACGATCGAGATCCGCGATCACGGCCTGCGGTACGCCGTCGACCTTGGCGGCGGCCAGAAGACTGGTTTCTATCTGGATCAGCGCGAAAATCGGGCCGCCGCGGCACGCTACCTCCGTGGCCGGCGCGTATTGGACGTGTTCTGTTACACCGGCGGATTTGCCCTGACCGCCGCCGCCCTGGGCGGTGCCCGCGAGGTGCTCGGCGTCGATTCCAGCCGGCAGGCCGTGGCGCTGGCCGAGCAGAATGCCCGGCGGAACGGCCTGAGCGGCGTCCGCTTCCAGGTCGGCGAGGCCTTTGAAATCCTGGAACAACTCGCCGGGGCCGGCGAGCGCTTCGGGGCCGTGATCGTCGATCCGCCCAAGTTCGCCCGCAGCCGCCGCGCACTGCCCGAGGCCCTCCGGGCGTATCATTGGCTGAACCGGCTGGCCCTTTCCGTTTTGGAACCCGACGGCATTCTCGTCACGTGCAGTTGCTCGGGCCACGTCTCGCGCGAGGATTTCTTCCACGTCCTGGTGGGCGTGGCCCAGCAGACCCGGCGGAGCGTGCAGATTCTCGAACAGCGCGGCGCTGCTCCCGATCATCCCATTTTGAGCAGTTGCCCGGAGAGCGAATATCTGAAGTGCTTCATCTGCCGGGCGTGAGGGGAGGGATGAAGGATGAAGGATGAAGGGATGAAGGGATGAAGGGATGAAGGGATGAAGGGATGAAGGGATGAAGGATGAAGGATGAAGGATGAAGGGATGAAGGGATGAAGGG
>JAFGPV010000171.1 GCA_016936015.1 Pirellulales bacterium
GAGGCTGGCGCCGCTGGAGATCTTGCCGTCGCCGCTGAAGGTGTAGTTCTTCGAGGAACTGACCAGGATCGACGCCGGGTAGAGCACTGAATTATAGTAGGCGTCGCCGACGACGATTTCCATGTCCTCCGTCTCGCCAGTGAACTGCACGGCGTCGCCCTGCCAGAACAGGTAGTCGGTCGGACCGGTCCAATTCGCCGAGGTAACGACGTCCCAGGTCCCTCCGCTGGGCCCCGACCAGACCATCGTGTCGTTCGAGCCGGTGACGGTCACCTTGACTTGGCCGGCGGTGGCGTTGTCTAGCGTCAGCCCGTAGCGGGTGTTGTGGGGATGGTAGGGGTCCAACTCGAACGTCCCCAAGCCGCTCTGGGAGGCGGCGGAAATCAAGGTATAGGTCCCCGGCGTGACCGGGCCGGAGGGGACGATCGACACGTAAGACGGAGAGGAGAAGTACTCATCCGTCTGCAGGGTGTTGGTCACCTGGATTTGATCGATTTGCGTGCCGCCCGTGCCGCCCAGCTTGAATTGGAGATAATCGTAGCCGGAGAGCTTGAGGTTCCCCCCGACGTTCAGCGTGCCGATCGGGAGATTCGTATCCGTCGTCACGCCCGCGGAGGGATTGACGGGGCCGCTGGGCGAAATCGTCCCGTACGACGATTCCACGTTGCCGGCGACCGTGCCGTTGCCGACCAGCCACATGGTGGAAGGGACGGTGAACGTGGGGTTGGTCAGGCCCGTGACTTGGAGCGTGGCCGAATCGTTGTAGAGGATCACGGCCGGGCTGCTGGCGATGGAGCCGGTGCTGAGGACGCCGCCATACCCGTCGGGCACTTCCCCGAGGGCCAGGGTGCCGCCGTAGATGCAGGTGGGACCGGTGTACGAATTATTGCCGGTGAAAGTCCAGGTATTGGAGTCGACTTTCTTCACGCCGGTGTAGGCATTGGTGGAACCGTCGGTAATCGAGCCGGAAACGGTTCCGCCGGTTCCGGATTCTCCTCCGAGGACGATGTAGCGCAAGCTGTTGTTGTAGGCGTTGGAAATGGCGCCGGCCAATTCCAGCGTGCCGGCCGCCACCTTGACGAGTGAACTTCCTCCCCCGCCGGTCATGCCGATGCTGCCGGTTATCTTGTTGTCGCCGGCGACGTTGCGGATGATCCCGGGGCCGTCGTACCGGAAGGCGGTGCCTCCGGAACCCGTCGTCGTGAAGCTTTCGGCTATCTCCAGATTCCCCCCCGATCCGTCCAACTCCAACCGGCCGTTGTCTTGCTGGCTGTTTTGAGAAATAACCCGGGTCGAGCCGACGGTGCTGCCGAAGGCGGTGCTTGAGGTTGCGATCACCGTGCCTTGGTAAATATTCACGGCGCCGTCGAACGAATTATCGCCGGAGAGGGTGACTGCGGCGTTGGGGAGTTGACTGTTCGCGGCGTCGAAGCCGAACCGCAAGCCGCCGCTGCCGCTGATGTCGCCGGCAATTTCGTAAACCTGGTCGCTGTTGAGGATCAGCAGTCCGTTGTTGACGATGGCGCCCGACCCCGGCGTGCCGGTGCGCGTGGCACTGGTGCCGACTTGCAGCGTGCCGCCGGTAATCGTGGTGGCGCCCTGGTAGTCGTTGTCGGCGGTTAAGTACACGATGTTGGCGTCCACTTTTTCGAGACCGCCCGTTCCCGTAATTTTTCGCCCGACGGTGAAATTGCTCGTTCCGCCGAGTTGGAGGTTGGCGTTGTCGGTGATGTCGGGCATTCCGGCCGAGAGGTCCATGTCCGCGGCGGCGTCCAGACTGAGCGTGCCGCCGCTAATCACGACCGGGCCGGTGAAACCGGAGTTGCTGCCCGAGAGACGCAACGTGCCCGCGCCGGCTTGCTCCAGGGTTGCCGTGCCGGCAAGCGAGGCGGCCAGGGTCCAATCATCGACGCGGTTGACGGCCAAGGTGCCGCCGCTCAGTGCGACGGTGCCGGTAAATTCATTGAGGCCGGTGTTGGCAAGCGTCAATTTTCCGGTTCCGGTCTTGGTGACGGCGATGTTTCCCTCCAGAGAGCCGGAGCCGGCGAAAACGTAATCTTTCGTCTCCTCGACGGTGATGTTGGCGGGGCACAGATCACCGACGAGATTGATATCGGGCGAGTTCGAGCCGGTGTCGTTAAACGTGACGGAGTCGAGGTTGTAGAACATTTCTCCTCCGTCCCAGTCGGCTGTAGTATGGAGATCCCAATTGTTGTTGGTGCTGTTGCCTTGCCAGGTCAGTTCCAACGGAGTGCCGACGACATGGAGATTGACCTCTTGCAGATTTTGGGTCAAAGTGGTGTTGATCCGCGTATCGGCGCCCCCCTCCACATTCAGAGTCAGGTTCCCTACCGTGCCGCTGATCGTTCCTGCATTGAACAAACGGTAGTCGCCTTCCGCCAAGGCGCCGGACAACAGGTTGACGTTAATGGTTCCGCCGTCCAAGGCGAGATTGCCTCCGACATCGATCCGGTCGTTGATGCCGTTATTAACGTTGTCGATCACGTCGGAGAGATCCCAGGGCATCACCGCGCCGCTGGCTAGCGTCAAGTTTCCGCTTACCGAGAGCGTGCCGGGCGTATCGGTGAAGGTTGACAGTCCGTCATCCGCGGTGCCGCCGGGGATCAGCGTGCTGCCGCTGCTGGTGGCGAGATTGCCGGTCACCGTGCCGTGGCCCTGTAATGTCTGTGTTCCGGAGAGGGTCAAACCGGCGGCCGAAACATTCAAAGACGCTCCGCTGTCGATCCAGATCACGGGCGAATTGGCCAACGCATTGGCGCCGGTGCTCGTGAGGGTCAGCGTTCCGCCGAAGACGCCGGTGTTGCCAAGGTAATTGATGCCCGCGCTGTCGTAGGTCAGCGTTCCCGAGCCTATCTTGGAAACCTTCCACGATTGTCCCGCGGTTCCCACTCCCGTCAACGTGCCCGTCAGCTTGATGTCGCCTTCGCCGCGGAAACGGATCGACCGCGCACCCGACTCTGGCTGTTCAATTGCGGAAGCAATGGTCAGCAGTCCGCTGTCGGAATCGATGTTGACATAAGCGCCGCCCGTCCGGTTATAAATCCTGCCTTGGAGGGTGTTGTCGCCTATGTTGCGGATATGGGCCACGTCGGCCATGGCGCCGGTTCGGTGCTGACAGCGAATCCACTTGTCAATCGTGATGCCGCCGGAAAGCTCCAACGTGGCCGACTTGTCGGAAGCGCCGTTAATCATGATATAGTTGCTCGTGGAAGAGCTGGCGGCGCCCGCCGCCCCGCTGGCGGTCAAACGCACCACGGTGGGCGTGGTGCTGTTGGAGGTGTTGTCGAGCGTCAGGGCGCCGTTGGTCCAGGTGGCCGCGCTATTCGCGTCCAGGACGAGGGTGGT
The DNA here is from genome assembly GCA_016936015.1 of Pirellulales bacterium. Classification (GTDB taxonomy): domain Bacteria; phylum Planctomycetota; class Planctomycetia; order Pirellulales; family Thermoguttaceae; genus JAFGPV01. The sequence goes on from JAFGPV010000171.1 coordinate 3,367, forward strand.
TCCATCCGTGGCGGTCACGCCGGTCGTCCCGGTGATAGTTCCGTTGACCGTCGTGGTGTGGTTCTTGCCGTAGAAGGACAAGGTGCTGGTGCCGAGAGTGACGTTGCCGAGGTCAAGATCGCCCGCGGTAGCCCGAACATACGCCTTGGCCGCGAAACTCACGGGAGCGCTGAGGGTCTGGAGCAGCTCACTGTTGTTGACCAGGGTGCTGGAAGTGGCGGTCAAACTGATGGTGTCCGTTCCGCCTATGGTGAAGGCGCCAGCCGTGGCGTTAAAGGCGAGCGAATTGTACGTCACCGCTCCGCTGGTGAAGGGATCCAGGCGGACGCTGCCGTCGAATTGGACGTCGTCGGTGGTCAAGGGGAGCGAATCGCCGACCCAGTTCTCTGGGGTAACCAAACTGCTGTCCACCAGGCTGCCGCCGTCCCAAACCACCGCGGCGGGGACGGTATCGACGGTCAAGAAAAGGCTCGCCAAGGCGATGAAAAACATCGCCGGCACAAGGATTCGTCGCGGATACAAGCACGTCATGGAGCACCTCCCAATAACAAAAAGGTTCAAGGAGCAAATGTCTTTGTTTATTGAGGATCAAGAGATAAATGTTGCGTGTAGCCGCGGGCTATTGAGCACAACGTTCTCTTCTCTGATTCTCAATAAACGATCCTATGGGTAATGGATCGGCGCAACGAGCAAGCCACGAGGCGGCTCCGGGAAGCAGCCGCCCGCGTCTCGATCCATTCAGCCTTTTCCGTTCCGGCCCCGCAAGATTCGCCGCTCGATCCCTCATCCCCCTTTAGCCCCGGCATGCCGCCGAAGGCTAAAGGAAGGATGCGATCAGGATTTTCATTACGATCCGGCTCGAAAACCCGAGGTTTTTGGAACCGGGGAATGTAGGTTCAATGTATTTCATGCACCCTGCTCTTTTTGGTTACCTACGGCGCCGGGCATAAGCCGCCAGGCCGAATCCGGCCAACAGCAGCAGGACGTACGTTGAAGGTTCGGGCACATAGTTGAGATACACGTCGCCCGCGTTATCACCTTCGCCCACCGAAGTCGTGAACGACCAGCCCTCGGGGGTCGTGACGGGTGCGATACCGGCGAACGTCGTACTGCCGGCGTTGGTTCCGACGTCGACGATCTTCCAGCTATGGGGAGTCAGCCAGAAGCTATCGGGCGTGGCGTAATCGGGCCGCAACTCAGCGGCCAAAAGGCCGAAGCTCAACTCAAGCTGCGAGGTTCCGCCCAGAGCCAACTCGCCGGAGACCGCCATCGTATCGAAGTCCGTTCCGGGATTGGCCTCCGACAGGGCGCCGAGGTCCCAAACCATTTTAGCGCCGGCCGACATGTCCAAATCGCCGGTGACGGTGAGCGTTCCGGCCGTTTCCGTTAAGGTTGATAAAGTGTTATCTACGGCGCCTCCGGGCCTGATTGTGGCGCCGCTTGCGGCAACAACGTCTCCCACAATGGAGCCGCCGCCGCGCACGGTGTTCCCAGAGGCCGGTTGCCACCCGGCATTTAAAGCCAAGACGTCAAGACTTGCGCCGCTGTCGATAAAAATATTTGGGGAGTTGTCGAGGGCATTTGCGGCGGTGGCGGCAAGAAGCAGTTTTCCCCCGATGACGCCCGTATTGCCTGTGTAATTGATATTAGCCGTGTCGTAAGTCAATACTCCCCCGCCTAGCTTGATGATCTTCCAAACGCCGTTGGTTCCTGTTCCGGTTCCATTGACTAAAGAACCGGTGATCTTGAAGTTGCCGTCGCCGAGGAAGCGGATCGGCCGGGTGGCCGTATCGTAATCCTGCACGATCGTGGAACTGATCGTCAACAGGCCGCTGGCGGACTCGACGTTCATATAGGATCCGCCTGATCGCGGATAAAGCTTTCCGGCAAGCGTGTTGTTCCCGGAATTGCGGATGTGCGGTATGTCGCCGTAGCTCGAGGAGGAACTGCGGATTTGGCATTGGATCCACTTATCAATGGTGATCCCCCCGGTCAGTTCCAAAATCCCGCCGTCCGTGGACGCGCCCAGGATGTAAATCCTTGAGTTCGCGGAATTATCGTTGGCGCCCGCTGCGCCGTCGTGGGTAAGACGCAGGATCGAGTTGTTGTCGACGGTGATGGTCCCGGTGGTCCTCGTCGCGGTGTTGTCCGCATTCAGCACGGTCACGCCCGAGGACGTGGTGATGGCGCCGTTTCCGGCGAGGTTGCCGTTGACGGTGACGCTGTTGAGGTTGGCCGCGTCGCCGTAAAACTTCAGTGTGCCGGCAAAGGTCACGTCATCCAGGACCAGGTTGCCTGAGGTGGCTCGGATATCCGCGTTCGCCGTCATGTTGAGGGGGGCGTTGATGGTTTGGGCGGCTGTGCTGTTGTTGACCACGGTGCTGGAAGTGGCGGTCAAACTGATGGTGTCCGGTCCACCTACGGTGAAGGCGCCGGCCGCGGCGTTAAAGGCGAGGGACCTATACGTAACCGCTCCGCTGGTGTAGGGATCCAGGCGGACGCTGCCGTCGAATTGGACGTCGTCGGTGGCCAACGGGAGCGAATCGCCAACCCAGTTCTCTGGGGTGGCCAAACTGCTGTCCACCAGGCTGCCGCCGTCCCAAACCACCGCGGCGTCTACGGACAGGGGATAAACCACTACGCTCACAATCATCAAACACACGAAAAGGATTAGTCGAATCATGGCAGCACTCCCAAAAAGGTAGAAAATGAACCGGTGTCAGCACGTCATGCACAAACAGGAAACGCTACCTCGCTGGGAAGTGGATCATAAAAAGAAGATGTTTTTCAACTGATATATGTGGATAGGGTGATGTTTGTATTAACTGTCGATCAGTTTTGGCGGCGATTCTTTTTCGGACGGGCCTTGCGGTTGCCGCTGCTGTGCGGGTTCTTGGCCCGAGGATTCCGGCGTCTCGTAAGGATTTCCCTCCCGGAAACACTGCGCAATTTCCTCGGCGCTGAGCGCCCGGCGGAAGACCGCCACCTCGTCAATCCAGCCGGAGTGCGTGCGTTTCGCCCCTTTTTGGCGGTCGCCGATGAGGACCGCCAGGTTGTTTTGATTCAACGTGCCGGGAATTTCGTGGGAATTCTCGAGCGCGCCGTCGACGTAAATACGCTTCTTAATGGTCGGAGCGACGCTGTCGCAGACCGCCACGACGCAATGCCATCGCTCGCCCTCGATCCTCGTTTTCGCTATCAGATATTCGTCCTTTGTCGGCTGAGCGCGCCGATTCGTATTAAAAGTCAGCACGCCCTCTTTCTCCGCGAAAGAACGGACAATCCGCCATGAAGACAGACCTTTGGATATCAAGTCGGTGTTATCAATTAAGTCCGCATTATTTTGGGGAAAGTCTTGGAAGCGGAACCACACCAGGACGGAGAACGGCCCCGTAAAATCAAACAACTGCTCCTGGGGTACTTCCACGTAATTTCCGGATCCCGGCCCGAGGAAATACAACGCCTGCTTGCCCGGAAAGCGCCCTTGGGCCCATTTCGCTTTCACAATGTCGCCGTTGAGCAAGTCCCCGACCGGAGAGATATTGACCAGTTTGTCGGGTTTGCTCTTGTCTTGTTCGAAAGGGTAATAGGCCACCAAGTCCGGATCGCGGGATAATCGATCGCGGCAGGCCTGCCACCGTTCCAGGGGATTGAAAGCGGAAAAGGACTGCATGGCTTGAAAGGCCACCTGATTGGCGGGAATACTAATCGGGACCGGATTGTCAACGGCAAACCGCTGGGCTTGACCCCGTTGCAGGATCCCGCCTTTCAAGACCTTGCCCCGGGGTTTGAAATAATCCACCTTCACCAGCCCCTGCAATACGTGGACTTCGGTCATGCCGTCCGTCTCTACGACGATGCCGAACTCCGTCCCGAAATCGACCACCTGTGAATAAGGCGTGGAGATGGTTAGTCCCCTTGCACTTTTTGCATCCACCCGCGCCAGAAGCCGGCCTCTTTGCAGATTCCCTTCCGCCGCCGATTTCATTTGAAAATGACAGGGACCTTCCAAGGAGATCTGCGCGCCGGTGGAGACGGTGATTTCCAGGAGCCCCGAGGTCAGTTGCAACGGTTGGTCCTTCGGGACGTCATCGCCCTGCTTCAGAGCATTGCTCCCCGGCGCCCATAAGCAATCCTGCATCCTCGTCACCTGGGCGGCGTATTCCCCCGAAGGCACGGATGACCGCACCGGCGGGGAAGGTGCCGGCAAAAGCCAGATCACCATCAGAGTGAGCACCAGACCCGCGATCAACAGCGCCGCCAACACCGGGGAATTGACTCCCCGGGAAAACGTGGTTGCTCCCCATTCCGCGGTGCTGTTTAACATTCCGAAGAGCGTTACCAACGGCGAAGAACGGGAACTTGATTTCACATCGTTCTTATGTGCATAAAACCAACGAAGATGATCGTAGAAAAACATCGTCTCCAAATAAACTCGCGGCGCCTCGCTCTCATCGGCTACAATCTGTTGAAGTCGGGCTTCTTGCTGTTCGCTCAAGCCGGTCTCATTCCATTGGGCGAGTAAAGCGCGGAGTTCGGCAATCCTTTCTTGCGATGGCGTCATGCTCTCTCCTCCTCACCCAAGGTTTGGCGAATGCAATAATACAGAAGCCGATAAATCCGCGACAAGGCGCGGTAGACCATGTCCAGTGAATACCCTAATACTTCCGCAGCGAATTTGCTCGTGCCTTTCGGAGCGTATCGGAGATCTAAAAGTTGTCGATCGGCGGCGGGAAGCCTTTGAATGCATTTCTCCAAGGCCTCCATGTTCGCATCCAGTTTGTCGGCCAGGACAACCGCCTCCTCGTTGACTTTGGAGAAGAACAAATCCGACAAGGTCAAAGGAGCCTTTTTTCGCTGCTGACGGAAATTCAACGCCTTGAAATGGGCGATCTGACAGGCCCAGGCGCGAAACTCGAGGTTGCGTTGATAGCGATCAAATTTTTCCCAGCAGACTTTCGCGGTTTCTTGCAAGACCTCCTCGGCGTCCTCCGGCCGCCGGAGCAAGGAGAGCAAGTAGTGATACAACCACGCCTCGCAACTGCGATAAAGTCGTGTGAATTCCTCGCTTTGATCTTCTTCAGAGAACATGAATTGGCACCAACCTCATAAAAGCCCGATCCATGAGGGATTACGAAAGCGCATTCTCATCCTGTGCAATGCTTCCTATTGAAACTTTTGTTCCAGGTGAGAATTTTGGGGCTGAAAATCCGAGAAATAAATTACGTCGCCCTTAGTCCAACCGTGATAAAGAGATAGGACATAATAATTTTCCCAAAACAACACCATGATGGGGGGGTGATTGTTGGGTGCCGTTTGCCCCTTATCGCCATTCATCGGCTATTCAGAACACCACCGAAGAATGGGCGAATCCTACAAGATACATAGAAATCACAAGAGAAATGCCTGAAATCGGCAGGTCCCTTTTTCGTACACGGTTGAACCGTAGAGAAGTACCGAAATTCTCACGACCACCGTGAGCGCTCTGCGTGAAGTGCGTCGGTTTTCAGTCCAAGATCAAGCATGACTGCTGAGGAACTTGGAATTGGGTTGTTTTTATTTCCCTTTCATCCATCGTTAATCAAGATTCGTTCGTCGCAGGACGTCATCGCACCGATTCACCTTGATCGTCTCCGTAAAACGAATACGATGAAGGCAGTGCTCCAGTAGGGTTGGATGTTCGATCTCGAAAATTTATGGAGGAGCGATCATGTTGCGATCGTTATCTGTCGTTTGCTACGCATGTTTCAGCGTCTCGATAATCCATGCCTCCGATCACGATTATCCCCTCGCACCCGTTCCCTTTACCAACGTGCATTTCGATGACGCCTTTTGGCTGCCGCGTTTGGAAATCAACCGCCTCGCCACCATTCCCTATAGTTTCCAAAAAGTCGAGGAAGCCGGCACTATCGCCAACTTCAGCGTGGCGGGCAAACGCACAGAGAAACCGTGGCGTGGCGTCGGCGGATTCGTCGATAGCGACCTCTCCAAGGTCATCGAAGGCGCCGCCTATTCCCTGGCCGTCCAGCCGGATGCCAAACTGCAAAAATTCCTCGACGAGTTAATCGACTTGTACGCCGGCGCCCAGGAACAAGATGGTTATCTCTACACCTACTGGACTGCGCGGGATACGGTGAAAGATCCCAGCAAGGTCGTGCTCCATATACCGGAAAAGCCGACGTGAAAATCGGTGATAAAACGATCAGCATCGGTCAGGAGTCACGATATCCCTGGGAGGGTAAAATCAAGCTGACGCTCCACCCAGGCTCCTCGGCAAGGTCCTTCACCCTGAAGTTGCGCATCCCCGGTTGGGCCAGGGAAACGCCTGTGCCCAGCAGTTTGTACACATATTTAAGAAAATCCAATCAACGGCCGTCTCTTTCCGTTAATGGTAAAGAAGAAAAGATTGTTTTCGATCTCGGCTATGCAACGATCCGTCGTGACTGGAAACCGGGCGACGTCGTTGAACTCGATTTGCCCATGCCGATCCGCCGCGTGGTGGCCAACGAAAAAGTTGCGGAAGATCGAGGGAAGGTGGCTTTAGAACGGGGGCCTCTGGTCTACTGCATCGAACATGCCGACGTTCCCGGCGGTAAAGTCGGCAATTTGATACTCCCCGACGACACTCCGCTTTCCGCCCGATTCCGCGCCGATCTGCTGGGCGGCGTCGAAGTCATCTCCGGCAAGGCCGAAGGCGCCCGTTATGTGCTGAAAGATGGAAAACAGACGATCCAGTGTTCTCCCGTTTCCTTCACGGCAATTCCCTATTATGGATGGGCGCATCGCGGCCCCGGGGAAATGGCCGTATGGCTTCCGCGAAATATTGCCGCGGCTCGGCCGTTGCCACCCCCGGTAGATCCCTCTCCCCAAAAAACGGATCCCTAAAAGGACCTCATGGATCCCTTCTCGATGTTGGCTTCCTTCCCTCAGAATATGGATAATGCGCAATACCGGTCATCACAACAGATTGGGACGCCTTCCCGGAAAACGTTGAGTATGGAAAAAGTGCGGGTTCCGGCGCCGGACAATCGAGCAGTTTATCTTCGCCTTTAACACTGAGGCTCAGTCCACCTGCCGTATCTATTTTGTCCTGCGCGGACTGAACGGTTAAGAAAGTGCCCACTACTCTGGTAGGTATTGGGAAGAAGAGCGTATCGTTGAGGATTTGGAAATTCGTAACACTTCAGCCATCTGAAGTTGGTATTGGTGAATTCTGAGGTTATGTGTTATGTCTGTTGGTCATGGCGACATGCACGGAGATA
>JAFGPV010000029.1 GCA_016936015.1 Pirellulales bacterium
TCCAAGAAGATAAAGATGCGTCTTTTTCTTGCCAAGCCCTAATCCTGAAAATATCCCATTTCACTTTCCGCAACAGAAACTAATTAGTTGCCGTGCCGTTCCAGAGCAAAGCATGCCATTCTCTACCATCCCCGGAACCCTCGCCTGCCTGCATTGTGCCATCAGTGTCATACGCATAAGAGGATTCGAATCCATTGGGATTCAAATCGACGCAACTGCTTGCCGTGCCGTTCCAAAGCAAGGCGTGAACCCCGTCGGCAAATCCGTAACCCACTTGCTGGGTGCCGCTTACGGCTAAAGCACGTGAGTAGCTGAATCCGCTGGGATGTAAATCAACGGCGCTGCTTGCCGTGCCGTTCCAAAGCAAGGCGTGAGCCTCAGTGTCTGTAGTCGTATATCCGTAGCCGACTTGTTGCGTGCCGTTGACGTTCATGCCGTGTGATTGCGTGAAAGTGCTTGGGTTCAAATCGATCGCCGTGTAGGTGACGGCAATTGCAGTCCCAGTGCTGAATGATCCCATAATGACATACGCTGCTATCGCGGAACTCAAAATGACCCTGTTCATTTTTCGAACCATTGCAGATTGCTCCTTAAGGTGGTTGCGCACTATGAAACACATAAAAACAGGAGAACGAAAAACATTTAACCCAAGAATGCTCTTCCGCAAGAGAACCACATGAGCGGCAAGCACTGCTGGCTGGGTTAGAAACGCTGCCTCAATGAATTTCCCGACGTTTAGTCATGCGTGACAACCGCATCGAAAGCGGAAAAAGTACCTTCAAAGAACGGCCCCATTTTACCATACTATTTTTACCTTGCAAATCCCATGCCGCTGAAAAGTACGTAAAACCATGTTCTTCCCCCAACCCAAGAAAACCTTTCCCATGTCCAGAACCCGCAGCCCTGGACTCCCAAACCACTGCGTAACAATTCATTTTTCCACCCCCAACAATTCACCGCAAAGACGCAAAAAACCGTAGTTTCGCGCCCCCCATTTGTCCAAAAATTATCGGAGCAACAATCGTGAAAAAACATCCCGGCCGGCCTGCCGCTCTCGACAAAGATAAACAAGACACCATCCTCGGCGTTCTGTCGCTGGGTTGTCCCCGACGCACCGCCGCCGGCATCGTCGGCTGTTCCCCCAGCACCATCCGCAACACGGCCAAGCGCAATCCGGCCTTTGCCAAGCGACTCCGGCGCGCCGATAAATCATCCGAAATCTGTTGGCTGAAGAACATCACCGCCGCCGGCAAAATGCCCCAGTATTGGCGCGCCGCCGCCTGGGCCTTGGAACACGTCAAACCCGAACTCTACGCCAAACGCTCGCCCCAAGTCATCACCTTCAAACAAATCACCCAACTCATGACCAAATTCGCTCAGATCGTCTGCGAGGAAATCCCCGTCGATAAATATCGCAAGGCCGTCATCAAACGCTTCGATGAAATTCGCCGGCAATTGAAAGACTGAAAGAGCATCCTATGTCCTCGATCCTCCACTATCTACTGAAAGAATGCCGATTCGTGCCTCGGCAGTTGCGGAAGATTCTCCACGCACTCTGCCCCGAGCTAAAACACAATCACGGTTACACTCGACGACAAAACCGCGGCGCCTTCGACAATGTGAATCTACTGGACTGGGGACGACATTATCTGCCCGGCCATTTTATAAAACCTCCCTCCGACATGCACCGGTGGTTAAACGGAATTCTGAAAAAAATGCAAACCGCCCGTAGAACAGGTTGGCAACCTGCCCCGCAAACGGCCGCTCGAAGGACAGAATACGAACCTATCCCCCAAGCGGCCGCCTATCGGATAAATTGCAAATCTGTCCCACCAGCGGGCATGAAAATCAATCTCCTTGGGCCCCGCGGCGGGGCTAAGTCAACCATCGGTACGCTCGCTTACGTCCTCCGAACCGCCCTGGAGGGTACGGAATCCTACATCTGGATCGTCTCCGACACCAAACATCAAGCCTCCGCCCACCTCGAAAACATCAAGGCCGAACTCCTCGAAAACAAACTCCTCGCCCGCGACTATCCCGGCGCCGCCGGGAAAGGGCCGATCTGGAGGAGCAATGCGATCGTGCTGCGCAACGGCGTGACGATTGAGGCCTTCGGCACGGGCCAGCGGATCCGCGGGCGTCGCCGCCGGGAGCACCGCCCGACGCTGATCGTCTGCGACGACCTGCAGAACGACGGCCACATCCGCTCGGCCCTTCAGCGCGAGCATTCTCGGAGCTGGTTCCAGGGGATGCTGATGAAGGCCGGCACGCCGCAGACCAACGTCCTGAACCTGGCCACGGCGCTGCACCGCGACGCCCTGGCGATGGAACTGCACCGCACGCCCGGCTGGACCTCGCGGCTCTTTCGGGCTGTCGTCCGCTGGCCGGAAAACACGTCGCTCTGGCACGCCTGGGAGGCGATCTACACCGACTTGGCTAGTCCCCGTTACCGGCGTTCGGCCCGGACGTTTTATGAGAACCATCGCGCGGCGATGGACGCCGGGGCCGTGGTCCTTTGGCCCGAGGTCGAGGACCTGTACACCCTGATGTGCATGAGGGCCGAGGGCGGGCGAACCGCCTTCGAACGGGAAAAACAGAACTCGCCGCTCAGCCCCGAGACGTGCGAATGGCCCGAGGCGTACTTCGACGAGGCAATCTGGTTCGACGACTGGCCGCAACACCTGCTGGTCAAGACGATGGCCCTGGACCCCAGCAAGGGGAGCGACGCGCGGCGGGGCGACTACTCGGCGTTGGTCCGGCTGGGCGTGGATCGGCAGGGCGCCGTGTACCTCGACGCCGACCTGGCCCGGCGGCCCACGCCGCAGATCGTCGCCGACGGCGTCGAGGCCTTCCGGCAGTTCCGGCCGGACGTCTTCGGCGTCGAGGCCAACCAGTATCAGGACCTGCTGGTGGGCCAGTTCGAGGCCGAGTTCCGCCGCCGCGGCCTGCTGGCCGCCCGGCCCTGCCCGATCGAAAACACCGTCAACAAGCTGGTGCGGATCCGCCGGCTGGGACCGTACCTCGCCGGCCGGCGGCTGCGGTTCAAAAGCGGCAGCCCCGGCGCCCGGCTGCTGGTCGAGCAGTTGCGGGAATTTCCCGTCGGCGACCACGACGACGGCCCCGACGCCGCCGAGATGGCGCTGCGCCTGGCCGCCGAGTACCTCCGCGGCCGGACCGTCCGTGACGGACTGGGAAGCCGGCTGCCGGTGGGATGATTGTCCCTCGGTCCCCTCTCCCTTTGGGAGAGGGTTAGGGTGAGGGCTTTCTCCTCGTTCCGAAACTCCAGTTTCGGAACGAGAGGAAATATCAAATCTCAAATTTCAAATCTCAAATTGCAAATTGAACAGCAAATCCCCAAATCCCTGACCTCTAATCCCTGACCCCTTAATACAAAAGGACCTTTACCATGAACACCAATACCTCTCACGAAAAATCCCTCTTCCACTCCTGGGCACAACAACTCCAGGAGTCGTTCGACGAGCTTTGGGACAGTTTTGTTGATCCGGCCGAGTCGCTCTACGACGTGGACGGCACGCGGTGGAACGTGCTCGGCGGCGGCCTGCCGGGCGGAAGGTTCGGCCTGCCGGTGGTCGATGAGGCCCAGTTGGCCGCGCTCCGCGACGAATGCCGGGCGCTGGCCATCTCGAACGAGTTCGCCATCAACGGACACGAAAACCGGATCAGCTACATCGTCGGCAGCGGCCACCACTACCGCGTGACGGCCCGCCGCGGTGCGACCGCTTCGCAGGAACTACTCGAACAGACGCAGGCGGTCCTGGATGAATTCGTCGCCTTGAATCAATGGCACAAGCGGCAGCAGGAGATCGTCCGCCGCAAGGACCGCGACGGGGAATGTTTTTTACGATTCTTCCCCGCCACGGACGGCACGCTGCGGGTGCGGTTCGTCGAGCCGGACCAGGTGGCCACGCCCCCAATCCGCGTCAGCGACCCGGCCGCCGCCTTCGGCATCCAGTGCGACGCGGACGACGTCGAGACAGTGCACGGTTACTGGATCGACGGCCGATGGGTCGATGCCGGCGAAATCCAGCACCGCAAGGCCAACGTCGACGCCAACGTCAAACGCGGCCTGCCGCTGTTTACGCCCGTGCGAAAGAACCTCCGCCGGGCGGAAAAACTGCTGCGGAACATGAGCATCGTCTCGGAAATCCAATCGGCCATCGCCATCATCCGCAAGCACCGCGCGGCCACCGGCGCCGGCCTGGAACAGTTCGTCGCCAACCAGGCCGACCTGACCGTATCCAGCCCGGCCACCGGCCGGACCACGCGCTTCCGCCGCTTCGCCCCGGGCACGATCCTCGATGCCCTGGCCGACACCGAGTACGAGTTCCCCGCCTCCGGCATCGACGCCAGCCGCTACGTGACGGTCCTCCAGGCCGAACTCCGGGCGATCGCCAGCCGGCTGGTCATGCCCGAGTTCATGCTCACCAGCGACGCCAGCAACGCCAACTACGCCTCGACGATGGTGGCCGAAGGCCCCGCGGTCAAGATGTTCGAGCGCCTCCAGCACGACATGATCGAAGACGACCTGGCCGTGATGCGCCGCGTGCTGGCCCACGCCTCCTCCTCCGGCATTCTGCCCCCCGCCGCGCCGTCCGCCGTCGAGATCCGCGGCATCCCGCCCACCCTGGCCGTCCGCGACCGCCTCCGCGACGCCCAAGCCGACCAGATCCTCCTGAAATCCGGCGCCCTCTCCGTCCAAACCCTCGCCCTGCGCCACGGGCTAGACCCGGAACACGAGCAGCAGTTATTGGCTGGTAGAACGCCCCCAACGTAGACGCGGCGTCCCGCCGCGTCCCAAAACAGGAGGTCAGACATTCCTGTCTGATGCAATGCAGAGAACCATATTCATGCTTGCCGCCGTCATGCTTTCCATATAAAATCAGATTCAGAATCTCTGTGACAATTTACTTGCTACGAGAAGCGTCTCTGGATAAGAAGTTTCTTTCCAAGGCTTTTCTCATGGGAAGTCAGAAAAAGGGGGATCTCTATGAACAGGTCGCTGACTCCGATCGCCGGGACATTGATGCTCGTACTGGCTGCATCGTGTTCCAACCAACCTCAGCCGCCCGTCACGCCCAAGTCCTTCGATGGTGATTCAAAGGACCTGAAAACGACCGAAATTGTTGCCACCTTAGATGCGCCTTTGACCCAAGGAAAAAACACAATCTGGTGTGCATCTTTTTTGTCCGCATGGAAGAAGTTGCAGAAAGACCTGGCCGGTGAGCCAGTGGCCTTGGAGCAGGCCCCGCCGGAAGTTCTTTCCTTGAACAACGCGGCAGATCCCCGGTCGGAAATTCCCCCGGAAGCCCTTTATGTGGCCGTCGGTTGGAAACCGAAGGGCATTTTAGACAAGATTCAACGAGAGTTAAAACAAAAATTCCCGACGAAGCCGCCGCCGGTGTTCCCGGACATCCGCAACGATTCCTTTGTCGCCTACGCCTATCTTGAGGCGAACGTGAAGTTCCCGCTCCCCTATTTCCAGAGCCGGGAACCGCTGGAATTCACGGATTCCGAAGGCCGAAAGGCGAAGGTTACATCGTTTGGCATCCGTGAGGAGGACGACTACGCGTATAAAAAGCTCCGGGCACAACCCAAGATTTTGTTTTGGAAGGGTTTTCCCCCAATGGAGACCGGGGATCCCAAGGATCAAGAGGAAGAAAAGTTTGAATATGCCGTTGATCTCTGTGCCGATTCCTCTTCAAGCCAAATCGTCGTTGCCAATATCGCCCGGCAATCCAGCCTGGCCGATGCACTGGCTTACACCGAGGAGGCAATAAAACGGCACGAGGAAAAGATAATAAAGAATCCAGACTATTCAAGATCTCGTGATCTAGGGCCCAACGACGTTTTACTCATTCCGGATCTGTTTTGGACAATTTCCCATCGATTTTCCGAACTGGAGGGCAAGTCGTTCACAAATACCAAGCTGAAAGGTCAGCGGCTGGACGTCGCCCAGCAGGACATTTACTTCCGGTTGGACCGAAGCGGCGCCGAATTGAAATCGGAATCGAAATTGTATTGCGCACCCGTGCCTATCTACTATGTTTTCGATCACCCATTCCTGATCTACATGAAAAAGCGCAACGCAAAAAATCCGTACTTCGCCATTTGGGTCGATAATGCGGAACTCCTTTCCCCTTGGGATAGCAAAACGATGGGCCAAAAATCAGATTGAAAAGTGGCTGGAAGCAAATGAGTGCTGTTCGTTCGGCGTCTTCGGGGCGATTCCCTTGCTTCTGGCCCGTCGAGCGGTTAAAAGAGCGACTTTGCTACTTCATCAAGAGCAGGCTTAGCGCCATAACGGCCAAACTCATAACCGGCAACAGGATGGAAAACTGCCGGCCATTTAGACCTCTTAATCCACACATTTGTTGCGATCCCCCCATGATAGTCGTGGTTGTATGCAATCCGGTCGCTTTTGTAAGCTATGTTTTTAAGTCGGACCAAATGTTCTGCATTAACATCGCGGTCAGCCATACGCAGGACATGCCGTTTATACCGTTGCGGCATGGGGACGTACGAACCTTGGGTCGCCCTTGGTGCAAACGCAAGGAGATCCCACGTCGCACGCATGCAACTTTTGCCGTTCTGACGAAGTGAACGAACAACACAGGCACCAATGGAAGCCGGAGGCAACCGCCTCTCCGCAACATCTTTATCGAGTTCGAGCACAGAGGCATAGCGCCGTCTGTTGCCGGATTCCGACAAAACCGCTTATTCGAAGGGATAGACGATTTGGGAGGAGCCCTGTGGTATGAATGGTGGAAGCCGCACCAGTAAGCCGTCCGCGCGCCCCGGTCGATTATGTGTCAGACCGCTTCTTGGGGCATTCTCTGCGGGCATTGATGCGTGTCTGCCTCCCGGTGTCTTCGGCGGCGATGCGGACCTGCTTCGCCGCAGCCGGTTGACCGTGGCGTTTGTGTGGACCCTCATGCTCGTGGCCTACGTGTACGCCGTGCTCTTTTACCTGATGGGTAGCCCGATCGGCGCCGCCGCGCTCGCCGCGAGCGTTGGTGTGGGAGCGGCCTGTTTATGCACCATGCGTTGGAGCGGATCGTGTTTTCTCGTAGGCAATATCCTCACCGCGGGCTTCTTCGGCACGCTGACCGTCTTGGCATGCCGCTTAGGAGGAAACGGGGCTCACAGCCTGGCCTGGTACGCGGGAGTGCCCGTCGTTGCCCTGAGCACCGCCGGTCGGCGATCCGCCGTATTCTGGATGGCCGTGTGTACGTTCTCCCTCGCCGCATTCTATGCGATCCACTCGGCCGGCTACTCCCTCCCGAATGACCTGGATACCAAGCAATACGAGTTGCTGGGGGTGCTGTCTTGGATCGGCCTGATGGTGCTGATACTGAGTTTCGACCTTGTGTATGAAACCGCGATGAGTCGGGCAACCAAGGCCCTGAAGGAGGCGCGCGATGAGTTAGAGGATCGCGTCGTCGAGCGGACTGCCGAACTCTTTCAGGCCAAGGAAGATGCCGAGGCGGCCAATATTGCCAAAAGCCGCTTCCTGGCCAATATGAGCCACGAGATCCGCACCCCACTGAATGCCATCTTGGGCTTTACCGAACTGCTGCGGCTGAACGTCGACGAAGGAAACGAAGCCGAACGCCAGGACTTTTTGGGGACGATCTACACCAGCGGACAACACCTCTTGAGTTTGATCAACGACGTGCTGGATCTCTCAAAGATCGAGGCCGACCGCTTGGAAGTGGAAAGCATTCCCTGCGTCCCGCAGCAGATCATTTCCGAGGTGATTTCGCTGTTACGCGTCCGCGCCCTGGAGAAAGGACTGACGTTGGAAAGCCGCTGGCTGGGGCCCGAGCCGCGGATGATCCGCACGGATCCATCCCGGTTCCGTCAACTGCTGATGAATCTCGTCAATAATGCTCTGAAATTCACCAAGACGGGCAGCGTCCAAATCCTGGCGGAATTACTCCCTGAAGAGCCTGAACCGATGCTGAAAGTCCAGGTCATTGACACCGGGATCGGAATCCCTGCTAAAAATCTCCAGACCATCTTCGATCCTTTCGTTCAGGCCGACAGCTCCGTGACCCGGGAATTCGGCGGCACCGGGCTGGGCCTGACCATCAGCCGGCGGATTGCCGAGACACTGGGCGGCACGATTCACGTCGAAAGCGTCGTCGGGCGCGGCAGCAACTTCACTCTGATGATCCCCTGCGGCCGCCTGGACGACATCCCCTTCATCGAATCCTCCCACGCCGACGCCTTAAAATCCCCCGATTCGGTCCACGGCGCCTTCGAGTCCCGTCTGCAAGGAGCGAAGATTCTGTTAGTCGAGGACGGCGAAATCAACCGTAAACTGATTCGCCTGATCCTGCAGCGCGCCGGCGCGGAAGTGGCAGTGGCCGAAGACGGCGAGCAGGGCGTCCAGATGGCATTGCAACAACCTTTCCAACTGATCATCATGGATATGCAGATGCCGGTGATGGACGGTTACACCGCCGCAACCCGGCTCCGCCAGCGTGGCATTACGACGACAATCGTCGCCCTGACGGCCCACGCCATGAAGGGCGACGAAGAGAAGTGCAGGCTTGCCGGCTGCGACACCTATCTGCCCAAACCCATCGACGCAACCACCCTCTTGAAAACCGCAGCCTTGTGGTGCTCGAAAAACCACGTCCCTATTGCGGCCGCCGCAGATAGCAGCCCATGAAAAAATTCTTTGGAATTACCGGCATTCTTGCGGCAGTGCTCCTTCCCGTGTTGGAAAAATCGAAGCGATATGGCGCGAAGTAAGAGGAGGCAGTTACTTCATCAGCAGGAGGCTCAGGGCCATGACGGCCATGCCGGCGACCAGGCCGAGGAGGCTGTCGTGGCCTTTGCCGTAGGCGCGGCTGGTGGGCAGCAGCTCGTCGAGGCTGATGTAGACCATGATGCCCGCCACGCCGCCGAA
>JAFGPV010000172.1 GCA_016936015.1 Pirellulales bacterium
CCTCGACGTGGTCGCCGTTTTGGATCTGGCGGCCCGGACGAACTCCGGAAAACCGCGACCCGTGGTCGCGGAAAAGCGGCATTAACGGCATCCTCTCCGCGGCTACGGGTCGCGGTTGTCCTGGAGAGTTGACGATCATGATCACCTCGGAACCCTGTTCGGTGAGTTTCCGGTTGCGGGTGTTGCAACATATCTTTTCCCTGGCCACGCGGGAGGCCTCGGAAGTCATGTCCCGCTGGACCGAAGGGCGGTTCACGTTGAAACTCGGCGAAGTCCGGGAAGTTCCCCTGACGGACGCCTGGACGGAACTCCGTCTGGACGAGAAGCGGCAGACGATGGTCGTCCTTTCGTTGGAAGGCAAGCTCGGCGGCGCGATGTTTTTCCATTTCGACGACGAGGATTCCCGGCTGTTGGCGACCGCCTTGATGGGAGAATCTCCTCCGACAGATGCCCCCTGGAGCGAGATGGAACAATCGGCCGTTACCGAGACCGGAAATATCCTCGGCTGCGCCTATCTGAACGCCATTGCCCGGTTGATCGACCAGACCGTGATCCCTTCCGCACCCTATTTTCTCCAGGATTACGGGAGCAGGATCTTCCAGCAGGTATTGACCCCTCGAGACTTCAGCAGCGATTGCGTGTTGATTTTCCGCACCGGATTCCTTTACTCGGGAAAAGAACTGGAATGGTGCGTGCTGTTTGTTCCCAGTCCCGCTTTGCGCACGGTGATCGAAAACGCAATCCAGGACGATTGATCTGCTTTCAGGAGTTTTCTCCATGTCCTCCGGCTTGATTACCGATCCCCTGGCGGTGAACTTCGTGGGCATGGGCGAAGCGGCGGTGGCCCGGAAAACCGGCCGCCTGATGGCGGTGTTGGGTTCGTGCGTGGGCGTCACGCTGTATGATCCGCGGAGACAATTAGGGGCGCTTTGTCACGTGGTGTTGCCCCAGTCCAACGGCCGCGACGATCTGCCCGGCAAATTCGCCGACACGGCAATCCCCTGGATGGTCCGGACGCTGGCCGGGTACGGCGCCTCTTCTTCGGCCCTGGCGGCAAAGCTGGTCGGCGGGGCGCAAATCTTCCAACAGAAAGGTCCGATCCAGATCGGTGAAGCGAACGTCGGCGCCGTTCTCCGCGCCCTGGAATCCGCCGCCATTCCCGTCGTCGCCCGCGACGTGGGTGGAACGCACGGCCGCCGGATGTGCTTCGACGTCGCCAGCGGCGAGATCGCCGTCGAGTCGGCTGTCGCCGCGTTCAAAATGATTTGATGATACGTCCTGAACCTCCCCTCTCCCTTTGGGAGAGTGGCAGGGGCTGAGGGCTATATGCCACGAAAGGTGAAAGATTGGCCATCTTCACTCTTCATGCCCTCACCCTAACCCTCTCCCAAAGGGAGAGGGGATGCGCTCTCACACCGCGGTGCTTTCGAGACAGGCCCGCATCGTGGCCTGTAATTGCTCGGGCAGGAAGGGTTTGGCGATGAAGTCCTGCGCCCCCTTGCGGATCGCCTCGGAGATGAGCTTGGTTTGATTCAGCGCGCTCACGACGACCACCTTGGCCTGGGGATCCGTTTGTCGGATATGCTCCAAGGCGTACATCCCGTCGGTGCCGGGCATCACGATGTCGAGCGTGACCGCGTCAGGCTGAAGGCGGCCGTAGTGCTCGACGGCCTGTCTGCCGTTGGCCGCCTCGCCGGCGATCTCCCAGCCGTCGTCGCTCAGAGCGTCGGCGATCATTTTCCGCATCAACATCGAATCGTCGACAATCAAAACGCGTCGCGTCATGAGAACACTCTCCTTTTCTCACGGATGGCTCGAACCGAATCCCTGCCGGCTGCCCCTATCCAATTACGGAATTTCCACCGGACCGAGACGCTGAATCCCTCTTCAAGATAATATAGGTTTTTCCGGCGAGGTATGCGCTCTCAAGCACAACGGTCAGGCCCGGCGGCGAAACGTCCCGCGCGGGAGCACGATAAGGGAACCCTGCAACCGGCATCGTCCGTGCAAACGTCGGAATCGGCGCCACCGCGTCGTTACAGCCGCTAAACCCGGACCACGCATGAAGTTCCGGCCGCTGCCGATTCGATATCTAGCGCAAGAGGGAAAGTCTTTTACGGCGGGGCGACGGCAAGGTTCGTCCGCCTTGCGTCACCTCGGCCCTTTCCTTCCTCCTGCCCGTGCAGGAGCTGATGGCGAAAGGATCCGTATATGATGGACATCACTCGCAACCAGATTTTTTTCACCGGCATCTTGGCCTTGTTCCTGGGAGTGGAACTGCTCGTGGTGGAGAGTTACACCCTCACGCCGGAAATCACCCAGTTTTTAGCCAAGCGTTCGGGCCATCCCATGGCTTCCGTCAGCACCGCGACGCAGTCGTTGTTCCAAACCGAATCTCCCCCCGCTCAAAAAACCTTCCAGTTGCCCGAGTGGATCGGCTGGTTGATGGTCTCGGCCGGCAGCGTGTTGGTTCTTCACAGTTGGGGAATGAAGAAAACGGGAGCGTAAGGATCAACCGGAAAATACTTGTCGCCTTTCGCTCCGCGAAAGCTGCAACTTTCGCGGAGCGAATGACGACAAACCCGGAAGTTGTTCTTTTGTCGCTACGAAGGAGATCCCGCCGTGACGCCCCATCCTCTCCAACAATGGTTTCCCCAGTTCACCCGCGCCCTGGACCGTGCCCCCATGGCGGCCTTGATGTGCGCCGGGGCGATTCTCTTGGGGATTGCGCTGGCCGGTGCGCGGACCTCGCCGCCGACAAAAAGCACGCCCCCGACGACGGAACCGTCCGAGATCCCGAAACCGCTGATTGAAGGAACACAACTCCTGGAGAAACCGGGCACGTTCCAGTTGTCCGGCGATCGGGTGACGTTCTTACCCGCACGTGAGAATCGCCGCTTTACGGTGCTGGAAAATCTCGTGCTGGAGAACGTCGCGCAGTCGCTGGCCTCCGATCCCCTTCCCCAAACATGGATCGTCTCGGGCAAGACGACCGAATACCGGGGGAACAACTATCTGTTGCTCACGTATGCGGTGCAGAAAACGCAATTTCTTTCCAAGGAGGACGCATCCTCCCACTGAGGAGCCATCCTCGTATCGCATCCTCTTTTCATCTTGATTCCCTGGGAATCGTGAAGCGGTAAGAGGTCGCTTCTCCCGCTTAGATTTTCAGCACCTGGCGATAGACGGCGGCGACGCCTTCGCTCATGCT
Source organism: Pirellulales bacterium (assembly GCA_016936015.1). Lineage (GTDB taxonomy): Bacteria > Planctomycetota > Planctomycetia > Pirellulales > Thermoguttaceae > JAFGPV01. Next base: position 3,212 of record JAFGPV010000172.1, read on the forward strand.
GCGGTCGGAGAAGTGGATTTTTTGCCGGTGGAGAGCGTTTTCACGCAACTGCAACCAATCGACCTGGCCGTCGATGACGGCGGCAACGGCTTGGGCAAGATCATAGGCGTCGCCCGGCCGGACCAGGAGGCCGTCCTGGCGGTTGCGGATCGCCTCGGGGACCCCCTCGACGTCGGCGGCGACCACGGGCACGCCGGCGGCCATCGCCTCGAGGACGACCATCGGCAGGCCCTCGCCGTAGAGGCTCGGCAGGACGAAGAGGTCCATCTCAAGCAGCTCGGAGAGCACGTCGCCGGTAAAACCGGTCCACGTAATGCAGTCGGCCAGTCCGAGGTGTTCGGCCTGGGTGCGGATTTTTCGCTCGTATGCCGGCGTCTCGAATTGTCCCACGGCGCGGAGATGAAAACCGTACCCACGATAACGCAGCAGGCCGAGGGCCTCCAGCAAGACCTCGATTCCCTTGCGGGGACGGAACAAGGCGACGGCGCCGAGCGTCCAGACGCCGCGGGGCTTGCTCCGCGGCGGGATCTCATACAGCGGCGGCACGCCGTTGTGAACCACCGTAATCCGCTGAGGATCGAATCCCTCGCAAATCATCTGCTCCCGGAGGCTTCCAGAGACGGCGATCAGCCGGCTGGCACCGCGGAGGCTGATGCGTTCCACGAGGTTGTTGACGCGGTTTCGCCAGGATGACGCCGAGTTGCGCGCCGCGGGACTATGGACGTGGTAGATCCAAGGCACCTCGGCCCGACGCGCCGCTAGCCGGCCGATCATCGCCCCGCGGACCGTGTGGGCGTGGATCAGCCGGTAACCTTCGCGGCGGACGATCTCGGCCACGCGCCGGGCCGCCCGAAAATCCCCCCGATGCCGCATAGGGACGGCGTACAGCGGCGCCTGCGAGGCATGACGCCGCACGGGAAATTCCCCCGGCTTCAGACAGGCAAATCCGGCATGAAATCCGCAGCGGGGTAACTCCTCCGCCAGGAGATCCTGCACCCGCTCCGCGCCGGCGTAATGCTCGCCGTTGATCACGTGCAGCACCCCGATGGTTTTTACGGAAGGCGAATCGGCAAGTTCGACGGTCAGCGACGGAGTTTCTTTTGTCATTTGGATTTTTTCATTGCTCAGGAGCAACGGAAGAATAACTTCCGGTTTGTCGCCTTTCGCTCCGCGAAAGCAGCATGTTCGCGGAGCGAAAGGCGACACGTATTTTAATAGGCGTTTTTCCGCGAAAGGACAACGAAGAACGTTCGGGAAAGGATTTTGAAATCCAGCCACAGCGACCACTCGCGGATGTAGCGGAGGTCGCATTCGATGCGGTTTTCCATTTTTTCCGGCACGTCGGTCTCTCCGCGCCAGCCGCTGACTTGGGCCAATCCGGTGATGCCCGGCTTGACCTTGTGCCGGAGCATGTAGCCGCCGACCCTGCTGCGGAACCGTTCGTTCAGCGCGTGCGGATGGGGCCGCGGCCCGACCAGCGACATCGTCCCTTCCAGGACGTTTATGAGTTGCGGCAGTTCGTCGAGGGACGTGGCCCTCAGGAAGACGCCCAGGGGGGTGACGCGGGGATCATCGCGGGTGGCCTGCACGGCCACGGCCCCGTCCTCGCAGACCCGCATTGTGCGGAATTTCCAGACGCGGATCTCGCGGCCGTCCAGCCCGTACCGCCGCTGCCGGAAAAAGATCGGGCCGGCGGAGGTGAGTTTGATCGCCAGGGCGATCAGCAGCATGGGCAGGGCCATGAGCGCCAGCAGGAGGGAGCCGATCACCAGGTCGCCCAGCCGCTTGGCCATCCCGTCGATGCCGTAAAAGGGCGTCTCGAAGACGCTGACCACCGGCACGCCGAGGATGTCCGTCCAGCGGGAGTGGAGCAGTTCGAAGACGAAAAAATCCGGCACCACGTAGACCGACGCGGTGGTGTCGCCCAGGCGTTCCAGCACGTTGCGGATCCGGTCTTCCGCACGCATGGGGAACGTGATGTAGATGGTATCGACCCGGCCTTGCCGCGCCTGGTCGAGCAGTTCGTCGAGATTGCCGATCCGGCCGGGGAGGTCCTCGGGAACGTCGGGAGTGCGGAGGTCGTCCCGGTCGTCGAAAAAACCGAGAAATTCCAGGCCCATTTCGGGCGATTTCTCGATGTTCCGCACCAGTTGAAAGCCCAATTCGGTCACGCCGACGACGACAAACGAGCGGGTGTTGTAGCCCATGGCCCGCAAGGTCCGAAGCAGCCCGCGGAGCAAGAGTCGCCCGCCCACCATCAGCACGGGAGTCGCCAGAAACCAAATGAACACCGCCAATCGCGAAACCTGTTCGTGTTGAAGTCGCTTGAAGAAAAATCCACCCATGGTGACCAACAGGAGGGTGACTCCCCAGGTCAACAGCGCGGCGACGATTTCCCGCCGGGTGGAAGCGCCCCGCCAACTGCGATAGATCCCGCACAATTCGGCCACGGCGCCGTAAACGATCATCGCCAAGACGCCGGCCTCCAGGAAGAACTGGGACGGAAGCCAGTGGGCGTAACGGGAGGCGATCCACAATCCCGCCAGAATCGACGCCCCGTCGATCAGACGGTGGGCCGTGCCGATGTACGACCAGTGCTGATGGATGTGTCGCAGTCGTGGGGCCATGACCGTTGATACCCTTCCCGAAGCCGCGGCCGCCCTCGCGGATTTCTATTTGTTCTGTTCTTCGTAAATATATCTCCTGCATAAGGTTAAGGTGGAAAATCCACCGAATAAACGGATTATGCCGGATATAGCAGAAATCGAAAATGATCTCGGCGAGCACGGCATCCAGATCTGTCGCAACGCCCAGAACTGCGTCAAAGTCTGCCCCAAAGCCATCCCC
>JAFGPV010000173.1 GCA_016936015.1 Pirellulales bacterium
AGGCCGTGGGCAATGATGCTCGTCAGCAGCGTGACCGCATTGCCGGCGGTGTTGAAAGTGGCGGTGGTTTCCTGGTTCTGCCAAGCGTACGTGGGAAGGGGCGTCCCGTCCTGCTTTACGCCGGTCCAATGGCTGTCGCCCGTGTACCAGTACGAGGTGCCGCCGATCCAGGTGACGTCGACCATCGAGCCGGTGTAATACACGGGACCGGTAATGGCGTGGGTGCGGTTGTGCGCTTCAAGCACTCCGTAAGGAACAAATCCGTAGCCGCCTTGGCCCCAGCCTGTACCCCAACTATTCTTGATGATCCAATAACCGCCGGAAGGCGTGGTGGCGTCGTCCACGAATCCCATCAGCACCACGGCGTGATCGATGTACGTAGGACTTTCTTCATAGACTCCGCGGTAATTTGCTTTCAAATCCGCCACCGACGTGTACAAATCCCAGCCGGCATAACACGTGGTCAGCAGCGGCCCCTGGGTTTTCAACATGCTTTTCAGGTTTGCCATCGAGTCGTTGATATAGTTCTGGTTGGAAGTGCTCTTCCAGACGCGGTTTTGCCAGCCGTCCGCCAGGGGCCAATACGGCGCAATGCCGACGTTCTCGCTGGACGATTGATGCGGGCATTCCGCTTCCGAAACCAAGCCGTGATACGTCATGTAGCTCAACGCATCCATCTCCATGCCGCCGCCCGTGCTACCCATGTCGGGGTCCGTCTCCCAGACGACCTGTTGTTCGGAGCAATCGGGATTGAAGGCGTAGTCGTTGCGGGTCAGCTTATACTGGGACTCCAGGGTGCCGGTGGAAGAAAACGCCCAGCAGGTCCCCCCGAATTGGTTTTTCACAGGCGTCAGCCAATTCAGACCGGCGACGTTCCGCCAATCGAAACTCTCCGCCGTCGCGAAACAGGGGATCGCAACCAGGATGCCCGTCAGAAGGACGATTCCTATCGGGAACTTTTTCGCCGTCGCTGAAAGCGTGCTCATTCGATGTTCCTTTCGAGCAAGACAATCTCGTCTGGAGAACTCCCAGCATCGCCGAGGATGATGAGATGCAACCAGATCCATGAGGGAAAAACGGACGGCTCCTCGCCGCCCGGTCGGTGGTCGGTCAATGGTTCGTGGCTTCGGTTGACAGCTTCAGAAAAAACCCGACAAAGGACATTCCTCAATAAGTGAGACATGTCCGACGGCGGGAACCCTTGCAAGGAGATAAAAGGATGCAAAAAGACGAATGCCCCCTCTTAGTCGAGGGGTGTATATAAAAAAACTTCGGGGATCCAGCTGAATAATCCTTACACCTCCTCCTTTCCTTATTTTAAGGAAAAGAACTTTTATGTCAATTACAGTAGAAAGATAATCGCAGATATTGACATTATTTACTGTCGAATCCCCCCCGGCTCCTCGAAATTAGCTGCCTATTCTTCCAAGGCATAGCGGAGAGGATTACCCTTCGTTTTCGCCCGTCCCTGTCGTTGGATACGATGGACTCTTGCACACCTTGGACTATGTTTATTAAGGATCATGTTTCCAAGGCATTATGGGGGAGCAGGATGTCCGCCGGCTTCCCGGGGCGGAGGGGCAATCCGCTCCAGGACCTTGGTTGTCTGATCCTCCAAAGAAAACTTTTTCAGGAAAGTCCTGTCATGAATGCCCGAACACCATTCTCACTGCGGTTGGTTGTGTGGTGGGCCGCGCTCCTGCTGGGCGGCGCCCTGGTCGCCGGTTGCTCGAGTCCGCCGCCGGAGCAGGAGCAAATTAATCCTGCCCGAAAAGCGTTGGGGGAGGGCAAGGCGGCTTATGCAAAGGCCGTTGCGGACGCGAAAAACAAATCGTCGCCGGACCTCGATCGGGCGCTGAACCTGCTATCCCAGGCGCTAACCTACAATTCGCGCATTCCCGAAGCCTATTACCTGCGGGGAAAGGTCTTTGCCGATTTGGGCCTTTATCAACTGGCCGCGGAGGACTTTACGCAGGCCGTCGGCTTCCAATCGTACTATCCCGAGGCGTATCTCGCGCGGGCGGAGGCCCACTGCCAGTTAAAGCTCTACAGCCGGGCGATCTTCGACGCTAAGGAGGCCGTCCGGCAGGCTCCGCAACAAGGCCGAGCTTATACTGTGCTGGGCGAGGCGTACTTTCGCGCTGATTTGCCGGATTATCTGGAAGCGAAGAACAGTCTGCTGGTCGCCCAGCGCCTCGACAAGAACTTCCATGAGCAAGACCTGCTCCGTCGGGCGGAAGAGGAACTCCAGTTGCCGTCCCCGCCCGAACAACAAGGACCGCCCTCTCGAAAGCAATCGAAACCGCCCGACGGTCCGGCACCGACTGATCGACGCGTCGAAAAGCTGCTGTCCGAGGCCCGAACGTTGAACTCCGACGATCGCTTCTCCGAGGCGATGGCCCGGCTCCGCGAGGCCGAGCGACTCGATGCGAAATCGGCCGAGGTCGATTACGAACGGGGGTGCCTGTTGTTGGACCACGGCTCCGCGTACACGGCGCTCCGCGAGTTCGACGAGGCGCTCCGCCGCCGGCCGGATTTCATCGACGCCCTGATCAAGCGGAGCCTCGCTCATCTTCGGGTGGATCAGTGCTTCGCGGCCGTTTCCGACGCCACGGAGGCCCTGCAGCTCCGGCCCGACTCAGTCGAGGCCTACACATACCGCGGAGAAGCGCTGCTGCGACAGAAGAATTTCGCCCCGGCGATGGAAGATTTCCGCGAGGCCCTCCGCTGGGATCCCTTGCGGGAAAGCGAACTGCGCCCCTTGCTTTCCAAGGCCCGCCGGGGTCTGGGCGAAACCTATCTCCGCAATCGGCAGTGGGCCCAGGCCCGGCAGGTATTCGAAGAGACATGGAGGAGCGATCCGCAAGAACGATCCCGGTTGCGCCCGCTCCTGGCCGAGGCGTATCGCGGATTGGGGAAGGCATCTTCTCGCGGTCAGGATTACTCTCAAGCCGAATCCTTCCTCCGGACCGCGGAGCAAATCGATCCGGACGATCCGAAAAACGTCGAATTGCTCGGACGGACGCTATATCAAGCCGGGAACTACGCCGAAGCCCTCTCCTGCTTCCGCCGGGCGATCCGGCTCGATCCGGACCAGAAATACCTGCTGGAGCGTTACATCCAGACCGCCGCCGAGAGATCCACGGGGAACTCCCTGTCGACCCTGACGGCCAAGCCCGTCGTCGAGTGAGCGATTTTGCAAGTATTCGTCATCCTGACGGACATCGACGCCGACCATCTATCGATGGTGCCCGTCAGAATGCCAGGTTTTTCGGGCCGTCATTCGCTCTTGACAGGCATTCGGGGGGCCATTACCCTATACCGCCCGGTTGGGCGGCGGGGGGATGTCTTTTCTTGATTTCCGCGGTTTCCCTGCGGCGTAAGGCCGCCGCCGAATTCCCGGCGAATCGCCGGGGGCTAAAGGATTTCGATGCGTTGGTTCTTTCAGAGCACGGCGATAGCGACACTGGCATTGCTGGCAACGGCGGCGGGGTGTCATCCGGTCCTGCACACCCCCGGCAAGTCGCTGTTTGCGCCCCGGCCCATGTCGCCCGATAGCTGTGCGCTAGAGGTCTTCTTTATCCGCGTCCCCTTCGACGATGCGGAGGCCAACCAGACGCTCTGGGAGGAAGTCGACGAGCTACACTTCGCGCCCAAGCTGCGTCAGCGGCTCCAGCGGAACGGCTTCCGCGCGGGACTGCAAAGCAGCCAGATCTCCACGACGTTGGCGCACCTGCTGGAACTTTCCACTCAACCGCCCATCGCCCAGGAGGACGAACAAATCGAGCTGGTCGACCTGGCGGTCAAACCCCGAGTCCTGCGGAGCCGACTGCACCTCCACACCGGGCAGCCGAGCAAGATCGTCGTTTCCGGCGTCTATGAGCAATTGCCCCTCCTGGTGTGTCAGTGCGGCGAAGTCGGCGGCAAGACATACGAGCAGGCCCAAGGCGTGCTGTCCCTGAAGTCCTTCCCGCAGACCGACGGATCCGTGCAAATCGAAGTCGTCCCGGAAATCCAGTACGGTCAATCCCGAAAGAATTGGACGGCCGATCAGAGCGGATGGCGTTCCGACTTCGGCAAACCGGAACGCGAGTTTACCGACCTCGCGCTGAGCGCCAAGCTCTCGCCCGGCTCGATCCTGTTGTTGACCAGCCTGCCCGACCGCCGGGGAAGCCTGGGCCATTACTTCTTCACCGAGAAAGATGGGCGGCTGGAGCAGAAACTGCTCCTGATCCGGTTGGCGCAAACGCAACACGACGATCTCTTCACCCCACCCGACGTGTTGCCGCTGGAAGTCAGCGGGGCAGGAATAACCGAGGATTAGCAAGACTCTGCTCCGATGTCCCCGAGTCCCTTACGCAATCAACCCATCAACATTTTATCCACCAGTCCCGAAGGCCGCGGGAAAATTTTTGCACTCCGGTTGCCCCAATAATTTCTTGAATTCTCGGCGGAACAAGCCGATCCTCTCTCCCGGGCTTTCCGAGGGCATCGTCTTGAATGTTTGCGTAATGTTAGGAAGCCATTAGGAAGCGGGCCTTCCGGGCTGGCAGGCCCCGAATCAGTCCCCTGTCGTTTTCCAGGATTACCCAGACAATCATCCTCTCGCGAGGGGCCACAAAAGAGGGGTGTTGGGGTGGAGTTCCGCCAATCAGGAGTAAATTGACTGGTGTTGAGTCGATCATTTCGCTTCGGCGGTAGGCGGCATTCTTACCGTAAAATATAATAGTCCTACAGACCGGGGAGTTTTTAGAAACCTGCGAAAACGTGATTTTATTCCCGGTTATGGTTCTTCGTTGAAAGGCTGGAATTGTGGACGCCGGATATCGCTTGTTGGCCGCCAAGTTCCTGCGAAAACAGGCCAAGCAGCTCCGTGCGCAGTTCCAGGGCATCCGCGACGCGGAAGACATCGAATACATCCATCGCGCCCGGGTGGCCACGCGGCGGCTCCGCGCGGCGCTGAAGGTCTTCGCCCCGTGCTTCAAGCGGAAACGGGTCGCCCGCTGGGAATCGGCCATCCGCCGGATCACCGCCAAGCTCAGCGACGCCCGCGACAAAGACGTCCAGATCGAATTTCTGCACGGCGTTTTATCTGCCGCGCCGAAACCGGCGTGTCTGCCGGGGCTGGCACGGCTTCTGGCCCATTGGGAATGCGCGCGCGAGGGCCTGCAAAAAAAGGTGCTCAAGGCCATCCGTCGTGTGCAGCGCGACGGCCGGCTCGACCAATTGGAAAAGCGGTCCAAGCGCATCCTCCGCCGGGGCGAAAAGAAGGCTGTCCGCGTCCAGTCGCCCTATGCCTTCCTCCAGGCAGAACGGAACGTCACCGATCGGCAAGAGGAGTTGCTTGCCTTCCGCGATTGCGTGGAGCAGCCGGAGAACGCCGAGCGGCACCACGCCATGCGGATCGCGCTGAAGCGGCTCCGCTACACGATGGAGATTTCCCGGCCGCTGTACGACAAACGATTGGATCCGTGCCTGGAAAAGGTCAAGCGGCTGCAAACCCTCCTGGGCGATCTGCACGACTGCGACGTTTGGCAGGACCGGCTCGACGATTTCACCGCCAGCGAAACCCGGCGGATCGTCGCCTCCTACGGGCACACCCGGCCCTTCGAGCGGCTCCAACCCGGGGTGGATTTCCTCCGCGAGAACCGCCGCCGCCAGCGCGAGGAGCTGTTCCGCGAGTTTGCCGCCTTCTGGCGGGAGTTGGGCGACGAGGATTTCTGGACCAACCTTCTGACGGTGGTCCGCCTCGGCCCGACCGGCCCCGAGTCGGCCAAGCCCGCTCCCCGCGACCGTGTCCCCAATGCTCCGGTTACCGTTCCCTCGCCGGCTCCCTCCCCGCCGATTTCCCGCGCCAACGGCGATGATCCGCATCAGGTTCCCGAATCCCACGCTCTTCCGGAAGCGGTCGTCTTCCCGCCCGCCCCCGTCCTCCCGCCCTCTCGGCCCCCGCGCCGCGAACCGGCCGTCCTGTAGAACGGGAAATGCCCATCTGCTCTTGACCTCCCGCCCGTCATCGGAACAATAAATAGATTATTCCTGGAAGCTCTCTTTTTCTTTGCTCGGTCGACAATGGAGCAAAAACCAACCTCTCCCGCCGCCGAGGTAGTGGCGGTCATTGACATCGGCGCCAACGCCATCCGGATGGCGCTGGCCGAGGTCTTCGGCGACGGGCGGATCGAGGTCCTCGAGCGTCTGCAGCGGGCGGCGCGGCTGGGGCAGGACACCTTCCGCCGCGGACGGCTCGGCGGCGAGAGCATGCGCGCCGGGCTGCGCGTGTTGCGCGACTTCCGCCAGGTGGTCGAGTTGTACCAGGCCCGGCGGATCCGGGCGGTGGCCACCAGCGCCGTCCGCGAGGCCAGCAACGCCGATATCTTCCTCGACCGCATCTTCCTCAGCACCGGCTTCCACGTCGAGGTGATCGACACCTCCGAGGAGTGCCGGTTGACCGTCTCCGCGGTCCGCCAGGCGCTCGGCCCCCGGCTGGGCGGCGATCACCGGCGGACCTTGATCGCCGACGTGGGCGGCGGGAGCACCCTACTGACGCTCCTGGAAAACGGCGAGATCGCCGCCTCGCAGAGCCTGCGGCTGGGTTCCATCCGGCTGCAAGAGATGTTCTCCACCAGCGAGGAGTCTCCCCGGCGATCGGCCGACCTGCTCCGACAGCACATTTCCACCGCGCTGGACAATTTGCAGATGCCCGTCCCCCTGGCGGAAATCGAGACCTTTGTGGCCGTGGGGGGCGACGCGCGGTTTGCCGGCCGGGCAATCGGACAACCCGCCGAATCCGCCGACCTGGCAATCATTCAATCGGCCGACTTTGACGGCTTCGTCGATCGCTGCGAACGCTATACGCCTGAGGAGCTGTCCAAGCGGCACGGACTCCCTTTCGCCGAGACGGAGACGCTCAATCCGGCGCTCCTGGTCCTGCAGATCCTGCTGCACGCCCTCCAGGCCGACGACATGCTGGTTTCCCAGGCCTCGATGCGCGACGGCTTGCTCCTGGAGCTGGCCCGCGAGGTGACCGGGCAGGAGGACGAGGACCTGCTGCAGGGGATCATCCATTCCGCCACCTCGATTGCGGAAAAGTATCGCGTAGACATGAATCACGCCCGGAACGTTACCGAGGTGGCGATTCGGTTGTTCGACCTCCTGCAGGCCGACCACGCGCTGAGCAAGCGGCACCGCCTGCTGCTCCGCGTGGCGGGATTGTTGCACGAGGTCGGGCGCTACGTCAGCAACCGGGCGCACCACAAACACAGCGAGTATTTGATCGGCAACGCGGAGATCTTCGGCCTGAACCGGAACGAGATCAATCTCATTGCCCAGATCGCCCGGTACCACCGGCGGAGCATTCCCCGGGCGCAGCATCCGAATTTCACGGCCCTGCGGCGCGAGGAGCGGGTGGTGGTCGGCAAGCTCTCGGCGCTGCTGCGGGTGGCCGACGCCTTGATCCGCGGCCATCACCGCCGCGTCCAGGAAATCCGCCTCGAGCGCCGCGGCGACGAGCTGTTGCTCGCCCTCCCCGGCTCGAACCGCCTGCTGGAGGAGCGCGCCCTGGCCGCCAAAGGCGACCTCTTCGAGGAGATTTTCGGCCTGAAAATCCGGCTGGAGGAAGAATAAGCACGGAGATCCTCCGCTGCGATTAGGATAGATGCAATGCCCAAAGACTCCCTGAAATCCCCGGAATTATACGTCAACCGCGAACTAAGCTGGTTGGAATTCAACCAGCGCGTCCTGGAAGAGGGTCTCTCGACGGACCTGCCCCCGCTGGAACGGCTGAAATTCCTGTCCATCGTCAGTTCCAACCTGGACGAATTCTACTTGGTCCGCGTGGCGGGCCTGATGCAGCAGAAGGCGGCCAAGGTCCGCCGCCGCGATCCGTCGGGCATGACCCCCGCCGAACAGCTTACGGCCGTCAGCCGCCGCGTCCAGCGGATGTACGCCCAACAGGCCGAAGGGATCCGCAACGTGCTGGCCGCGCTGGCCGCCGAGGGGTTGGTCGTTTGGCGCCGCCCGGACTGGACACCCGAGCAGCAGCAATTCTTGAGGGCCTACTTCACCCGGGAGATCCTGCCGTTGCTGACCCCGCTGTCGATGGAGGATTTGGACCCGCGCCCGCTCCTGCCCAGTTTGCAGATTTGCGTGGCGGCGGTGGTTTCCGGGGAGAGTCCGGGTAAGGACGAAAAATCGAGGATCAAAAGTCGAGGGTCGAAAGTCGAGGGTCGAAGATCGAAGGTCGAGCAGGCCGGGCCGTCCTCGGCCCCGACGTTCTCTAATCTCCAATCCCCAATCCCCAATCCCTCCGCAACCGGGGCCGAGAACGGCCCGGCTCACGCTGAAAAATTCGTTGTCGTGCCGATCCCCACCCAGTTGCCGCGATGGATCACGCTCCCTTCGGAAGAAGGCCTACACCTGGCGTGGACCGAGGAGGCGATCGCGGCCAATCTTTCTGCGCTCTTCCCCGGCAGCGAGGTGCAGGCCACGGCGGTCTTCCGGATCGCCCGCGACGCCGACGTCGTGTTGGACGACGAGGAGGTGGAGGATTTACTGCGGGCGATGGAGAAGGTGGTCCAATCGCGCCGCCGCCGCGCCGCCGTGCGGCTGACGCTCTCGCAGGATCCCGACCCGCGGATCCGGTGCTGGCTGGTCGATTGGCTGAAGCTCGACGAGGAGAACGTCTTCGAGGTCGAGGCGCTGGCCGCCGGCTTGCTAATGGATCTGGCGCTGCGCAGCGGTTTCGACAACCTGAAAATCAAGGACTGGCCGCCGCAGACGCCCCGTGACCTGCTGGGGGCTGACGACCTCTGGGCGGCCGTCCAGGACCACGATGTCTTGCTGTTCCATCCCTACGAGAGTTTCGATCCGGTGGTCCGGCTGGTCGAGCAGGCGGCCGCCGATCCCCAGGTCCTGGCCATCAAGCAGACGCTTTACCGCACCAGCGGCGACTCGCCGGTCGTGCAGGCCCTGGGTCGCGCCGCCCAAAACGGCAAGGAAGTCACCGTCCTGGTGGAGCTGAAGGCCCGCTTCGACGAGTCACGGAACATCCAATGGGCAAGACGCCTGGAAGACGCCGGCGTCCACGTGATCTACGGCGTCGCCGGGCTGAAGACCCACGCCAAGGCTTTGCTGATCGTCCGCCGCGAGGCGCAGCGGCTGGAACGCTATGTCCACCTCGCGACGGGCAATTACAACGACCGCACCGCCCGGCTCTATTCCGACATCGGATTGCTTACCTGCGACAAGGACCTTGCCTCTGACGTGGCCGCCTTTTTCAACCTCCTGACCGGCTATTCCGAACCCGTCGGCTGGTCGAAGATCCGCATCGCTCCCAGCGGGCTGAAAGAGGAATTCATCAACTTGATCGAGCGGGAGATCCAGGTCTCCACCGCCGACCGGCCGGGCTTGATCATGGCCAAGATTAATTCGCTGCAAGACCCGGACATCGTGCGGGCCTTGTACCGGGCAAGCCGTGCGGGAGTAAAAATCCGGCTGAACGTCCGCGGCATCTGCTGCCTGCGGCCCGGCGTGCCCGGCGTCTCCGAACACATCGAGGTCCGCTCGATCGTCGATCGCTTCCTCGAACACGCCCGGGTCTATTACTTCCGTAACGGCGGCCACGAGGAGGTTTACCTTAGCAGCGCCGACTGGATGCGGCGAAACCTCAAACGGCGGCTGGAGATCCTCTTCCCCGTCGTCGACCGCCGCCTGCGGCAGCGATTGATCGGGATTCTCGAAACCTGCTTCGCCGACAACCAGCAGGCCTGGCGTCTGAATACCGACGGCACGTACGACCGGGTCGCACGCCGCGGCTCGAAAATCCGCGCCCAGCAGCAGTTCTACCAGGAGGCCGTCCACGCCGCCCGCCAGTTCGCCCACGCGACCCCCCAGTTCCGCCCGTTGACCCGGGCGAAAAACTGATTTTTATTTTGTCTCTTTCCGAAGTGAATCGTGAAACACCTTCTATCATTGACGATTTGTTGGACGGGATGGATCGTTTTTCCGCCCGGCGTTGCGATCGCCCTCCCCCCGCCGAACGACCCGTCGCTGTCGGCCGTTCGCCAGCCGGCGGAAACGGAAAACGTAATCGTCGAGCGGGACGTCGAGTACGGCCGGGCCGGCGGCAAGCCGTTGAAACTGGACGTGCTGCAACCGCGGTCCGCCGGGAAAAAACTGCGGCCGGCAATTATCTACATTCACGGGGGCGCCTGGAAATACGGTGAAAAGAGCGAGGGAATTGCCGTGTTGAAGCCGCTGGTCCAAACCGGCGATTACGTGGGATTTACCGTCGCCTACCGGCTTTCCGGTACGGTGCCCTGGCCCGCCCAAATCCACGATTGCAAGGCGGCGGTCCGCTGGGTCCGCACCAACGCGAAAAAGTACCGCGTCGATCCCGACCGCATCGGCGTCTGCGGCGTCTCGGCCGGCGGCCATCTCGTCAATATGCTCGGCGTGACCGGCGATCGGAAGGAACTTGAGGGCAAGAGCGGTTCGCCCGGGATCTCGTCCCGGGTCCAATGCGTGGTCAACAATTGCGGTCCGACGGACCTGCCGAACATCGGCTTTAAAGATCCCAACGACGACGACCTACTGGTGACGTTGTTCGGTGGTCCGCTCAAGAAGAAAGCCGCAGAACTGAAAGCCGCCTCGCCGATCTATTACGTTCGCAAGGGTTGCCCGCCCTTCCTCCATCTCCACGGCACGAAAGACCCGATCGTCAATTACCAAAGCCAAGCCGTCGCGTTCCACAAGGCATTGAAAAAAGCGGGGGTCGATTCGACGTTGGTCGCGCTCGAAGGCGGCGGCCACCCCGCCGCCGGCCCCGAGGCCGACCGCCGTCTCCGCGCCTTCTTCGACAAGCACCTGCTGGGCAAGGTCGTCGAAGTCTCGGCGGAACCGATCCGCGTGAAAGGACCATGAATGATCCGGCTTCCAGGGCACAATCCCTACCGTGTTCATCCCTTCTTCCCCCGCACCTGCTCCTTGATCCGCTGGATGTGGCCGCGGCCGAGGGCCTTGACCTCGCAGCCTAGCTCGAAGTAGCGGCGGATGGCGTCATCGGGGAGGATGCCGAAGCAGTCGATCACCGCCAGGGGACGGCCCGCCCAGCGGACGACCTGCTCGGGATCG
>JAFGPV010000174.1 GCA_016936015.1 Pirellulales bacterium
GATGCATCAGGACGCGTTGGGGGATTGGCTTTCATACGTTCTCTCATCAACGTGGAATGAGGAAATTTTCTCTAGCCCAGGCGTTCACGCCTGGGGAAATAGATAGATAATTATTTTTCTTTTTCCCTGAAGCCCCCTTAAGGGGGCTGATTGTAAAAGTGAAAATGGTTTTTCTCCTTCCCGTACCCAGTCGTAAACGGCTGGTCTACAGAAAAGATCCGCTTGACGGTTTTCGGGATTTTGAAAATAATCAACTCCCGGAGAAACAATCATGCACAACACGTTGAACCGACTGTTGGCCCATCCGCCGGTGATTACCGACGGGGCCTGGGGAACACAGCTTCAGGAGCGGGGATTGCCGGTGGGAGGTTTTCCGGACGCTTGGAATCTCGAACGGCCGGAGGCCGTTGAGGAGGTCGCCCGGGCCTACGTCGAGGCCGGGAGCCGGATTATCCTGACCAACACCTTCGGTTCGAACCGGCTGGCGCTGGCCCGGCACGGATTGGCCGAGAAAGTACGTGAGATCAATCAAGCCGGCGTCAAAATCTCCCGGGCGGCGGCCGGCGAGCAGGCCCTCGTCTTCGCCTCGGTCGGACCGAGCGGGGTGATGCTCATGATGTGGCAGAGCGACGCCTCGGAATTGGAAGACGTCTTCGAGGAGCAGGTGCGGGCTTTGGCCGAGGCCGGCGCCGACGGGATCGTCATCGAAACAATGTCCGACTTGGCGGAGGTCCAACTCGCCGTAGACGCGGCCAAGACGACCGGGCTGCCCGTGGTCGCCTGCATGACCTTCGACTCGGGCAAGGACAAGGACCGCACGCTGATGGGCGTCACGCCGGAGCAGGCCGCCGAGCAATTGACCGCCGCGGGGGCGGACGTCATCGGCGCGAATTGCGGGCAAGGCATCGCCGGTTTCGTGGAGATTTGCCGCCGCTTCCGCCAAACGACGCCCTTGCCGATCTGGATCAAGGCCAACGCGGGCCTGCCGCAGATGGTCGAGGGCCGGACGATCTACGCCCAAACACCCGAGGAGTTCGCCTCCTACGTCCCCGCCCTGCGCGAGGCAGGCGCGTCCTTCCTCGGCGGCTGCTGCGGCACCACCCCGGACTTCATCCGCGCCCTGCGGGCGGCGTGCAAGTAGACACGGCATCTTGCCGCGTACTGAAGACGAAAATGGATTCTCCTGTTCGGTAGGAAGCGGCCTGAAGCGGCAGGATGCCGCTTCGACCGGCGCTAGCCAAGCGGGCTGGCTTATGGTATCGTCGAAATATGCCCTTCCGCCGCTCCCTGAGCCTGCCGATCATCCTGGCGATCGTGATGATCGCCCTGCTGGGCGTGTTGTCCGTCGGCTGGGTGCTGCTGAACGTCTTCGGGGCCTTGCAGGCCCGGCAGCATCCCGGGCTGTACTGGACGCTGCTGACGATCGGCTCGTTGTTTATGATCCTCCTGCTGGCGGGCACGATCACGTACTTGATCCTTTCGATCAAGGCCATTAATTTAAGCCACCGGCAGTCGAATTTCATCGACAGCGTGACCCACGAGCTGAAATCGCCGCTGGCCTCGATGAAACTGTACCTGCAAACGCTCAGCCGGCATCACGTCAGCGAGACCGAGCAGGCCGATTTCTACCGGTCGATGCTCGATGATCTGGACCGGCTGAACCGGCTGATCAACCAGTTGCTCGACGCCGGCCGGGTCGACGCCCAGTCTCCCCCGGACTCCCTGGAAAACGTGGACCTGGGCGAGTTGCTGCCGCAGTGCGCCGCCACGGTCTGCCAGAGCTACCGTGTGCCGGCGGAGACGGTCCGCTGCGACGTTTCGCCCTGCGTGATTCCCGCGCGGCGCTCCGACCTGGACGTGATCTTCCGGAACTTGATCGACAACGCGGTGAAATACGCCGGCAAGCCGCCCCAGGTGGAAGTTTCGCTGCACGCCGGGCAGAAACACTACGTCATGGTCCAGGTGGCCGACAACGGCCGGGGGATCCCCTTTCCGCACCGCCGCAAGATTTTCGGCCGATTCGTCCGCCTCGGTTCCGAATTGGAGCGGGAAAAGCCCGGCACCGGACTGGGCCTGTTCATCGTCCGCACCCTGGTCCACCGGTTGCACGGCCGGATCCGCGTCCGCGACCGGAAGAACGTCGGCGGGACCGTATTCGAGGTGCAACTGCCGGTCCCCGTTAATAAATCGAAAAAACAGAATGGAGAAAATGACGAATGACGAATGATGAATGTCAAATGTCAAATGACGAATGACGAAAGAAATCCGAATGATCGAATGACGAAACTTCCCTGGACCACCGCCGTGAATGGCTCGTTTTTGTCATTTGTCATTTGTCATTCGTCATTCTTTCGTCATTCGTCATTCGTCCTTCCAATAATCCATGTCCCATCCCGCCCACATCCTGGTCGTGGAAGACGAACAGCACCTGGCCGACGGCATCCGGTACAACCTGGTGGCCGAGGGCTATCGGGTGAGCACGGTCGGCGACGGCCCGGCGGCGCTGCGGATCCTCCGGGAAAATCCCCGGGCCGTCGACCTGGTGATCCTCGACTTGATGCTGCCGGGGATGAGCGGCTACGCCGTGTGCGAGGAGATCCGTCGGACCGACGTGGCGATCCCCATTCTCATCCTCACCGCCCGGACGCTGATCGAAGACCGCACCCGGGGATTTGAAGTCGGCGCCAACCAATATCTCACCAAGCCCTTCGACCTGGATGAGTTTTTGGTGCGGGTGAAGAACTTGTTGACGCTGCACGGCCGGGACAAACAACCGCCCCCGACGAAAACGATCGTCCGCTTCGCCTTCGCCGACGCGGAGATCAACTTCGAGAGCTTCGACGTCACCGTCCGCGGCGAACCGGTCCGCATGACGCAACTGGAGATGTCGCTGCTGAAGTACTTTATCGAACACGAGGGTCGCGTCATCCCCCGCTCCGAACTGCTGGAGAAAATCTGGGGGCTGCCGGGGAACCTCCACACCCGGGCGCCCGACCAGTTCATCCGCCGGTTGCGAAAGATTTTCGAGCCGGATCCCGCCCAGCCGGTCCATTTTCTGACCTTCCGCGACGCCGGCTACCGGTTCATCGCCCAGCCGGAGGGAGAAGGGACGAGGGATGAAGGATGAGGGATGAAGGATGAAGGATTTTATGCGTCTGAAGCTGATCGCCTGCGAGATTTTTTTCCGCGAACTGTGCGCCGCCGCGGCCCGGTCGGTCAACCAGATCGACATCGAGTTCCTGCCCAAGGGATTGCACGACATCGGGCAGGCCGGCATGTCGGCCCGGCTGGCGGAAGCGCTGGCCGCCGTGGACACTTCACAGTATGAGGCCATTCTGCTGGGCTACGCCCTGTGCAGCAACGGCGTCGTGGGTCTGACGGCCCGCTCGATCCCCCTGGTCGTCCCCCGGGCCCACGATTGCATCACGCTCTTTCTGGGCAGCAAGGAGCGGTATCTCGACTATTTCCAACGCAATCCGGGCGTCTATTTCAAGACCAGCGGCTGGATCGAACGGGGCGAAAACTTGGAACAGGCTTGGCCCGACGCCATCCACAACCGCTCGGGCATGACGCAAACCTACGAGCAGCTCGTCGCCAAGTACGGCGAGGAAAACGCCCGGTTCCTCTACGAGCAGCTCGGCGACATGACGCGGAACTACACGAAAATGACGTTCATCGAGATGGGCGTCGAGCCGGACGACCGCTTCGAGCAGCAGGCCCGCCGCGAGGCCGCCGAGCGGGGCTGGCAGTTCGAAAAAATCCCAGGCGACATGCGCCTGCTCCAAGCCCTGGTCGACGGCCCCTGGGACGACGACCGCTTCCTCGTCGTCCCGCCGGGACAGACGATCGCCGTGCGATACGATGAAACCATCATTCAAGCGACAAAGACAACTCCATGAACGGTTACGAACGTATTCGGGCGATGTTTTCGGGTCAACCAACGGACAGCCTGCCGCTGATGCCGATTACGATGATGTTCGCCGCCGACCAGATCGGCGTGCCGTACGGCCGGTACGCGGCGGATTTTGAAACGCTGGTGGCGGGGCAGCTCCGGACGGCGGAGAAATTCGATTTCGATTACGTCTCGTGCATCTCCGATCCCACCCGGGAGGCGGCCGACTGCGGGGCGGCCATCCAGTTTTTCGACGACCAGCCGCCGGCCGTGGACGAAGTCCGGGCCCTGCTGGCCGACAAAGCGGCGTTGAAGAAGCTCCGGCCGCCGGATCCCCTAGGCGGCCGACGGATGCACGACCGCGTGAAAGCCGCCGCTGAGTTCCGCCGGCGGATCGGCGGCGAAAAGCTGATCGAGGGCTGGATCGAAGGCCCCTGCGCCGAGGCGGCCGACCTGCGGGGCATCAACCGGCTGATGACCGATTTCTTCGACGATCCCCCCTTCGTCCGCGACCTGTTCGACTTCATCCTGGAGATGGAACTGGCCTTCGCCAAGGCCCAAATCGAGGCCGGCGCCGACCTGATCGGCGTGGGCGACGCCGCCGCCTCACTGGTCGGCCCGCAAATCTACGACGAGTTCGTCTGGCCCTACGAGAAAAAGATGATCGACGCCCTGCACGCCCTGGACGCCGCGGTCCGGCTGCATATCTGCGGCAACACGCGGCGGATCCTGGCCGGCATCGGCCGACTGGGCTGCGAAATGGTCGACGTCGATTACCCCGTCCCGATGCACGAGGCCCGGCGGGAAACAGGCCCCCGGCAGGTCCTGGGCGCCAATCTCCATCCGGTCCAGGAGATCCGCAACGGCGCGCCGCAGTCGATCCTCACGGCCCTGGCCGAATGCCACCGCCAAGCCGGCAATTCCTTCATCATCGAGGCCGGCTGCGAAATCCCCCGCGACACGCCCGAGGCCAACGTTCACGCCCTGCGAGAATACGCTCAGAGCAATTCGCCGGAAAGTTCTACTACGTCGACTTGATTGCGGTAACCACCGATTGCATCCCTTCGTCTTTGACGACCCACTTCGGATCGGCGAAGCCGGCGGATTGGAGGTCGGCGGCGATCTCGTCGTAGGTGTACGTGCCGCCGGTCTCGGTGCCCACCAGCATGTTGACGGCGAACAGGGCGCCGTCGCGGGGCTGGGTGCGGTCGGGCTGCATGACGATGTCGCGGACGGCGACCCGGCCGCCGGGTTGGAGGGCACGATAGACCTTGGCGAACAGATTGCGGTTGTGTTGCCGGTCGTGCTGGTGGATGATGGCGCTGACCCAGGCGAAGTCGGCCCCGGAAGGCAGATCGTCCGTGTAAAAATCGCCGCCGACCAGCGTGATCCGCCGGGCAAAGGGTGTCTGATTGATTCGTTCGCGTGCCTGCTCAACGGCGTCGGGCAGATCGAAGATCGTGGCCTTCGCCTCCGGCACGATCCGCAGAAAGGCCAGAGCCCAGGTGCCGGAGGCCCCGCCCACGTCGAGGAGATGGTGAAAGGAAATCGGTTGCAGTTTCGCTACCAGTTCGTCGGCGATCGGGCCGGAGACGGAGTGCATGGCGGCGATGAAGGCGGCCCGGTCGGCCTCCGGGCCGCGGATGCTCGGAATCCGCGGGACCGGTTTTCCCTGCCGAACCGTCTGGGCCAGTTGCGACCAGCTCCGCACCAGGTTCGCCTGGTGCAGCAGCATCGGCAGCACGGTCTGCGGTGTGCCGGCCGTCAGCAGCGGACGGAGCGGCTCGGGGACACGGTACCGTCCTTGGTCTTTACTTAAAAAACCCAGGGCCGTCACCGCGTCCAACAGGACGGTGGCCGCCCGCAGGTCGGCGGACATCCGCCGGGCCATCTCCTCGACCGTCAGGGCCTGGTCGCCCAACAGCGACCAGACGTCGAGGTCCGCGGCGGCCGCGATCACGCAGGCCTCGCGGAAACCGCCCATCATTTGCAGGATGCGGGGACCAGTCCACGGGAGATTTTCCGTCATGGTTGCTCCTTGGGGTCGCGAGGTCGCGTTCGTCAATCAACATCGTAGGACAGCTTGGCAATCTGTCCTCCGGGGTGGCGGATTGACCTAAATTCTTGCCAGATTACGGATTCCGGCAAGCGGTCGCCGCTCCGGCAGTGACATTTTAACCGCATCTCGGGACGTGAGGATGCTATATTTTACCGGCCGGGCAAATTTTCTCGTTTTTTCCGGTTGGCCGATTTACAATGGAAGAATGAACATGCAGCCGTTTTTTCGGATCTTTATGGTGATGCTCCTTCTCGGCACGGCCGGTTCCGCCTGGGGGCAGTTTAAGGAAGACGAGGAGTCCGCCGGGGGCAAGCTCGGCGAAGAGAAGACGGAACAATGGCGTTGCGGGATCATCGTCACGGGCGTCGGCGGCGCCTGCCGGGGGATTTACGGATACGCCCCGATTCCCGTGGAATGGCCCGAGCAACAGGTCAGCACGGTCAAGGAAGACGTTTCGCCCGAGGCGAAAGTCAGCTACCGGACGCTGAACGGCACGGTGAAGATCATGGAGATGCGAATTCCCTATCTCCCGGCGGGCCAAGAGACCAAGACGGTGATCACGCTGGAGGTCCGCCGCCACGCGATCCTGCCGCCCAAGAACACCGACGACTTCGTCCTGCCGGATCTGAAAAAACTCCCCTCCTCCATCCGTTTCGCCCTTCTGCCCAGCCCGAAGATCGAGAGCCGGGATCCGAGGATCCGGAAGCTGGCCAAGGAGTTGGCCGGCAAAGAGGATCGGGCCTGGGACAAGGTGAAGGCCATTTACGATTGGGTCCGCGCGCACGTGAAGTACCAGAACGGACCTTTGAAGGGGGCGGCGGCGGCCTTGAAGGACGGCACCGGCGACTGCGAGGAAATCACTTCCCTGTTTATCGCACTCTGCCGCGCCGCCGACGTTCCCGCCCGAACCGTCTGGGTGCCCGGCCATTGCTACGCCGAATTCTACCTGGAAGATAAAGACGGCAAGGGCTACTGGTTCCCGTGCCAGTCGGCCGGAAAGGAAGAGTTCGGCGGCATTTCCGAACTGCGGCCGATTCTTCAAAAAGGCGACAATTTCGCTCCGCCGCACAATCCGAGAGACCGGCAACGCTACCTGGCCGAGCACCTGACGGGCACGCCCACTCCGGGCGGCGGCAACCCCCGGGTCCGTTTCGTGCGGGAATTGGTCAAGTAGCTTGTTTTTCTTCTTCCACGCGGCGTTCGAGATCGGCAATTTTCTCGACGCGTCGGGCGTGGCGGCCGCCGTCGAAGGGGGTGTTCAGCCAGACTTCGATCATCCGGTCGATGAGCCGCTCGCCCAGCAGGTCGGCCGACAGGCAAAGGACGTTGGAATCGTTGTGCCGGCGGCTCAGTTCGACCGTCAGGTCGTCGTGGCAGGGCGTGGCGCGAACGCCGGGGAACTTGTTGGCCGCGATGCACATCCCCAGACCGGTCCCGCAAACCAACACGCCGCGGTCCACTTCGCCCCGACTGACGCGCCCGGCCACTTCGACGGCGACGTCGGGATAGTCCACCGCCTCCGGCGAGAACGTGCCGAAGTCCAGCACTTCGTGCCCCCGCTGCCTGAGCGACTCGATAATCTTCTCCCGGATTGCAAAACCACGATGATCGGTACCGACGGCAATACGCATGAAAGGCGTCTTTCTTGGAGTTTAAGGACGTGAGGTAATGGAAACGGATGATGCAAGCCGGGAAATGACGAAGAAGGAAATGACGAATGTCGAAGCCCGAATGACGAAAGAAATCCGAAGGATTGAATGACGAAACATCCTCGGGCAATCGTGGTCAGGGGATTTCGTCATTTGGCATTCGGCATTCGACATTCGTCATTCGTCATTCTTTCGTCATTCGAGCTTCGTCATTCGTCATTCCTTCTCCTCGGATTTGTCATTCACCATTGTAATTCACCGACTCGGGCGGCGACTTCCGTGTGCAATTGCTCGGCGCAGCGGCGGTAGCGTTCGTGGTCGCCGCCGATGGGATCGGCGACGTCACCGCCGTCGCGGCTGAGCAGTTTCGTGCGGCCGGCCGCGGCGGGCCATTGCGCCAGGATCGTTTCGCGATGCGCCCGGGTCATGGCGAAGATCACGTCGGCGTGGCGGACCAGCGGTTCGGTGAGCGGCTGGGTTTCATGGCCGGCCAGGTCCAGGCCCCAGGACCGCACGGACTCGGCCGCTTCGGCGGTCGCCTGGCCGCCCGTCAGGGCCGCGATCCCCGCCGAGCGGATCGACACGCCGCGTTCCTCCAACTGCGCCGGGGGGCATCCCAACCGCCGGGCCACCAGATCGCGGCAAAAAACCTCCGCCATCGGGCTGCGGCAGGTGTTGCCCGTGCACACAAACAGGATCATGAAGCTGGCATACCGCTGCACGGTCCGTTCGGGCACGACGCCCTGGCGGAGGATTTCATACTCGTTGCCCTGCACTCGGACCACGGAGGACGGCTGCCCGTACCGGCAGCGGCCGCCGTCGAGGATCAAATCCAGCCGGTCGCCGAGGCATTCGGCGACTTCCGGGGCGGTGACGGCCTCGGGCCGGCCGCCGCGGTTGGCGCTGGAGAGGGCCAACGGGCCGGCCAGCATCCGCATGACGTCTAAAATCACCTGATGGCCCGGCACCCGCAGCCCGATGGCGTTTTCGGGCGAAACCGCCCGCCGCACCTTCGGCGGCAGCCGCCGGACGAGGCTGTCCGGATGCGAATCGTCGACTACCAGGGTGATCGGACCCGGCCAACACCGCCGCGCCAACCGCTGGGCCAACGGGCTGAGGTCCGGGGCGTAATCCAGCGCCTCGTCGGCGCTCTTAATCGCCAGGGTCAAGGGCTTGGCCTTCTTCCGCGACTTGACTTTCAACAACCGGCCGACGGCGTCTTCATCCAAGGCGCTGGCCGCCACGCCGTAGACCGTCTCGGTGGGGAAGGCCACCAATCCCCCTTCCGCCAATGATTGGACGGCACGATGGATCACATCGCGCCAATCCTCGGCATTGAGCACGTCTATCATTACAGCCGGCATGGTTTCCCTACCGAGCAAAATTTGACCAAACATATTAGTATAAAAACATTTGCGACAATTCGTCAACCCGGGGGAAAGTGCTTTTTTTATTCGGGAATTGGATATCCATGGCACCATCGGTTTATTGAAAATCCGATTGGTAAAGTCACATCCAATAACCGGCGGCCAACAGCCGCCGTGGGACATCCACGCACGTCTCGGCGGCCGCCGGCCGTCGGCTAGACAACATAAACAATCTGAGGATCAATGGTGGGGGTACCCCTTTTCCTTCCCCCCTGCGATTGCCATCGCGTGGCGTTTGTAAAACGCGCCCGTCTCTGGCGGCAAGGGACAAAAACCGTTACTCTACAAAGGGACCAAGATGACGCCAAATTCCTTGATTAACCGCCGGGCCCGCCCGGCATGGAAGATCGCGATTTCTTCGCCGCCGGGGCCGAGGAGGCACCGGTTCGCACGACTTCCGCCACCCTCCTTTCGTTGGTTTATATTGGCCGGCGTCCTCCTCCTGCCGGGCTGCGAGGAGGACGGCGTCTCCGTCGGCAAACTGGCGGCGGTCTGGGGGCGGCGCGGGATCTCGGACGGCCGGTTCCAGAAACCCCGGGCGATGACCGTCGATCGGTCGGGAAACCTCTACATCGTCGATATGACCGCCCGGATCCAGGTCTTCCGCCCCGACGGCGCCTTTTTACGCAAGTGGCAGACGCCCGATCACGCCAACGGCAAACCGACCGGCATTTCCATCGGCAACGACGGCCACGTGCTGGTGCCCGACACCCACTATTCCCGCGTGCTGGTCTATACCCCGGAAGGAAAACTGCTCCGTGTCTTCGGCGGCGTCCCGGGCCAAAGGCCGGGCGAGTTCGGCCTGGTGACCGACGTCGTGCAGGATTCGCATAACAATTATTACGTCGCCGAATACGGAGAATTCGACCGCATCCAGAAATTCTCGCCCGAGGGCGAATTTCTCCTCCAATGGGGCGGCCACGGCGACGGGCCGGGGCAGTTCGCCCGGCCCCAATCCCTGGCCGTCGACGAAAACGACCGCCTATGGGTCGCCGACGCCTGCAACCATCGCATCCAGGTCTTCGACGCCGAGGGCCGGCTGCTGAAAATCCTGGGACGGCAGGGTAGCCGGCCCGGCAAACTTTATTATCCTTATGGCATCCAGCTCGCTCCCGACGGCACCCTGCTGGTCTGCGAGTTCGGCAACAACCGCATCCAGCGCCTGGACCGTAACGGAAAATCGCTGGGCTGCTGGGGCCGGCACGGCCGCAAGGAAGGCGAATTGTTCAACCCCTGGACCGCCCTCATCCATCCCAATGGGCTGGTGTACGTCCTCGATTCGAATAACCACCGGGTGCAGGTGGTTCGATTTTAAATGACCTACCCCTCCTTCCAATCGCCCGCCTGGCTCTGGCTGCTGCCGGTCTTGCTGCCGGCGGTGTGGTGGTATAGTTACCGGCGGTTGGCGGGCCTGGGGAGCGTGCGGCGGTGGGTGGTGCTGATCACCCGCTCGCTGGTGCTGACGCTGCTGGTCTTTGCCCTGGCGGAGCTGCAGTTCGTGCAGACCAGCGACCGGCTGACGGTGATCTACCTGCTGGACCAGTCGATGAGCATTCCCGAGCAGGACCGGAGGGAGATGATCCGCTACGTGAACGCCGCGATCCGCGAGCACCGCCGGGGGAAGGACCGGGTGGGGGTGATCGTCTTCGGCCGCGACGCCGCCGTGGAAATCCCCCCCTACGACGACAACGTCCAGATCGACAAGGTCGAGACGCTCATCGACCGGGAGAACACCAACCTGGCCGCGGCGATGAAGCTCGCCCAGGCCCTGTTTCCCGAGGACGCGGCTAAGCGGGTGGTCGTCGTCAGCGACGGCAACCAGAACCTGGGCGACGCCGCCGAGCAGGCCGAGGCGCTGGGCAACTCGGGCGTGAGCATCGACGTGCTGCCGGTCCGCTACCAGGCCCGGGCGGAGCTGTCCGTCGACCGGGTGGCCCTGCCGCCGGACGCCCGACGCGGCCAGCCCTTCGATCTGCGGATCGTGGTCGGCAATAATCCGTCCCCCACGGGAGGCGGCAGCGGCGAAGTGGCCGGCCGGCTGATGGTGACGCGATCCTACGCCGGGCGGACCGAGACCGTCTGCGATGAGCCGAAGACGCTGATCCCGGGCAAAAACGTCTTCACCGTCCGCCAGAAGATCGACACCCCCAACTTCTACACCTACGAAGCGCAGTTCATTCCCAAGCGGCCGCAAAGCGACGACACGATGTCGCAAAACAACCGCGCCTCCGGCTTCACGCACGTCCGAGGCAAGGGGCGCGTGCTGCTGGTCGAGGACTCCGACCATCCCGGCGAATTCGACTACCTGGTCTCCCGGCTGGGAAAACAAGGGCTGGAGGTCGAGACGCGGAAGAGCGAGGAGTTTTTCACCACGCTGGCCGAGCTGCAGCCCTACGACACGGTGATCCTGGCCAACGTCGCCCGCGACCAACTGAGCGACAACCAGATCGCGATGTTGGTCAGCAACACGCACCAGATGGGCGCCGGGCTGGTGATGCTCGGCAGTCCGAACAGCTTCGGCGCCGGCGGCTGGACCAACACCGAAATCGAGCAGGCGATGCCGGTCGATTTCCAGATCCGCTCGCCGAAGGTCATTCCCCAAGGCGCCCTGGTGATGATCATGCACGCCAGCGAAATGGCCGCCGGCAACTACTGGCAGAAGGTGATCGTCAAGTCGGCGATCAAGACCCTCGGCCCGCAGGACTACTGCGGCGTGCTCCACTGGGACAACATGGGCTACAGTTGGCTCTGGAGCGGCGGGAACGGGATGCTGCAAGTCGGCCCGGCCCGAAACAAGATGCTGGCCCTGGTCGACCGGATGGAGCCGCAGGACATGCCCGACTTCGATCCGCCGATGGTCAAGGCCTATAACCGGCTGAAAATACTCACCGACGCCGCCGTCAAGCACATGGTCATCATCAGCGACGGCGATCCGTCCACGCCGGCGCCGGGCACCATGATAAACCTGAAAAAACTGAATGTCACCGTCTCCACGGTCGCCATCGGGGCGCACGGAGGCGTGGGCAGCGCCACGCTCCGCACCATTGCGCTGCAGACGGGGGGAAAATACTATGCGGTGGGCAATCCCAAGGCCCTGCCGCGGATCTTCCAACGCGAGGCCCGGCGACTGGCCCGGCCGTTGGTCTGGGACAAGGAACAGGTCCAACCCCGGGTCCGCGCGCTGCACGAGATGCTCAACGGCGTCACCAGCCCCCTGCCGCCGATCCGGGGCTTCGTGCTGACCTCGAAAAAGCAAAACCCCCTGGTCGAGACGCTCCTTACTTCGCCCCGGCCCGAGGAAGAGGAAAACAACACCCTGCTGGCCTGCTGGACCTACGGGCTGGGCCGGACCGTGGCCTTCACCTCCGACGCCGGGGCGCGGTGGACCACCGGCTGGGAACAGCAGGAAATCTACGACAAGCTCTTCGGCCAGATGATCCGCTGGTCGATGCGGCCCGCCGGCGGAACCGGCAAGTTCACCGTCACCACCGGCGCCGGCGAGGAGCAAGGGACCTTCATCATCAACGCCCTGGATAAAAACGACGAATTCCTCAACTTCCTGAACATGAACGGCCGGGCCGTCGGTCCCGACATGAAGCCGGTCCCCGTGAAAATCGAGCAGATCGCCCCCGGCCGCTACCAGGGGACCTTCGACGCCAAGGATCCCGGGGCGTATCTGTTCATGGTCCTGCCCGGCGCGGGCCAGGCGCCGATCCGCTTCGGCGTCAACGTCCCCTACTCCCGCGAGTTCCTCGACCGCCAGCCTAACGAGCCGCTGCTGGATCATCTCGCCAAGGTGACGCCCCAGGACGGCAAGCCGGGCCTGATGATCGAAATCCCGCCCAACGCCCCCGATCCGATGAAGGCCCTGCTGAAACCCAACTCCTTCCGCCACGACCTGCCCCAGGCCCGCAGCAGTCAGGAGGCCTGGCAGTACGCCCTGCTGCTGGCCTGCTGCCTGTTCTTTACCGACATCTTCTTCCGCCGCGTGCAAATCAGCCTGGAATGGCTCAAGCCGTGGTACGAATGGATCTTGTTGAAGATCCTCCGCCGGGCGGAAGTCGCGGCCCAGCCCATGCTGATCGACCGGCTGAAGAGCAAGAAGGCGGAAGTGGACCAGCGGATCGAGCAGCTCCGCGGCGCGGTCCGGTTCGAGCTGCCGAAGTCGCAGAAGCCGCCCGACACGACCGTCCTCGAAGAATCCCCCGCCGCCCAATCCAAAACTCCCCCGCCCGCCCCCGGCATCGCCCCCGAAAAATCCACGGAAGAATCCTACACCGAACGGCTGCTGAAAGCGAAAAAGAAGATCTGGGATGACAGGGAAAAGGATGGAGGGGAAAAGAAATAAAGGATAGACAATATTGTATTTCCAGTCCCGAAGGGACGCCCGTCAATAGCCAGGGGCGTCAGCCCCTGGGAAAAGGACGCCATAGATTTCATTCCGCCGAGTCCCGAAGGGACGTCCGTCAATAGC
>JAFGPV010000175.1 GCA_016936015.1 Pirellulales bacterium
ATGCGTTTAACCTGAACCGCCGTGTACGGAACCGTACGCACGGTGGTGTGGGAGGACGGGGGCGGCAACGCCCCCTCCTACCCGGTGAAAAACCAATCCTCAATCCCTAATCCCCAATCCCTTCCAATATGCGCCGTATCGAACTCTACGACACCACGCTCCGCGACGGGGCCCAGGCCGAGGGGATCAGCTTCTCGCTGCACGACAAGCTGCAACTGACCCGGCGACTGGACGAAGTCGGCTTCGACTTCGTCGAGGGCGGCTACCCGGCGTCGAACGAAAAAGACACCCAGTATTTTCAAGTGGTCCGATTGCAGGAACTGAAGCGGATCAAGGTCTGCGCTTTCGGCATGACCCGGCGGAAGGGCGTCCGGGCGGAAGACGATCCGGGGTTGCGGGCGCTGCTGGACTCGGGAGCGGCGGCGATCACGCTGGTCGGCAAGGCCTCGGCCTTCCAAGTGACCGAGATCCTCCAGACTACGCGGGAGGAAAACCTACGGATGATCGCCGAGAGCGTCCGCCTGCTTTGCCAGGCCGGCCGGGAGGTGATCTTCGACGCCGAGCACTTCTTCGACGGATTCAAGTTCGATCCGGACTACGCCCTGGCGGCCGTCGAGACCGCCGCCGAGTCGGGCGCCCGGCTGGTCGTGCTGTGCGACACCAACGGCGGCTCGATGACCGACGAGGTGGCCGAGATCACTCGTAACGCCGTCGCCCGGCTGACCGTGCCTGTCGGCATCCACACCCACAACGACTGCGACCTGGCCGTGGCCAACAGTCTGGCGGCCGTCGACGCCGGAGCGGTCCACGTGCAGGGGACGATCAACGGTTTCGGTGAGCGGTGCGGCAACGCCGACCTGATCGCCGTGGCCGCCAACCTCGCGGTGAAAAAGACCGGCTTTGAGGTCCTCCGGCCCGGCGGCACGGCCCGTCTGACCGAGCTGAGCCGCTTCGTCTACGAAATGGTCAACATGAACTTCCGCGCCAACCAGCCCTTCGTCGGCAAGAGCGCCTTCGCCCACAAGGGCGGAATGCACGTCAGCGGCATCGTCCGCAACGCGGCCAGCTACGAGCACGTCGATCCGCAGCAGGTCGGCAACGAGCGGCGGATCCTCGTGAGCGAGCTGTCCGGCCGGTCGAACATCGCCGCCCTGACCACGCGGTACCATCTCCGCGACACACCGGAACTGATGGACCAGATTCTGGCAAAGGTCGTCTCGATGGAAAACGCCGGCTACCAGTTCGAGACGGCCGACGGCTCATTCGACCTGCTGGTCCGGCGCTGCCTGGGCACCTTCCGGCCGCATTTCGAAAGGCTGCTCTACCACGTCAACGTGGAAGTGAACACCGACGGCACGCTGCGGACCGAGGCCACCGTGAAGATCCGCATTGGCGACCTGGTCCGCCACGAGGTCTCCGAGGGCGACGGCCCGGTCAATGCCCTCGACGCCGCCATGCGAAAGGCCCTAAACGGCAGCTTCCCGAACCTGGCCAAGCTCCACCTGGTCGATTATAAAGTCCGGGTCATCAACTCCGAGGCCGCCACCGCCGCCGGCGTCCGCGTGGTCATCGAAAGCCAGGACGAAGACGACGTGTGGGGCACCGTCGGCGTGAGCGAGAACATCATCGAGGCAAGCTGGATCGCCCTGGTCGACAGCTTCGAGTATAAATTGTGCAAGGATGAAGAAAAAAAGTAGGGTGCGTGAAACGCACCATTAAATACACTCCTTTTTGGTGCATTTCACGCACCCTACAATAATTATGTCCACACCCGATCTCCCAAAACAATACGATCCCCAATCCGCCCAGAAACGCTGGTACGCCTTCTGGGAGGAAAAAGGTTTCTTTCACTCCGAGCCGAATCCGAAGAAAAAACCTTACACCATCGTCATTCCCCCGCCGAATGTGACCGGTGCCTTGCACCTGGGGCACGCCCTGAACAACACGTTGCAAGATATTCTGATCCGGCAGAAGCGGATGCAGGGGTTCGAGACGCTGTGGCTGCCGGGGACCGATCACGCGGGCATTGCCACCCAGGCGGTGGTCGAGCGGCGGCTGCTGACCGAGGAGAACGTCTCCCGGCACGATCTCGGCCGCCAGGGATTGGTCGAGCGGATCTGGCAGTGGAAGAACGACTACGAAGCCCGGATCCTCGGGCAGCTCAAACAGATGGGCTGTAGCTGCGACTGGCAGCGGACCCGGTTCACCCTCGACCCGGTCTGCGCCCGGGCGGTCCGCGAGACGTTTTTCCGCCTGTTCAAGGACGGCAGGATCTACCGCGGCAAGCGGCTCGTGAATTGGGACACCTTCCTCCAAACCGCCGTCAGCGACGACGAGGTTTTTCACGATCCGGTCGAAGGCCATTTTTGGTATTTCCATTATCCGATCATCGACCCGCAGCCCGGCGAGCCGCAGCACGTGACCCTGGCCACCACCCGGCCGGAGACGATGCTGGGCGATACGGCCGTGGCGGTCCATCCCGACCCGGCCGCTGCGCTCGATCAGGCGGAGAAAGACCTTAAGGAACGTCTGGCCGACGCCCCGGCCAAAGAAAAACCAGACATCCAGGCCCAGATCGACGAGGTCCAGCGCCGCCGCCATGAAATGTTGCCGATGCTCGAAAAACTCCATGACATGGCCGTTGCGGGCCGAAAAGTCATGCTACCGCTCTTAAACCGGCCCATCCCGCTGGTGGCCGACGAGTGGGCTAAGCCGGAACTGGGCACCGGCTGCGTAAAGATCACGCCCGCCCACGACGCCAACGACTACGAGGTCGGCCTGCGGCAGAAACTGCCGATGATCAACATCCTCAACCTCGACGGCACACTGAACGCCGAGGCCGGGCCGTACAAAGACCTCACCGTCATGGACGCCCGGGAACGGGTCGTCGCCGACATGGAGAAACTTGGCCTGTTGGAAAAGGTCGAGGACCGGCTGATCGACTTGGCCCACAGCGACCGTTCGAAGACACCGATCGAGCCGCTGCTGACCGACCAATGGTTCGTCAAAATGGATGAACTGGCCCAAACGGCCATCGACGCCGTCCAGGACGGCCGCGTGAAAATCATCCCCTCCCGCTACGCCAAAGGCTACGTCGATTGGCTCAGCGAAAAACGCGACTGGCCCATCAGCCGGCAATTGTGGTGGGGACATCAGATTCCGGTTTGGAGTAAACGCACTCAGCGAGATTACAACATTGATAAAGGAATTGATGAAACAGACTCATACACAGATGTTGATATCACCCCAGGTTTAAAAAAGAAATTCAAAAACCATCTTTGGCCTCAAGTAATACGCCAACCAGAAACCGGAACGACAATAAGATATTATTGTATTCGTCCTGATAATCTTGAATTGGAAGCAATTCTTGAGTCAGCAGGTTACGCAAGAGAAGAAGACGTCCTCGACACTTGGTTCAGTTCCGCGTTGTGGCCGCATTCCACGCTCGGCTGGCCGGAGAAGACGGCGGAGTTGGGGTATTATTATCCGACCAGCGTGCTGATTACGAGCCGGGACATTATTACGCTGTGGGTCGCCCGGATGGTGCTGACGGGGCTGTATAATATGGGCGAGGTGCCGTTTCCGGAAGTGTATATCCATCCGAAGATCCTCGACGGCTACGGCGAGGGGATGTCGAAGTCGAAGGGGAACGGGGTGGATCCGATCGACGTGATGGACAAGTTCGGGGCCGACGCCCTGCGGTTTGGGCTGGCGTACCTGACGACCGAGACGCAAGACATCCGGATGCCGGTCGATTTCGAGTGCCCGCACTGCGGCAAGCTGATGGAGCAGACGAAAGAGAACCGGATCAAGCCGCGGGTCAAGTGCAAGGCGTGCGGCAAGGAGTTTTCGACCCAATGGGCCGAGAAGCCGGAGGACAAGGCGTTGCCGAAGGGCGCAGTCGTCTCCGACCGTTTCGAGCTGGCCCGGAACTTCTGCAACAAGCTCTGGAACGCCTCGCGGTTTACGTTGATGAACCTCGAAGGCTACACGCCGGGTAAAGTTACCGATGACGAGTTATGCATCGAAGACAAGTGGATCCTCAGCCGCCTGGCGACGGTGACGCAGACGGTCACCGACGCGTTGGCGGAGTACCGCTACGCCGACGCCGCCCGGGCGCTGTACGACTTTGCCTGGGACGAGTTTTGCAGTTTCTACGTCGAGATGGCGAAGAGCCGGCTGCAAGGGGAGGGTTCAGGGTTCAGGGTTCAGGGTTCAGGAAGAAGAACGACTGCCCAGCGGGTGCTGGCTCACATACTCGACACATTGCTACGGTTACTACACCCGATGATCCCGTTTCTGACCGAAGAGGTGTGGCAATTGCTGGCCGAAATCGCTCTTGAAAGGGGATTGGAGAATCCCGAAAAAGCGGCCGAGAGCGTGATGATCGCCCCTTGGCCGGTCGGCGACGCCAAGCGGCAGGACCCGGAGATCGAGGCCCGATTCGCGCTGTTTCAGGAAGTGCTGCGTGCGGTCCGCGACGTGCGGATGCGTCAGAACGTGCCGCCGAAAACCCGGCTGGCCTTCTCCGTCCGCTGCGACGCGGAAAGGGCGAAACTGCTCCGGACGATGGAGCCGTACTTCGCCTCGATGGCCGGCGCGGATTCGACGGGCTGGGGCCCCGACGTGATCCCGCCCGCCCTGAGCGCCAACACCCTGCTTTCCGGCATGGAGGTCTTTGTGGACCTGGAGGGCCTGATCGACGTGGGGGCCGAGATCGCCCGGAAGAAACAAGAGTTGGAAAAACTCGCCGGCCTGATCAAGGCGAAGGAAAAGAAGCTCGAAAACAAGAACTTCGTCGACCGCGCGCCGACTGACGTGGTGCAAAAGGAACGCGACTCGCTGGCGGAGCTTCAGGGGCAATACGAGTCGGTCCAAGCTGTGCTGGAACAATTACATTCGACGAAATGAGCAGCGGGGCGTAAGAAGGATTGTTCTCTACGGCTGCGGTTCGAGGTTGCCCGCTGTGTGCAACGCATCCGCCGCGGCGTCTTCCGCCAGTTCGGCGGTTTTCCCGACGCGGCTCAAGTCGTTGCCGATCAGGGCGACGCCCGTGGTGTCGCGGCCTTCCAAGCGGATAAAGACGCCCTGGGGCGCATTCGGTTGGCAGCCGCGGATCAGGACGTTGCGGGTTTCCGTCAGACGGACCAGCGGTGCAGCGTCGGGCGTGTACGAGCAGACCAGGCCGCTGACGTTGGCCGCCTGGACGTCGTCGAGCACCAGGGCGTGCCGGGGGTCGGGTTCGTCGGTCTGGAGCCGGACGTTCGAGAGCGTCAGACCGCGCACGTGGCGGCAATACAATCCGTGGGAAGGGAGATGACCGAACATGGTGGCCTCGGGATAGTCGCCGGGCGATTCGGGAATGGGGGTGGAGGCCCGGTGGCGCTCCCCGCCGCCTTCGCTGCAAAGGCTGACGTTGCTGAGCGTCAGGTTTTCGATGCAATGACCCGGGAGCCCCGCCACCAGACTGCCGCTCTTGCCCGCCCGAGTGGCGATAATGTTTTCCAACGACACGTTCCGCAGCGCGCCGACGGGGACCTTTTCTTTCGGCTCCGGCTCCTGGTCAGTGATCAAACCGGTGGAAGCTCTTACGACCTCGGGATCCTCGTGGGAAGGCAAATACCCGCGTCCCCGGGCACCGAGTCGGACGAAGATCGGCACTTCCACGCCGTCGATCGTCACGTTCGAGACGGCGATCTGGTTCATGCGTCCGCCGTCGACGATTTCCAGGGCGATGCCGCACCTGCCGCGCTGTAGCCCGTGAAAATTCTTGCTCCGGCGGGGCGAAATGATCGAGCAATTCGTGATCGTGACGTTCACGAATCCCCCCGTGGAATCGGTGCCCATTTTCAGCGAGTTGCAGTGGCTGCTGAGCACGCAGTTGCTGACCAGGACGTTTTCGCAGGGCCGGTGGAAGGTGCTCTTCAGGCAGATCGCGTCGTCGTCGCTGTCGATGAAGCAGTCGGAGACGACAACGTCGCGGCAGGCGTCGAGGTCTATGCCGTCGGCGTTGTACGAATCGTGGTTCCAAATCCGCAGGCCGCGCAACTGCACGCGCTCGCAGGCCTGATAATGCTGGTTCCAGAAGCCCGAACTCTGCATCCGGACGTTTTCCACCAGCACGTCGCGGCAGTTGATAATCCGCAGGATCAAGGGCTTGCTGCCGTCGACGTTCCGGGTTGGAAATGCCTTGCCGTTTCCGTCGAGAGTCCCCCGGCCGGTGACGGCGATCTGTTCGAGGTCTTCCGCAAAGATCAGGCTGCGGAGGTTGTAGAGGTTGGTCCGCGATTTGATTTTGGCGGGCCGGGCCGGATAATCGGCCACGTTGGGGCTTCCGAAAAGGGTGGCGCCGGCCTCCAGGTGGAGCGTTACGCGGCTTTTCAGAAAGAGCGTGCCGGAGAGGAAGACGCCGGGCGGAAAGCGGACGGTCCCGCCGCCGGCCGAGGCCGCAGTGTCGATGGCCTGTTGGATGGCCGCTGTGCAAAGCGTTTTCCCGTCGCCGACGGCCCCGTAGTCGGTCACTGAGAAAGTTGCCGATTTGCCGGGCGGTGTCGGCGTCTCGGCATGCGCATTGATTACCAGGAGGAAAAAGGAGACGATCAACAGCCAATGCCGAGCGAAATTCATGGATCAATTGCCTCGTGAAACAATCACGGTATGAATCGACTTACTGCGGTTGCGGATCGAGGTTTCCCGCCGACCGCAGCGCTTCCGCAGGGGCGTTCTTTCCCAACTGGCTGACTTTTCCCACGCGGCTCAAGTCGTTGCCGATTAGGGCTATGCCCGAGGTGTCGCGGCCTTCCAGCCGGACGAAGACGCCCTGGGGGGCCAGGGGCTGGCAGCCGCGAATCAGGACGTTGCGGGTTTCCGTCAGACGCACCAGCGCCGCGGCGTCGGGCGTGTCGGAGCAGACCAGACCGCTGACGTTGGCCTCCTGGACGTCGTCGAGCACCAGGGCGTGCCGGGCGTCAGGTTCGTCGGTCTGAAGCCGGACGTTGGAGAGGGTCAGGCCCCGGACGTGGCGGCAGAACAGCCCGTGGGCGGGCAGGTTGCCGAACATGGTTCCCTCGGGATAATTTTTTGGAAGTTCTTTGATCGTCGCGGAGGCCCACGCGCGCTGGCCGCCGCCGTCACTGGAGATGGTCACATTGTTGAGCGACACGTTTTCGACGCAGTGGCCCGGCAGCCCGACCACGGAGCAACCGGTTTTTCCGGCCCGGGTGGCGATGATATTGTCGAAGGAGACGTTACGCAGGGTGCCGACGGGAACGTCTTCTTTCGGTGTTTCCTTGGAGATTAAAAAGCCGTGTCCCCGGTTGCCCAGGCAGACGAAGATCGGCACTTCGACGCCGTCGATGGTCACGTTGGAAATGGCGATCCGTTCCATCCGGCCGCCGTCGACCAGTTCCAGGGAGATGCCGCTGATGCCGCGCTGCATTCCGTAGAGCTTCTTCGACCGCGGGGGCGAGATGATGGAACAGTTCGTCAGAGTCACGTTGACAAAACCGCCCGACGAATCGGTGCCCATCTTAAAAGCGTTGCAGTGGCTGCTGAGCACGCAGTTGGTGACGAGGATGTTTTCACAGGGCTGTTGCAGCGTACTTTTCAGGCACAGGGCGTCGTCGTCGCTGTCGAAAAAGCAATCGGAGATGACGACGTCGCGGCAGCCGTCGATGTCCACGGCGTCTTCGTTGTAGGTGACGTGGTTCCAGACCTGCACGCCGCGAATCTGCACGCGCTGGCAGACCAGGTAATGTTGGTTCCAGAAGCCCGAATTTTTCATTTTTACGTTTTCCACCAGCACGTCGCGGCAGTTGACGATCCGGAGCATCATGGGCCGTCGGCCGTCGTGGTGTCGAGTTTTGAAGGCCTCACCGTTGCCGTCGAGCGTGCCTCGGCCCCGGATGGCGATATTGTCGAGGTCTTCCGCGAAGATCAGGCTGCGGACGCCGTAAATGTTGGTGCGTGAGGGGAGTTTCGATTTGATGGCCGGATAATCGACTTGCCGGGGACTTCCCCGAAGGGTGGCGCCGGCCTCCAGGTGCAGGGTCACGCGGCTTTTCAGCGTGAGCGTGCCGGAGAGATACGTTCCCGGCGGAAAGAGAACCGTCCCGCCGCCGGCCGCCGCGCAGGCGTCAATGGCTTTTTGGATCGCCGCGGTGCAGAGCGTCTTTCCGTCCCCCATGGCTCCGGAGTCGGTTACGCAGTGCGTTTTTCCTTCGGCGGCGGCAACCGAGCTCGGCGTCCCGGCGAGGAGGCTAAGCAGGACGAGGATCACCAGCAAGCTGGCGGACGGCAGTTTTCGTGGATGGAACATGGATCGACTCTCCGGTTGAAGGCGGGATGGGGAAAATACTCAACGCGACCAGTCATCCTGATGAAGGAGATCCTTCGCCGAGCATCCGTCGATGGCGCCCGTCAGGATGACCATCAGCCCCTGAATGGGAGTTTATTTTCGGTTGATGACGCATGTTGCCCGATGGCTTCAAATGTAACAAAAATCGTCGGGATTTCAAGTGTCGGCAGCGGATTTGCGGCACCCACTAGCTTTCTTTCCAAATCCTGTCTTATAATGCAGGAACCGGTGCCATCCGCCGTCCGGTCTCGGCTGTCGTCGGGACGAAGCGGACGGATGCCCGAGACCGCATCTCCCTTTTCAGTGAGGCCTCCCCCATGCCCGTCGCCATGGAACTTTCGCGGATTATCATTAGTGAAATCAACGACCAGCAGGTCATTTACTTAAAGGAAATCGACGGCGATCGGAGCTTTCCGATCCTGATCGGAATCTTCGAGGCCACCAGCATCGACCGCCGGGTGAAAGGCCTCCCCACGCCCCGGCCGCTGACGCACGATCTGATCGTCAACGTGGTCGAGAACCTCGGCGGAGAGTTGCAGGACGTGGTCGTCAGCGAGTTGAAGGAGCACACCTACTACGCCCGGCTGCGGGTGCGGCAGGGCGGCGAGCTGATCGAGATCGACGCCCGGCCCTCCGACGCCATCGCCGTGGCCGTGACCTGCGACCCGGTGCTGCCGATCTACGTCAACGAAGACGTTTTGAACGACGTGCTGGGGCAGCAATAAGTAATGCGGAATGTGGAATGCAGAATTCAAAGCATCATTTTTCTTTAGAAACTGGATTTTTTGACCGAGAGTTCTAGTTTTTTCCGCATTCCGCATTCCACGTTACACCAGCGCGTCGGCGAATTCCTGCTTGAGCACTTCTAGCGCCTTGGCCCCTTGCTTGCCGTCGACGACGACGTTGACCCGCACCTCGCTGGTGCCGATCAGGTCGAGGTTGATCTCCGCGGCGGAAAGCGCTTTGAACATCCGGCTGGCCACGCCGCTGTAGCTTTTAATGCCCGTCCCGAAGACCGAAAGTTTGGCGACCTGGGAGTTATGGGTGGGAGGGGGGCAATTGAGTCCCCGGGCCAACTCCTCGGCCACCTGGAGGGTCTTTTTCAGGTCCTCGCGTTTAATCGTCAGGGAGATATCCGCCCGGTTGTCGCGGCCGATGCTCTGCACGATCATATCCACCACGATCCCCGCTTCCGCCAGTTCATCGAAGGTCTGTGCGGCCAGACCGGGGATGTCGGACAGGCCCACCAGCGTAACCATCGCCTGCGACTCGTCCAGCGTGATTCCGTCGATGATCAGTTTTTCCAGACGTTCCAGCCGGGCGACTTTTTCCAGCCGGTCTACCAGTTCCGCCGGATTGACTTTTCCATGGGCAGCCGGCGGAGCCTTGCCGGCCCCGTCTTCCGGCGGCTGGTTGAGGTGGAAAGCGTTATGGACGATCCGCAGCGCCTCGACGGCGTGTTGCCGCTCGACCAGCACCGAAATCTTGATCTCGCTGGTGGTGATCATATCGATGTTGATCCCCTTTTCGGCCAGGGTGCGGAACATGGTGCCGGCCACGCCCGGCTGCGTGGCCATCCCCAGACCGACCACGGAGATCTTGGCCACGTTGTCGTCGCAGATGCAGCCCTCGGCGGAAAGCTCCTGAACGACTCCCTCCACGATTTTCAGCGTTTTCGGGAGATCGTCGCGGGCGACCGCAAAGGACATGTCGGCCCGGCCCTGCGCGCCTTCGCTCTGCACGATCATGTCCATCGCGATGTTGTTGGCGGCGATCTGCGTGAAGAGCGTCGAGGCGGTGCCGGGCCGGTCGGGCACTCCGCGGACCGTGACTCGGGCCTCATCCTTGCTCAGCGCCGCCCCGCAGACGGGCAGGTTCTTGGCCTCCGGCTCGTGGACGATCATCGTGCCCGGTGTGTCGCTGAAACTGCTCCGCACGTGCACCGGCACTGAAAACTTCTTAGCGAACTCGATGGAGCGGTTGTGCATCACGCCCGCCCCGACCGTGGCCAGTTCGAGCATCTCGTCGTAGCTGATCCGCGCGACCTTTCGGGCTTCGGGGACGATCCGCGGGTCGGTGGTGTACACGCCGTCGACGTCGGTGTAGATCTCGCAGGCCTCGGCCCCGAGCACCGCTGCCAGGGCCACCGCCGTGGTGTCGCTGCCGCCGCGGCCCAGCGTGGTGATGTTGTCCGCCTTGTCGATCCCCTGGAATCCCGCCGCGATCACGATCTTTCCTTCCTTGAGGTACCGGCGGATGCGGTCGGTGGAGATCGAGCGGATCCGGGCCTTGGTGTGGATGCTGTCGGTGATAATACCGATCTGCGCCCCGGTCAGGCTGATCGCCTCGTGTCCGAGCGAATGGATGGCCATCGCCATCAGGGCCACGCTCACCTGCTCGCCGGTCGAGAGCAGCATGTCCATCTCCCGCGGCGGCGGATCGTCGCTGATCTGCCGGGCCAGATCGACCAGCAGGTCCGTGTTCTGGCCCATTGCGCTGACGACCATCACCACCTGATGGCCTTCCACCCTGGCCCGGATCGCCTTCCGCGCCGCCGCCAGGATTTTCTGACTGTCCGCCACGCTCGTGCCGCCGAATTTTTGAACGATAATCGACATTTCTCAAGCTTCCTCTTTTATAAATATTCCTCAATCGGATACTTCATAGTTTCCGCCTCTTCTCCACTCCCTTGACGGGTCGATGCCACATCATGATAATTAAACCACATTGGATGAAATATGCAAAGGGAGAACGTTGCCATGAGCGCCGTTTATCAAAGCACAATCACTTTCGAACCGGGCAAACGTGGGGGAAAACCTTGCATCCGCGGTTTGCGAATTACAGTCTATGAAGTTCTCTCGTATCTGGCCTCAGGTATGAGCCACGAGGAAATTCTCGCCGACTTCCCCTCGCTGACCGAAACCGACATCCTCGCTTGCCTGGCCTACGCCGCCGACCGTGAACGGCAAACCGTGGTGGTCCGCTCATGAAATTCCTTTTCGACCACAATCTCTCGCCCCGGTTAGTTCAGCGATTGGCCGACGTTTTCCCTCAATCGGCACACGTTTCTTCATTGGGCCTGGAAAAGGAGTCGGATTTCGTTGTTTGGACTTATGCACAAGCCAATGCGTTCGATATCATCACGAAAGATACGGACTTTAACGATCTGGTTTTTCTTCACGGTTTTCCTCCCAAAATCGTCTGGCTACGATTGGGCAATTGCACGACGACGGAAATCGAAGACGCTTTGCGGAAAAATGCCGATTTGATTCAACAATTCATCGCGGATTCGGAATCCGGCGTTCTGGAATTACAGTGATTCATCTCGTCACCTTGCCAATGGGGACAACAAGGGAATCACTGGTGATACTCGCGGAAAGAGATTTTTGCGTCCACATCGATGTCGCGGATGGTTTTATTACCGCGGCATTTACGTCTCCAAACTCGGCAGGTCGATCCACCGGCGTTGTTGCCACGACTGGTGGGCTGTTTCGGCGAGTTGCACGCCCTTGGCGCCTTCCAGCAGGGTCCAGGGGAAGGGTTCGTCCTTGACCACGTGGCGGAGGAAAAGTTCCCACTGGGCCTTAAAGGCGTTCTCGAAGGTTTGCAGCGCGGGAACCTGCTGCCAGCCGTCGGAATAGACAATGGGGCTTTCGACGTCGGGATTCCAGACGGGGCGCGGGGTGGCGGCGTAGGGCTGTATCCAGCAATGGCGGAGTCCGGCGACGGCGGTCCCTTTCATGCCGTCGATTTGCAGCACCAGCAAATCGTCACGGCGGACGCGGACGCACCAACTGGCGTTGATCTGGGCCACGATGCCGCCGGTGATGTCGAACATGCAGTAGGCGGCGTCTTCGGCCGTCCCCTCGTAAGGCCGGTTGTTTTCGTCCCAGCGCCGGGCGATGTGCGTGGCGCCCCGGCAGCAGACGGCCTGCACGTCGCCGACGAGGTTGTCCAGCACGTAGCGGAAATGGGAGAGCATGTCGAGGATGATGCCCCCGCCCTCCTCCTGGCGATAATTCCAGGAAGGACGTTGCGACGGAACCGTCTCTCCCTCGAAGACCCAGTAGCCGAACTCGCCCCGCACGGAGAGGATCCGGCCGAAGAATCCGCTGTCGCGGAGCAGTTTCAGTTTCAACAAGCCGGGCAGCCAGAGCTTGTCCTGCACGACCCCGTTTTTCAATCCCGTCGCTCGGGCAAGCCGGTACAGTTCCACGGCGTCGGCCGTGTTGGTGGCGGTGGGTTTTTCACAATAGACGTGCTTGCCCGCGGCCAGGGCCTTTTTCACGGCCTCCACGCGGCGATCGGTCGTCTGGGCGTCGAAATAGACGTGGTTCTGCGGATCGGCCAGCGCCTGGTCGAGATTGGTCGTCCACTTGGCCACGCCGGAGGCGGCAGCCAGGCGCTCGAGCTTGGCCGGATTGCGGCCGACCAGGACCGGGTCGGGCAGGATGACTTCCGCATCGCTGATTTTCAGGCCGCCCTGCCGGATCAGGGCCACGATGGACCGCATCAGGTGTTGATTGGTGCCCATCCGGCCCGTGACTCCGTTCATAATGATGCCGACGCGGTGCGTATGGATGCTCATGGATGACCTCAAGGTGGGTTGATGGCTTGTTGATTCCGGGGCTAATGGTCCTCAGATTGTCAATGTTGCCTAGCCGGCGGCTAACAGCCGCCGAGAGATCTGTGAATACCCCTCGGCGGCTGTTAGCCTTAAGTTTACCCACATTTTTGCTATGATAGGAGCCGGCGGAAAGGATTACTGCCGTTGGCCTTAAGCAAGGA
>JAFGPV010000176.1 GCA_016936015.1 Pirellulales bacterium
ATGCGTTTAACCTGAACCGCCGTGTACGGAACCGTACGCACGGTGGTGTGGGAGGACGGGGGCGGCAACGCCCCCTCCTACCCGGTCTTATCAAACATCCAATTGACAATCTTTCGCTTCTGAAACTGCCCATATTCCCTCTTTTATCATTACAGTCAACAAATTCGGCAAATTTTCTCTAATCCGACAATTCGGTTTGAGCTTTCAAGGCCCAAAGGTCGATTTTTTTATACGAGGTTGCCGGCAGGCAATCAAAGGGAGTTTGATGCTTTTGCATGGAGGGCTTGCAGAGTGCAGGAGTTGTCTCGGCGTTGTTGGTTGGTGATAAGCTTGGCCGCCGTAATCAGCGGTTGGGGCTTTGCGGATTGTGCCGCGGAAGGAGTTTTCGGCAGCGCCCCGGAGAAAAAATCGACCTTCAGCGAATCGGTCAAGAGCGGTTTCAATAAGGTGGGCAATTTTTTTACGCCCAGCTCGCACGCCGTCAAGACCGACAGTCCGGACGACGCCGTCTCGCTTCAAAATAATGCCGAGCCGAGTCCGGCGTTGTACCTCGCGATCGCACGACTCTATGAGCAATCGCACAATGCCAGCGAGGCGGAGGCGAATTATCGAAAAGCCCTTCAGGAAGATCCCAAAGACCTCAAGGCCCTGCTGAGTTACGGCCGGTTTAAGGAACGGCTCGGAGAGACCAATGCCGCCTTGGCGATCTATCAGAACGCCGTGACGATGCATCCCCGGGAGGCGGCAGCCCATAATCACTTGGGAATATTCTGGGAGCGGCAGGGCAAGCACGAAGAGGCGGTCCGGGAAATCGCCCTGGCGGTGAAGTTTGAGCCGCGAAACCTGCGGTATCGGAACAATTATGCGGCCATGCTGGTCGAGAATAATCGCCTGGAAGAGGCGTTTACGGTCCTCCGGCAAGTTCACGGCGACGCCGCGGCCTATTATAATATTGGATATCTGCTTCAGAAAAAAGGCGAGACCGCCTCTGCGGAACACCATTTTGTGCAGGCCCTGCGGGCGGATCCGAGGATGGTCCCCGCCCAGCGCTGGCTGAATTACCTGCACAATCAAGATCGGGAAAAACGGCAGGCCGAAAGGCCTCCGCAGTATCGTCAGGCGTCGCGCATGTCGGGACCGCCGACCGCACAGAACTTTCCCGCCCGAACGGCTTCCTCGCCGCCGTCCCGTCCCACACCGACGGCTCCCCGACAAACGTGGTCCGCTTCACCGGATTCTTCGGTCGTGCCGATCGCCCCGCCGCAGTCGAAACCGGCATACACCTGGGCGTCAGACCAAGGTACTTCGCGCGCGTCGCCCGGCGCGGCCCCTTCGCCGGCTACTTCGCCGATTGCCGCGTCGAGGAGGGGTTTTCAGCAGGCCCAGGCGCAGCCGCCCCGGACGACTCATGCTCCGCCAAACGGGTCGAGCGGAGTCCACCCCCGTTGGAACACCGCCCCGCCGGCGACGGCCCCGCTTCAGGCTCCGATCAGCCCGCCGGATCCCCCCGAGTTGGAAACACCCAAGCGTTTACCGCCGGTAACCGCCCGGGCAACAAGAAGGGCTTCCCTTGCAGAATCCGCCCCCGTGGAATTAACGTCTCACTCCGAGGAACTGCCCTCTCAAACGCCAACGGCCCCGCTGCCGCCGGAGTAAATTGTCTCTCTGTAGGAGGCGGCTCCCACCGCCGATTGCTCCGAACGGCCGCTTACTTTTTCGGCCGGGGATTCTCCTGACGGCAGCGTTTGCACCGTACTCGTTGCGTGTTGAGCTTCGCTCCG
This sequence comes from Pirellulales bacterium, assembly GCA_016936015.1. Taxonomy (GTDB): domain Bacteria; phylum Planctomycetota; class Planctomycetia; order Pirellulales; family Thermoguttaceae; genus JAFGPV01. The sequence continues at coordinate 1,782 of JAFGPV010000176.1, forward strand.
CACTTCCGGCAGCGGCGGGCCTTCATCTTCTTGACGAACGTTGTCCGAGGTCGTTTTCCCATTTTGGTTCCTTTTTGGTAGAGTGCGTGCAACGCACCGAAAAAAATCAACCAAGGTGCGTTTCACGCACCCTCCGAAGTCGGGGTGGCCGGATTTGAACCGGCGACTTTCTGGTCCCAAACCAGACGCGCTAGCCAGACTGCGCCACACCCCGGGAGTTGTTTCCGGCGGCTCCCGGCTGCCGGCGTTTATTGTACCTCCTTATGGACAATTTACATTCCCGCAGGGAAATACGCAATTGAGTGCAAATCGGGGTGGTTTCGCCGGCCGTCTCCACCTTTGTGAGGGGGGGGGCGTTAGAATCACGAGGCGGCGTTACCTCGGAACACCGGAGGGAACTTATGCGAACTGGGGGACTTTCATTAGTTCGCCGTCCTTGAGAGCCGACTGATGCGCTACAATACCTGCAACTGTCAGGTTCAACGCCATGACGATGTCCACCATCGGTTTGCGGTCTTCAAGAATCGCCAAGACGAACTCGTTCATCAACTGGCCGGAAGAGCCGCCATGATGACCCGGGGCAACATTCGGCGGTAAAGCAGGTCTTGATAAGTTCGGCAACTTCTTTTTTAAGCCCTTGTAGTTCATGCCGGTCATCGAACCGCGTTGCCCGCGCAAGCGGCCCATTTCACCTTCAAAACCGGGCGTGTCCCAACTGACGGCCATCCGGGCCATCCCGCCCTCGCTCGTCCGAAACAGGGCAATCTCGGTGCCGAAGGGGTTCTTGTACACGTTGTTGGCCGGTTGCAAATGTTCAACGATGCTCGGTATGCCCATGCACGAGACTTCAGTAAAGCTGCCGTTGCTGACGCAGCAATAGTAACCGTTTGAATGTGTCGGATAGAATTGCGGCGGTAAGCCGACCCGCCAATCCTTGTACGAAGGGATCGGTTGCCCCATATAGTGATAATACTCTCCTTCGGAGTAAATGAGTTTTCCGAAATCGCCGGCTTGGAATATTTGCCGCATGGCGTAACAATCGTCGTGAAAGGCCGAGGTCTCGAACATCATGTATTTCTTGCCGCTCGATTTGACCGCTTCATAGAGTTTCTCGGCGTCGTCCAGCGACCCGTACACCGCCGGCACCGCACTGGCCACGTGTTTGCCGTGCTTGAGCGCGTCGAGGCAATGCCGGGCGTGGCTCGGGGCGTCGGTGGCCACGAACACCGCTTCGAGCGAGTCGTCTTTCACCAATTCTTCCAGCGAAGGATACGTCTTTTCGCAACGGCACACTTTCGCCATTTCGGCGCATCGGTCGGGGAACAAGTCGCTGACCGCCGCCACCGTCACATTCGGGTGATCCTGAAAACCAAACGACGGCCCGAACTTGCAGACTCCGTTGCCGACGATGCCCACGCGAATTTTCCGATCGCTGACGGATTTCCATACTTTCTTGGAACGTTTCGAGGTTTTAACACCCGCTTCGCCTAGCACCTCCACTCCCGGATTGGGCGTTTGGGCTAAAGCGTTACCGAGCATTTCGTTGGCGGCAATGGCGCCGAGCGAACCAAGACCGGCACATCTCAAAAAGGAACGCCGTGAAGTGAAGCGGTTCATAGTGGCATCTCCCAAAAAGGCATGGATTTCTGAAATAGGTCCTTGGATCGAAGCAACCGTCCAACGGCTCACGGCTTATGGTGCATCCCTTCCTTTGTTTATATCTGCAAGAGAACGGATTCAGGTAGGCATATTCGCGCATAAAAATTGTATATTTGCGCAATCGAGCTGGGCTGAGCGATGATGGCGGCAGTGCCCCACCGGAGATTCAACTCCTTTCCACTGGATTGGAACGCATTAAAGATGGTTGCAGATAACGACGCAGTCGCGAAGCTTTTCTCCGTCTTCGTGGAGATGGACTTCGAATACCACGGGCAATCCACCGGATTGTAGAGGAACGGACTTTATCCCGTTTGGCTGCGAACCCCGCCGCCAGGGGTGTCGCAGATTTGGCGGCGGATTTGGTCGAACTCGTCGTGGTTGCGGAACTGGATGACGATCTTGCCCTTGCCCTTGGCGTTGTGGGTAATTGTGACGTTCTTGACTCCCAGGATCGTGCGGAATTGCTGCTCCAGGGCGGCGACGTGCTCCTGGGTGGCCCGGCGTTTGACGGGGGTGGAGTTGCCGTCGCGGTCGATGACGGCCAGCGGCTCGGCGTCGGCGGCCTCGATGGTCTGCTGGACCAGGGCCTCGGTCTGCCGGACGTTTAGCCCTTCGCGTTGGATCCGCCGGCAGAACTCGATCTGCTCCCGTTCCTCGCCTAGGGGGAGCAACGCCCGGGCGTGACCCTGGGTGATCTCCTTGCGGCGGATGGACTCTTGGACGGCCTGGGGGAGTTCCAGCAACCGGATCAGGTTGGCGATCGTCGAGCGGTCGAGGTTCAGCCGGCCGGCCAGGTCTTCTTGGGTGCAGGCGTATTGTTGGAGATACCGTTGGAACGCCGCGGCCTTTTCCAGCGGATTGAGGTCCTTCCGCTGCATGTTTTCGATGATGGCCATCTCGGCCGTCTGCCGGTCGTCGGCCTCGATGACGTGGACGGGCACCTCGGTGCAGCCCGCCTCGCCGGCCGCCCGCAGACGCCGCTCGCCAGCCACCAGTTGATACTTCTCGCCGTGGCGACGGACCAGCACCGGTTGGAGCAGGCCGTGGGCGCGGATGCTCTCGACCAGCTCGATATGATCTTTGAACTCGAAATCCTGCCGGGGCTGATAAGGATTGCTCTCGATCTCCGAGATTTTTAATGAGATGGGCGGTGAGGGGGCGACCATCTCTGATGGGGGTTCAATACCAGTATTTAATGGGGATTGTGATTGCCCTCCTTCGGAAGGATTCACTCCGCCCGAGGCGCCGAAGAAATCGGTCGAGGGATTTTGGTGCGGCAGGCCGGCGCTGTGCGTAACTTGGTCCGCTCCGGCAGATGGATTGGTCTCTTCAGAAGTATTCTGAGCCGGTGGATTGCCGCCCTGGCGGAAGGGGATTTGACCGAGCAACGCTTCCAGGCCGCGGCCGAGTCTGCGTGGGTTATTCACGGTTGAGCACCTCCATGCAAAGTTCACTATAGGCCCTGCTCCCTCTGGAGCGGGGTGCGTAATCCATTACGGTCTTGCCGTGACTAGGCGCCTCGGAGACGGCCACGTCGCGGGGGATGACGGTCTGAAAGACGATCTCGCCAAAAAAATCCCGGACCTGGTCGTCCACTTCGCGGGTCAGTTCCAGCCTAGGATCGTACATCGTCAAGACGATGCCGCCGAACTGAAGTTGATTCGGCTCATTTTGCATCACGTCGCGGATGACTTCGATCATCTGCGTCAGGCCCTCCAGGGCGAAGTATTCGCACTGGATGGGCATGAAGACCTCGGTCGAGCTGGCCAGGGCCGATCGGGTCAACGGGCCCAGCGACGGCGGGCAGTCGATCAGGACGTAGTCGTAGGCGTTGAATCCGCCGGCAAGCTGTTCGCGGAGCCGGGCGGTCTGTTGGCGGTCGTCCCGGGTCATGGCCTCGACGTCGCGGAAACTCCGGCTGCCGGGCAGCAGTTCCAGCCCGGGCACGTCCGTTAGGCAGACCCCTTGGCGGAGCGGCTGGCAGGCGACCAGCGGGTGTTGGACGGTCGGCTGCCGGCCCAGCCCGGTGGTGGCGTTGCACTGCGGATCCAGATCGACCAGCAGGGTTTTCGATCCCGACTTGGCCAGCGCGGCAGCCAAGTTGACGGCCGTGGTCGTCTTCCCGACGCCGCCTTTCTGGTTGGCCACGCAAAAGATCCGCACCACCGCCGGCCTCCGGAGTAGGGATCAGGGGTCAGGATTCAGGGATCAGGGAACAAATGAAGGGGCGGATTCTAACCGCGAACGGGAGCCAAGGGGAATGTCAGTTTCCAGGCGGTTGGAATGAGCATACAAGATTATTCAACCGCGGGCTTTTCAGCCCCAAAGGGGCAGCCGTTCTCCTAGCCCAGGGCAACGCCCTGGGGGAGAGAGGGCAAGATCATGGGAAATATCGGCCCAACGGGCCAAAGGTTCGGAGAATGATTGGCCCGTTGGGCCGGAGGGGGATGATCGAGGATTTCTCGTTCCCCAGGGCGTTGCCCTGGGCTGGGCGAACGGCCGGGCCTTCGGCCCGTCATGCATTGCCCCCGGCATGTTTCACGTGAAACCTCTATTTCACGTAGATTGCTTGTATCACGTGAAACCCCTATGCTCTGTTTTCGATGGATTATGCCCGGTTCCACGTGGAACGGGCTTTATCAAACCAGAAGTTATAAGTAGGTAACAACGCAGTACAACCACATCAAGACGGCTGTCGAGATCCCCAACCAATGGACCCAATCACGGCGAGGTCCTTTTCGATAATCTAGGATGGCAACCACGATAAAGATCCCCATCAGAAGAAATGGGCGAGCAAAAGTGATGTAGGGGAGTGCAGGGTTTATTTTCACAATGAGAGCAGAATGAAAAAAATCCAAGACATATCCGGCATATACAATAGAGCCAAGACTCATGGTCAATGTGAGGATTGCTTCCAAACAAAACAAAACTTTCCAACGAAGCAAGTCCAGCGATCGTTTCCACCACCAGAACAACAAGGCCGCTTTAATCCAAAACCCGAGGGTTAATATCAGACTTATCAAGGTATAGAAAAATTTAAAACTTGAATCGGGGTGAAAAAGAAAAAGAAGAATTGCCAAGGTAAACAGAGAAGAAATGAGATCGAAAAACGAGTGGACCACGATGAGGAAATGACCCGGTTGCCACCGGCCGGGTTGATGGCTAAGTCGGCCCCGGATCACGACGGCCATTCCCACGAGTTCGGCGGCAATAAGGATGAAAGGTACACTGAAAGAGGCCATGCCAACACTTTGCCGATAGCCTGAATATTTATCTCCAAGAGTTTCTTCCGCATATTGATTGAATGATTGGAGCAGCCCTAACAACACGGCCGAGAGCGTAATCCACGCCAGGAAATGGATGATGCCCAGTCGGGGTGGGCGAAAGTAGGGGCTGAAGGGCGATGGGGGCGGCGGGGAGGCAGGCTCGGCGGGGGCGAGAGGGGAGAGCGGCTCGGGGTTCGGGGAAGGTGGATCTGGCATGGTGTTTCGGAAGCGGCGGGACGCCGCTTCTACGTTGGGGGAGTCTGCGGCGGCTGGTTGCGGCGGTTGGCCGAATCGATCATCCATCGGGTCAGGACGACCGTAAATCCCCCGATGATGCTGACGAAAAGCACAATCCCAATGACCAACGAGATCACGTAGCGATCCATTCCCGTCGGAGTGAAGTCGGATGTGAAATTTGTAGGATCGAAATTATCAATGAACGTCCATACGGCAAGGATAAATATCGCAGCGGGCAAAGGCAATGCGCCGATGCCGAATGCCCGAAGGTTGCCCGAGCCGTAAATCACACATGACAACAACAGGGTCGAGTAGAACACAATCCAGATGAGAAATGCCAGCAGTCGCACGTTATCATAAGGTGAAAAACGCCGGAAGAAAAGAGGGCAATGACAATCGAGAAGATCAGCAGTGTGCGGAGCGAGTATTGAAACCTGGGTCGGCGGGTGGAGGGGGGATCGGAGAGAGCGGGGAGAGTCATGGCGTCTCTCCGGGTAGTGTGCGTGAAACGCACCGGGGGTGGTGCGGTGTAAATTCATTTTTCTGCCCTCACCCTGCCCTCTCCCAAAGGGAGAGGGGAACTCACGAATTCATTCCAGCGGGTTGACCAGCAGGCCGCTTAGGAGCTTGGGGTAGAAGTAGGTGCTCTTGGCCGGCATGCGTTCGCCGCGGAGGCTGATCTGGCGGATGTGATCGACCGTGGCCGACATGACCAGGGCCGCCAGGGGGAACTCGCCCGACTTCAGGCCGTCGACCACTTCCTGGACGAGGTGGACGTAGCGGGGTTTGGGCAGGTCCTTGCAGCCTAATAAATCCTCAATCACCAAACGATGGAGCAGAGCGACGCCCAGGCCCCGCCATTCCTCGTTGTGGTCCTTGGCCGTCTCGGCCATCCGCTTGACGCCGGCCTCCGTCAGGGTGATCAGCAGCCAGCGGTTGTCCTTGTGGGTGTAGAGGGCCATCGTGCCCTGCTGGTCGAGCGTTTCGATCTCCTCCCAGATCTCTGCGGCCCGATCCGGACCTTGGCCGGCGTCGCGGCAGGTGAAGTTATTGCCCAGTTTGGTTTGCAATTCCTTCGAGGTCAGTTCCGGCACGCCGCGGAAGAGCCGGTGGGTGGGCATGACGACCAGGCCCGGATCGTCCATCGCCACGAGCATCATCAGCGTGTAGTTGGCCGGGTGCTGGGAGGTGAGGAATCCGCTGTCGTACACCTCGTCGCGGTACTTGCACGAGGTCTCGTAACGGTGGTGGCCGTCGGCGATGAAGACCGGCTTGGGACCCAACAGGGCGGTCAGTTGGGCGATCTGATCGACGTCGGTCACCGGCCAGAGCCGATGGGTCACGCCGAGGTGATCTTTGGCGGCCAGGGGCGTCTTGCCGGCCACGGCGGCGTCGAGCAGTTTTTCGGCCTGCTTTTCCGGATCGGGATAGAGCCCGAAGATCGGGCTGAAATTCGCCTTGGTGACGGTCATCAGCATCAGCCGATCGACCTTGGCGGCAGGCAGGGTCTCCTCGTGGGGAAAGACCTGGCCTTCGCCGAACTTCGAGAGGCGGTGGCGGCAAAGGAATCCCCGCCGGGTAATGTCTTTCCCTTCGACGTTGAAGTCCTGGTAATAGACGTACAGGGCGGGATCGGCCTCGGTAAACAGCACGCCGTCGGCCAACCACTGTTTGAAGAGCTTGGCCGATCGGGTGTAGCGGTTGTTTGTGGCGTCGTCGTCGCCCGGTTGGATTTTGTTGAAATCGATCCGCACGAAGTTATGGGGCGACATCTGATAGAGCCGCTCCTGCAACTCGGGACCGATCACGTCGTAAGGGGGCGAAACGACGTCGCTCAGCGAGCCGACGTGTCCCAGGTTGTAGCGGACAGCGCGGAAGGCTTGGATCTCGGGCATGGGAGAGGAAAGGGATTGGGGATTGGGGATTAGGGATTAGTGACCAGGCTTGGGAGATTTCTAATCCCTAATCCCCAATCCCTAATCCCTTCTTTTAATACCGATAGTAATCCGGCTTGAACGGCCCATTGACGGGCACGCCGAGGTAAGCGGCCTGCTTGGGGGTGAGCTTGGTGAGCTTGACGCCCAGTGGCTCGATATGCAGCCGGGCGACCTCTTCGTCGAGCTTCTTGGGCAGCGTGTAGACGCCCACCGGATACTGCTCGTGATTGGTCCAAAGCTCGATCTGCGCCAGGACCTGGTTGGTAAACGAGTTGGACATCACGAACGAGGGGTGGCCGGTCGCGCAGCCGAGATTGACCAGCCGGCCCTCGGCCAGGAGGATGATCGAATGGCCGTCGGGGAAGGTGTAGCGGTCGACCAGCGACTTGATATTCAGCCGTTTGACGTCCTTTTGCGCCTGGAGGGCCGCCACGTCGATCTCGAGATCGAAATGCCCGATGTTGCAGACGATGGCGTCGTTGGGCATCTTTTCCATGTGCTCCAGCCGGATCACGTCGCGGCAGCCGGTGGCGGTGATGAAGATGTTTCCTTGCGGGGCGGCTTCCTCCATCGTGACGACCTCGAATCCCTCCATCGCCGCCTGCAAGGCGCAGATCGGATCGACCTCGGTCACGAGCACCCGGGCGCCGTAGGACTGCATGGACTGTACGCATCCCTTGCCCACGTCGCCGTAGCCGCAGACGACCACGACCTTGCCGGCGACCATGATGTCGGTAGCCCGCTTGATCCCGTCGGCCAGCGACTCGCGGCAGCCGTAGAGGTTGTCGAACTTGCTCTTGGTCACCGAATCGTTGACGTTGAAGGCGGGGGTCATCAATTCGCCCCGCTCGTGCATCTGATAGAGGCGGTGCACTCCGGTGGTGGTCTCTTCCGACAGGCCGCGGAGGCCGGAGAGGAGGTGGCGGAATTTTTCGGTGTAGACCATCGCGGTCAGGTCACCGCCGTCGTCGACGATCAGTTGCAGGGGCTGGCCGTCGGGAAAGTAAAGGGTCTGCTCGATGCACCAGTCGTAGTCCGCGTCGGTCTCCCCTTTCCAAGCGTACACTGGAACCCCCCGTTTAGCAATGGCGGCGGCGGCGTGGTCTTGTGTGGAATACTTGTTGCAACTGCTCCAACACACCTCGGCTCCGAGTTCCAGGAGGGTCTCGATGAGCACGGCCGTCTGGATGGTCATGTGCAGGCAGCCGGAGATATGGGCGCCGCTGAGCGGCTTCGTGGGGCCGTATTTTCGCCTCAGCGCCATCAGGCCGGGCATCTCGTTTTCAGCCAACATGATCTCCTTGCGGCCCCAATCGGCCAACGAGAGATCGGCAACCTTATAGGGAGGTTTTGAGACGACGCGGGTCATGGAATACCTCGTAAGAAGGGGGTGTGGTCAATGAAATGTCAGTTTATGAGATAATTCTCAATCCCGCAAGAGATTTTATGCTCGTATCGGGGACAACTCCCAGGAGGACAGGCATTCCTGCCTGTCTTATTGCCAGACAGGAATGTCTGGCCTCCTGAAGAATGTCCGGCCTCCTCAAGATCAGGATTGTTTTTGTCTGACCGGTTCCTTTTGATGGAGCATCAGAAGGGAAATTCTTTTTCCCCGAGGGCTGATCAACTCAGCTTCGTCGCCGGGCCGAAGTCGATAGAGGAGCAGGGATCGCTGCTGACCGGTCCTGAGGAAGACGGTAGCCCGCTGGTTGCCGATCACTCGGAGATGATTGCCGCGGATGAGCAGGGAGGTTTGCTCATCGACGCCGAGACCGACGACGTCGGGGTGGTCTTCGAGCACGCCAAGCAGCCGGGCGCCGCGTCCGCGCTGCGAAAAGTGTTGATCGACCACGGCGTTGTCAATCAGCCCCAGGCCTTTTCCCAGGTGGGCTTTCGTCCTGGAGCCGTGGCTGATCATGATATCCGACATGGCGGACGATCCGGCCGATTCCCCGCCGATGACGCCGCCCCGGGCCAGGAGTCGATGCAGCGCCGCTTCGGCCTTGGTGCCGCCGATGATGCGCATCAAGCGGTTTTGATAGCCGCCGGAGATCCAGACGCCGGTGGCGTCGTTCAATGTCCAGATCGGTTTTCGTGCGTTGGCGTCCTTGGGTGATTGGAAATTGAGAAACTGAAACGACGCCGGGTGATATTCCCTCCAAACCTGGAAGCACCGCCGCAGACGTTCCATCGAATCGTAGGGATACGCGGAGGGGATATGGACGATCCGGGCGTTCTTTCCGCCGGCTAGCCGGAAGAATTCGTCGAAGACGACGCGAGGGGTTCGCCCGCCGCCGCCGATGAGCAAGGTTCCGCCGCTCTCCGCTGCCCCCTCGGGCAATCCTAAAGGATTATTGGCCTTGAACTGGTCCCCGGCCGGAATATTTTGGGGCAGAAACAGGAGGTGCAACGTCACGAGCAACGGAAACCAATGAAGCGCTTTCACGGATTTTCGATTCTCCTGGGTCTGGGAAGTGTTTGAAAAATATCAATAACCTCGTTCTGACAATATAAAAAACTATGACGTCAAGGCATTCCGGGCGGCCTGAACGAACGCCCGGACGACGTCGGGATCCTTTCTCCCGGGCGAGCATTCCACGCCGCTGGCGGTATCGACGGCGTCGGGCCGAACGGCGCGAACGGCCTGGGCGACGTTCAGGGGAGTCAAACCACCCGCCAGGATGAAGGGGGGAAGTCCTGGACGTTTGACGTACTCGGCACAAGTCGCCCAGTCGGCGGTTTCGCCGGTGCCGCCGTATTGGCCCGGTCGGTGGGCGTCTAGGAGAACCATTACGGGTTTCACGCCGATTTGTTCACATTCCGCCAGATAGGCGACCACCGGGGAGAGTCCCCCGGCCGAAAGGCGGAACGCCCGGATCACGGGCCGCCCATCCAACTCGGGCAGGAACGCCGGGGATTCGTCGCCGTGCAATTGGATCAGATCCAACTCCAGCCGGTCGAAGGTCTCGACCACCTCGCCGGCCGGCGCGTTGACAAAGACGCCGACTTTGACGAGTTCCCGGGGGAGCGCCGAGAGGATCCGCCGGGCAACGTCAAGGGTAATGCCGCGGGGACTTTTTTTGTAGAAATTCAGGCCCAGGGCGTCAGCCCCGGCCTCCGCTGCTGCTAGGGCGTCCCTCGGGTCGGTTATCCCGCAGATTTTAATCTGGAACATGGGGGGTTCTGGTCGATGACGATAATAAGTATTTATCTGGACTTTTTTATCAGTCTCAGAAAACGAAAGCCCTATAGCCGACGGCTAACAGCCGCCGAGAAGCAGAGGGGGGACTCTCCTCGGCGGCTGTTAGCCGCCGGCTATTGAATCCGATTTTGCTTTGAAGTTCTGCAATACTCCTTTCAGAAGGAGCGCCGATGTCCCGTAGTCGATCCACGCCGCTGCCGACGGTACAGGAACGATTTTCCATCCGGCCGCATCTCGTGGCCGGTTTGGCCGCCTTTCTCGTCACCGGGCTGACGGTCCACTTTTTCGCCCAGCACGGCCTGCGACAGGGCAGCCCGGCCCAACCGGCGCCGGTTCGCGTCCGGGTGGAACTGCCCGAGGTCCTGGCCTCCGGCCTCCGGGAGGCAAATACTCCCGACGCGATCAAGGGCCTGTCCTCCTATTTTCGCCGAGAGGATTTGCTCCGGCAAGCCTGGCAGGAGTTTACCGCCCGACGGGAATCCACTCCGGGCGGCACGCTTCCCAAGGTCCTCGGCTCATATCCACAATTCACTTCTTCGCTCGGTATTATAGGAACCAAGACGGCGGGGGGGTATCGTTTCGACTTGCAATTGGTCTCCCTCTTTCCCGACGAGGCGGCTGAGTATTTGAAGATCCTGGCCCGGCAGTTCGTCCGCCAATGCCAAAGCGAACGGGCCGCACTGGCCCGGCGCCGGGCGATTCGTTCTCAAGAGGATTTTCGTCGGGCGAAGGTGGAGTATCGAGAGGCCCGAAACCGATTGAACCGTTTTGAGGAAGAATTTCTCCGCCGGGAGGCGGAACGTCGGCTGGCGCAGCAGTCGGCCGCGCTGCAAAAGAAAGAGCAAGCCGCCGTCGTTCCCCTGACGGAGAATCCCCGTTGGATTGAACTGCACAATGCCTTGGAGTCGGCCCGGGATACTGAGGCGATCCTCTTGAAGAAAGTGACGGCCCTCCATCCCCGGATCGTCGTGCTTCGCCGGCAGATGCAGGAAATGGAGGGGGAAATTGCCGCCACACCCCGTTGGTTGGCAAAAGAAAATGGCGGAAGCCCACGCCCTAACCCTCTCCCGGAGGGAGAGAGGATGAACATGGACAGCGAGGAACTAGTGCGGAGGATGAACGCCTTGGAGATCCATCGGCAACTCCAGCAGGACATCGAGAAAGCCGCCGCGAACTACCGTCGTACAAGAGACGCGGTGCAACTTGTCGAGGTTCAGTCGCCCGAGTTGCCGCCGGGCGCGATCCAGGTCTTTCTCCCGGCGGAAGCGAAGCCTCGCGCCGCGGGGAACTTCCGCCTGCTCGGCCTGAGTCTCGGTTCCGCACTGATGATGGCCGTGGGAGTGTGTTTCGTTTCGCTGGGGACGTCCTTGGAGCCGTTGGTTGCCCGACTGGCCGATCTCGAACGGCTGGTGGGCGTGCCGATCCTCGGGCTGATCCCGGGGCGGCAATCCGGCATCTCGCCCGTGGAGCGGGGCCGGCGGCGGGCCGTGGCCCGATGGACGTTCATCCTCAGCGGTCTGGCGCTGACCTTCGGAGCCACCGCCGCGATCCTGATGGTCTTCTCCCGGTTTGCCGGATAGGAAAACCGGCGAACTGCTTCCATGCCCCGGGACCGCTACAGTTTGCCGAAATCGCTTTTTTTCACTATTTCCTTCACGCCTCCATTTGATAATTCCCGCTCATTTCCGAACTTTCCCGGTGCCGAATGGAAGTTATGAGACACTATGTACGAGGCATTTTATAATTTGAAACGCCGCCCCTTTGCCGCGGCGCCGCAGGTGGAAGTCTATTTTCCCGGGGCGGCGGTGGAGGCCGCCCGGGGTGATTTGTTGCGCTGCCTGCAGCGCGGCGAGGGGATCGGACTGATCGTGGGACCGACGGGCACGGGCAAAACACTGCTCTGCCAGGTCCTGGCGGCGCAGTGCCGCGGCACGTGGCGCGTAGCCACACTCGCCTGCGGCCGGCTCAGCACCCGACGTTCGCTGTTCCAGGCCATTCTCTTCGAGCTGGGTCAGGCGTACCGGGGACTCGACGAGGGCGAATTGCGGTTGGCGCTGCTCGACTTCCTGACGCTGGGAAAAGATCCCTGCCAGGGTTTGGCGCTGTTCGTCGACGAAGCGCAGACGCTGCCGCTGCGGCTGCTGGACGAGATCCGCCTGCTGACGAACCTGGCCCGGGGCGGACAGCCCCTGGTGCGGGTGCTGCTGGCCGGCAACGGAATCTTGGAAGAACGTCTGGCCAGTCCCAAGCTCGATTCCTTTCATCAGCGGATTGCCACGCGGTGTTACCTGGAGGCGTATTCCCGCTCGGAGACCGCCGATTACATCCGCTTTCAAATCCAGGCGGCGGGGGGTAAAGATCGGGATCTGTTTTCCGGCGAAGCGTGCCAGAGCGTGTACCGGGCCACCGACGGCGTCCCCCGCCTGATCAATCAATTGTGCGACCACGTATTGCTGGCGGCCTACGCCTCCGAGCGGCAGCAAATCGGGCCGGAGGACGTGGAAGAGGCCTGGTCCGATTTACAGCAGTTGCCGACGCCCTGGAACGCTTCGTCGTCATCCGCCGCCAACAACGTCATCGAGTTCGGCCGCTTGGAAGAAGGGACGGACGAAACCGGCGCCGCGGTGAAAGAGGAGGAGCTCCCGCCGTTGCGGCTGGCCGAGGAAGCGGAGGAGGCCAATGGTTTGGCGGGGCCGGAGCGGCAAATTTCGACGATTGAAAACCTGCTGACGGAGGCGGACGACGATTTTCAACCGGCGGGCACCATCGGTCCGGAAATCGAACTGGTCTTTGCCGAGGTCGAGGATCCCTTCCAGGAGGAGTTCGCCGAAGAGGAGCAGGTTTCCGATCGCTACGTCACACCCCCCGCGGCCGAATCGCCGCCGGCGGAACCGGCACCTCAGTTCATCGAACCGGAGCCGCCGCCGGCCGAGCAGGCCCCTCCGGAGGCGTCCCCGCCCGAGACGCCGTCCATTTTCCTTCAAAATGAAGGCTGGGAGACCGTGGCATTGGAGCCTTCGGACGCCGCGGCCATGTGTAGACCACCCTCGGAACTGGCGCTCCTGGAGGAAGACCGAACCGAGCCGGTTTCCCCGATTCCGGAGCAGACCGAATCACCAGCCCGCCGCCGCGAATTCCGCCGCTTGTTCGCCAAGCTGCGGCAGGGATGATTTTTACTGGATTGATTGAATCTTTAAGGATTAAGGCGCTCAACGCCCCGGGACGGCGGTCCCGGGGGTGAGGCAGACCGCAAATTACCCCCGCGATTGCCGTCGCGGGGCGTCGGATCATGGAACATTTCATTCCCTGATTCGTAAAACTCTTTGCCGTTTCGATCATCATGGGCCAGTTGCTGGATGCCTTGAAACGCCTGGAAACGCCGGGACCGCGTGCCGTGGAGCCGGAGACGGTTTCGGACACGGTCACGATCGCACCGGAAGAGGAACCGGCGTTGCGCGGCGAAGTGCAGATGGCCGACACCCTCCGCGAAGTGGAGTCAGCCGTCACGGAGTTGACCGTCGGGGAATTGCCCGAGATGGAGATCGAGCAGGCGTTCCCGGCCCCGGTCTCCCCTCCTCCACTGCCGCCGCAGCCAAGTCCGGCGGAGAAAAGTCCGCAGGGGGAGGTCTTTTCGGAGATCGCCCGGAGTCTCTGCGGCCAGCTCCCGACGGGACAAGCGACGGCGTTGTTTTTCACCAGTCCGCAGGATGGAGAAGGGAAGACCGAAACGCTGTGGGGCCTGGTCCACGCCCTGGCGGCCCAGGGGACGGGCAGAACGCTGGTCGTGGACGCCAATTTCCGGCGGCCGACCTTCTCGCGACGCTGGGCACAGGTCCGGCGGGGGCATGGCCTGGGCGAGGTCCTTTGGGCAATGGCGGATTGGGATGAGGCGGTTCAATCGGGGATCGTCCGGGGCGTTGATCTGCTGCCGAACTTCGGGCTGCCCAGGAACCTCGACCGCTCGGCGGAGCCACTGGGATTCGACGACTTGCTTCAGGCGGTGCGAAAGGAATATTCGTTGGTGTTGATCGACGCGGCCTCGCTGGCCCACGCCGAAACCGCCGTGTTGGCCGCCACCTGCGAAGGCGTGTATCTCGTCGTCCGCTTCGGCTACACCACCCGCCCGGCCGTCCGCACTGCCGTGGACGCGCTAACCCGCAGCGGCAGCCGCCTGTGGGGATGCATTGGGGTGGAGGGATGACGAAGCCGCTTTCAGCTTCTCCATCCCTCATCTTTTTCATTGCACCAACCGCAGCCGAGGATTGCTGATGATTTTCTCAAAGATGTCGGTCAGGCGTTGTTCATATTCGGCGGGATTTCCGGTGCCGCGGGGGCTTTGGCCGTGCTCGTCGGCGGTGCCGCCCAGCCGGGCCATCCGATCCATGAAATCGTAGTCGGTTCCCAGCCCGACGCCCACGGGATACAGACTCCATTTTTTCCCCTGGATGATCGCCGCCTGCATCAGAGCCGCGTTGCACCAGTAGGCGCCGTTGTTGTAGTACTCCTGCCGGTCGGGAGAGTGATTGATGTAGTCGTCGATCACCTTGTTTTTGCTGGAATAGAGGTTCGGCATGCCGTCGGTCAGCAGGACGATGACTTTGTTGGTGGTCTGTCGTCCTTGCCCGCCTTCCTCTTCCGACTTGATGTGATCGCGGGCGACGATCAGGCCGGTTTCGGTGGCGGTGGTGAGCGTCAGGTCGCCGCAGGCTTGCAGTTGGGTGCAGGCCTGCATCGCCTGCTCATAACTGCCCGTCAACGATTGCACGACCTGCGGCCCGTCCTGGCTGAGGCTGTCGTAGGTGATCACCGAGACCCAATCGCGGTTTCGGGGATCGGGAATGGACTGGTTCCGCTCCTTGACGATCTGCATCGCGGCGATCAAGGCCCGGCGTGCGGAGTGGGTGGGTTGTTCCCGGGGCGGGAAGAAAAACGTTCCGCCGGCGGTCTCCTCCGAGTGCCAGGGACAATCGTCGCTGAAACGCGAGAGCGGCACGTACCAGCCCTTCAGCGGCTGAACGTCCCGGCCGTGGTCCATCATGAACTGCACGTAAGTGCGGTAGCCGATCCAGTTGCGGTATCCCCGGGGAACGGAAGAACTGACCTCCGGGAAAGAGGTGGTGTTCGGATTATTGAAACCCGTGATCCGCCCGCTGTAGAGACTGGGGGGGAGCGTTCCGCGGTTGTTCGGCGGCGTGCCGTAGGCGGCGGCCAACAGCAGCAGCGGAAAGGTCTGACTCTCCCAACTCCCGGGAGCCATTGCCAGCAGCGGGGCGGGGGATCGACGTCCTGCGAATGCAGTCCGGCCGTACTGGAGATGGGATTGCCAAGCAATAAACCAGGAGGGCGGAGTTTTCGGGAGGTGATAACCGCTGGGGGGCGATGGTGCGGGAGTTCCACCACCACCACCACTACCTCCTCCTCCGCCACCTCCTCTGCCACCACCTCCACCGCCGCCACTGGAGGGCTTAATTGTTACGGGAACGCAGAGGTAGTCGAGGTATTTTTCCCAATAGGCGAAGTTGGCGGAGCTGTCGGGTTTCGGCTGGGCGAGGGGCATCAACCGGGCGATCTGATAGTCGATGATCCACGAATAGGCCTTGAGTTTGCGAGCATTCTCATTGTCGCGGGAATCGATGCGATACTGCGCGGGGATGGACTTCTTCGTTAGATATCCGTTGTCTTTGGTCAATTCCGCATAGGCGTATCCGTTTTGCGGAACGCCGGCCGGCACACCTAGGTACTCCAACGCGCCGGGATAGGCGCCGAAATTGAAGTCTTGATAGACTCGCCGCTCCAAGTCGCTGCCGATCTCCGGATACCCCTGGCTTCCAAAGACGCCGTTGACGGCGTCGGTGGCCCAGCACGGTTCGGTGTCGTCGTTCATCGAGCCGCTCAGATCGACCACGAAGGCGATGTCGCGCGGGTTGGCCATCGCCACGGCCGAGGCCTGGGAAGCGAAAGACGTCTGATTGAAAATTCTTCCGAAAAACAGAGACCGCTCGCCGCCGGCCAGTTTGTCGGCGCGGGCGGTGACGCGGACGGCGTTGCCGGGTTCCTTGGAAGGGGTGAAGGTCCGGCGGTTGGCGTCCCAGGCGCCGTACTGCACGTCGGCGTCCCGCAGGGACACGATTTTTCCCCCGGCGACGTGGTAGCCCGCGTATTGCTGGGCCGTCGCGTACATTTCCTCGCGGGGCAACGCCATCACGGAGGCGGCGGCCATCGCCGAGGCGTCCGCCGCGGTCTGCAATTGCGTGCGGACCAACACGATGTATCCCAAGTCCAAAGCGAAGGCGACCATTCCCAGCATAAACACGATCAGCAATATCGCCAGGAGGATCGTGACGCCGCGGCGCGAGGGTTTTCGGGCGTCGGTAGAACGTGGTTTCATGGCAG
Source organism: Pirellulales bacterium (assembly GCA_016936015.1). Taxonomy (GTDB): domain Bacteria; phylum Planctomycetota; class Planctomycetia; order Pirellulales; family Thermoguttaceae; genus JAFGPV01. The sequence goes on from JAFGPV010000176.1 coordinate 18,476, forward strand.
AGTTCCCGGAAGGAGGGGGAAAGTCGGGATTCCATCGGAACTTTTTCAACTCTCGGTTGGAAAAGACCGTCGGTCAAACGCCGGAGGGCCGAAAGGCCGGAAAATCCCGCGCTATCGGCGCCACCGGAATGAGAATCTCTCCCATCAACCAGGTCGTTGTTCCCCCGGTTTCGATACTTTACAAGAGATAGCTGTGGGCGATGCTCAGGTAGATGAAAATGCCCGTCAAGTCGACAAAGGTGGCGACGAAGGGGGTGGAGGCGATTCCCGGGTCGATGCCCATCCGCTTGAAAAGCAACGGCAGGAGCGAACCGACCAGCGTTCCCCAGAGACAGATGGACGCGACGGAGACGGAGATCACCGCCGCCAACTCCCAACGACCGACCGCGGAATCGTTGAGAATCTTTTCCGTCGTGATGGCGGCCCGAAAGAATCCGATGACTCCCAGGGTCAGTCCGAGGGCCAGACCCATCAGCAGTTCGTGGAGGAAGACGCGGAACCAATCGGGGATCTTGACTTCGCCCAGGGCCAGTGCCCGGGTGATCAGCGTTGCCGCTTGCGAGCCGGTATTCCCCCCCGTGGAAATGCAGAGCGGAAGAAACATGCTCAACACAATTACGGATTTGAGGGTTGTCTCGAAAGAAGCCATCAAGTTAAAAGTGAACAGCTCGGCCACGAAGAACAAGGAGAGCCAAAACGCCCGCTTCCGCCAGATGGTGACGAAACTGGCCGTCAGATAGCGTTCTTCCATCGGCACGACGCCGCCCAGGCGGTAGGCGTCTTCCGTGGCCTCGTCTTGGACCACGTCGATCACGTCGTCGTGCGTAATGATCCCCAGCAGCCGGTGCTCGTGGTCCACCACGGGAATGGCCAGCAAATCGTAATCGGCCACCTTCCGGGCGACTTCTTCCTGGTCTTCGTTGACGTCGGCGGTGACCAGGTCGCGCTCCATCAGGTCGCGGACCGGAGTGTCCGGACGCTTCAAGGCGGAGACCAACTGGCGGGCGGAAACCAGGCCCAGCAGGTGCTCCTCGTCGTCGGTGACGTAAATGTAATAAATCGTCTCCAGGTCGCTGGTGCCCGCCTGCCGGCCGATCTCGTCCAAAGCCTCCCGGACGGTCAAGTCTTCGCTGATGTGCGCGAAATCGGTGGTCATCACCGCCCCGGCCGTGTTTTCGGGATATGCGCGGAGCCGGAGGATGTCGCGCCGCTCGGGAGCGGGCACCAGCGGCAGCAACTCGTCGACCACTTCGGGATCGACCTCCTTGAGGATGTCGACGCGGTCGTCGGGGGGCAGATGGCCGATGAACCGGGCCATCTCCGCGCGATCGACGCGCCGGATCAATTCGATCTGCATCTCCCGGTCGAAATAACTGAAGATCTGCACCCGCAGCGGCAGCTCGGCGTGCTTGAGCACATCCCAGGCCTCCAGCGGCGAAAGCCCCTCCATAAACTCCGCCGTCCGCGCCGGGTGCAACGCCGTGCAAAACTCCTCCAACTCGGCGGCGTTGTTCTCCGCCAGCATCTCCCGCAACTCGGGTAAATAAAGCGTGTTGACCATGACGTCACCTTCCACTTTTCCCGTTTGTAGGAGGCGGCTCCTGCCGCCGATTGCAGTTTTTTTCGACTCCAATCGGCGGCGGGAGCCGCCTCCTACAGACGGATATCAACCTTATTTATCTTAATCTACAAACTGGATTAGTTGATCCTAACCGCAAACCGTTCCGCCTGCCGCACCAGGTCTACGCCCGTCCGGCGGTTCCACTCCTGCAACAGCCGCCGATAGACCGGGCCGGGGCGGCCGTCGGCGATCGGTCGGCCGTCCAGCCGCGTGACCGGCAGCAGGCAAAACGGCGTGCTCGTAAGCAGCACCTCGTCGGCCGCCGCCACCTCCTCGGGCGAAAAATTCCGTTCCGTACACTCGATTTTCAATTCGGCGGCAATACTAAAGGTTTCTGCCAAGCTGATACCGTGCAGGATCTTTCCGAGCGGCGGGGAGAGCAATCCTTCGTTTTTCCGGTAAATCACCACGTTGGCCGTCGAGGCCTCCAGGACCCATCCCTCCCGGTCCAACAGCAGCGCCCGGGCGCCCGGTTCTTGCCGCGCGGCGTGGCGATCGGCCAAAAAATAGTGCATCCGGCTGCGGCACTTCAACTCGGTCGGCCAGCAGGTCGGCGGCACCTGCTCGACCGGCGTGACGGCCAGGGCCTCGCCCGTCTCATACTTCTTCGCCCACTGGGCAAATAGCAAGGGATTGGTGTGCAGACAGACCGTCGGCCGCGCCGTTTCGTTCAAACAGTAGGCGGGATGCTCCCCCGGGGTGACAAACAACGACAGCCGGAGATCATCTCCCGGCGCAAGCAGCCGGTGATTCCGGACCACCGCCTCCTCGGCCAGCCCTTTCCACTCCGTCCGACTCAGGCCTGGATCGACGCCGATCAGGGTCAGCGAATGTTCCAAGCGGGCCAAGTGGTCGTCCAGCCGAAACAGCCGTCCGCCAAAGGTCCGCAACTGCTCGGCGACCGTCGCGCCGAGCACGAATCCGGCGTCGCTCAGCGATACGGCAACCTCCGAGGCCGGCAGCCACCGGCCGTTGTAATACGCTTGGGCTTCTTCCATCCGGATATTATGGCCCACAATAGGAGGGCAGGCCAGGGGATTAATGCGACCTTGACAGGGAAAGAGATACTGTTAAGCCCTGGCAATCTTCTGTTTCTGCAAAGCGGCGGAATCCGCTCAGGGAAATACCACCGCTTGCAGTTGATGCAACAGACCGGAGCAGTACAGGTATCCTTCCCAGCGGTGTTCCTTGCCGACGGAGCAGGAGACATCGACGAGATCCACCTTTTCCGGATCGGCGAGGCAGGCCGGGCCTACGTAGCCGAGGGCCTCGGGGCCGCCGCGGCCGTAGAGCCGGGGATACCACCGCAGCACCGGATCGCAGCCGTTGCACGTGATCCACATCGTTTGGACCTGCGAGAGGGCCAGACCGTTGCGCTGCCCGGGGGAGAGCCAATGACAGTCCAAGGCGCCGGCGACCAGAAAAGCGTGAACGGGAGCGGGGCGGGCTGGGGATTCCGGATTTTCTTCCGCCCCGGGCAATTGCCGGCCGGCCAGGCGGCCGCCCGCCAAAAGGTGCAATCCGCCGGTGATGATCCGGGCGCCGAAACTATAGCCAACTAAACTCACCGGCGCGGCGGGATTCAAACGCCGGAGGCTATCAGCCAGGTAATAGCTTTGGGCGTCGCTGTAGCAGGCCTTGGTTTGGGCGTCCGGGCGGTTGCGGCGTGAAATCCGGTCGCTGGGCCACGACCAGATCGCCAGGCGGAACGGCCGGCCCTCGGAGCACTTCTTCAAATGCCGATAGATCGGCCAGGCGAAGTTGACGTCCTCGCCCGCCGAAACGCGGTTGCCGTGAACGACGAATACCGTCGGCCGGGCGTCGGACCGCTCCTTGTAAAACGATTCGGCCTCCGCCGGTTCCCAGCGGCAGTCCGGGCCGCGGCGCCAGTAGCGAATCCGCGTCTTCCCGGTCTCCAGATCGCCGCAGAGCGTCGCACACCGCGTGCTGAGCAACCACGCCTCCGACGTTTCCTCTTCGGCCGGCGGAAAGGGATTATTGTGAGAGAGTCCCACCGCCGGACAAAGCAGCAGCAAGAAGGCGAGGACCGTCCGGAACTTGGATTTCATTAGATCAGTTCCTGAAATACTTGTCGTAACGCCCTGGGATGGCAATCCCGGGGGAGATCCGTTTCGCGTTGCACCCTCGGAATTGCCATCCCGGGGCATTGTATGGGGCGGTACCCTGAACGGAGTCTCCGGGTGCCTTCCTACAGTTTTCCTCATCCGCAGGGCCTATGTAATTGTAGCTTATAATCTACACGGCATGTTGAAAAAAGTCATTTTGGGGTTTTTAGGAAAAAGTGCCCGTTGCGTTTGCACAACCCGGTTCCTGGTGTAGAGTATCTTTAGCGACAGCTTTGCCGGAACGAGACTGTTTCGATGGGAGAATCGGACAATGAAGAGGCTAATGATTTTAGCGGTGGTAACGTTGCTGACGGGCAGTTCGGTCGGCTGCGGATTGTGTCGGTGGCCGTGGAATCGCGGGACGAGTTACGTCCAGTGTCCTCCGGCGGTCACCTACACCGATCCTTGCGCGGCAACCTGCACGACGAGTTGTTGTGCCGCGCCGGTCGGCGTCTGCGATCCGTGCTGCGCGGCACCGGTCGTCACGACACCCGGTCCCGTAACATACACCCCCGCCCCGACCCAATAATCGCTTGCCGGAAGGTAGCGCAGCAAACCCGAGGCGCAGCCAAGGCCGACGATGATTTCCGGGTTCCCCTGACCGCGGGAAGCCGTTTCCCTTCAGGGAACGTTCCCGCGGAAGCCCCGATCGGAAATCACCAGAACGAGACCCAACCTCCCTTTGGGTTTCCTCCACAACCCTTTCCTCCCGTGCTCCGCGTGCCATCCTGAACACGCCTGGCACGGAGGAAAGGGTTTTTTCCTATGCGATACGTCGGAATTCTCACCAGCGGAGGCGACTGTCCGGGTCTGAACGCCGCGATCCGGGGCGTATGCCGCGCGGGGGAAGAGGCCTTCGGGCTCCGGTTCATCGGATTCTGCGACGGATTCCGGGGCCTGGTTCAGGACCGGACGCTGGTACTGGGGAGCCGGGAACTCTCCGGGATCCTGGCTGACGGGGGCACGATTCTCGGCACCAGCCGCGATAAACCGCATCGGATGCTGATCGACGGAAAAGTCCGCGACATGACTGACGCCGCGGCGGCCGCCTACCGGCGGCATCATCTGGAAGCCTTGGTCTGCATCGGCGGCGGCGGCACGCAGAAAAACGCCCTCCGCCTGAAAAAGGCCGGACTGAACGTCGTCACCCTCCCGAAAACCATCGACAACGACATCGTCCTGACGGACGTCAGCTTCGGCTTCGACACGGCCCTGGGCATCGTCGCCGAAGCAGTCGATCGGCTCCACAGCACCGCCATGAGCCATCGGCGGATTATCGTCGTCGAGGTGATGGGACACCGCGCCGGATGGCTGGCCCTGGGGGGCGGAATCGCTGGCGGCGCCGACGTCATTCTGATCCCCGAAATCCCCTACGATCCCGACGCCGTCGCCCGGGCGATCTCGCGGCGGAACCGCGCGGGAAAGACCTTCAGCATCGTCGTGATCGCCGAAGGCGCCATGTCGCAGAACGAGGCCCGGAAGGTCAGCCATCTGGCCGCCGCCAAGGAAAAGGCGAAGACCAAATCGAAAAAGCGGGAAGCCTCGGAGAAATTGGATCGCTTCCACCAACAACACGTCAGCCACACCGTCCGCTTGACGCGCCGCTTGGAGAAGCTCACCGGCCTGGAATCGCGGTTGACCATTCTCGGCCACCTGCAACGGGGCGGCACCCCCTCGGCCTTCGACCGCGTTCTGGCCACCCGCTTGGGAACCGCCTGCGCCGAATTCCTGCACTGCCGGCAGTACGGCGTGATGATCGCCGCCCGGGGAAACGCCTCCCAGGCCGTGGCGCTCGAACAGGTGGCCGGCAAGAAAAACGTCGTCCCCTTGAACCACAGTTGGGTCAGGGCGGCGCGCCAGGTCGGAACCTGTCTGGGCGATTGAGTAATCGGGGTTACGGATGGGCGGGAAGCAACGGTTTCCGCCGGCTCTCCCACCACCGCCGCAGGCGGAGGACCTGAGTCCGCCAGTTCCCCGGGGGATAGGAACTCCAACGCCAGATCGGTGAGAGCCGCGTGAGGAAGTGCCGCTTGCTTTCCAGCGAGCCGGGTCCCATGTCGTAGCAGCGGTCGCCGCGCCGCGCACTGTCGTGCAGCGTCTCCCAAAGCAGGAGGTTCCCTAATCCCTGCCGCGAAAGATCGGCGTCGAAAGCGCGGCGCAGCCCGAAGACGTAGCCGTTCCAGCAGTAGCCGTAGATAAAGGCCGCCGGCCGGCCGTCGAACAAGAGCAGGTTCAGATCCACGGCCCCGGCCGCCGCGGCCGCGGCGTGAACGTCGCGGAGGAACGGCTGCACGTCGGCGTGCGAGAGCGTGGTTCCGTCGGTCGCCTCCGCCTGCCAACTCCGCCGGGCTAGCGCTTCGCATTGGTCGTAAAGATCCCAGCGCGGATCGTCCTCTCCCCGGTCGGCGCCGGCCGGGCGGTAGCGGAGGTACTCGATCGTGCCCCGCTGACGGAGTTTTTCCTCCGCCTGCCGCAACCGACGCCGCCATAGCCCTTTGCGGCTCTGCGCATAATCCTTCCAACCGTGGAGAAATTCAACCAGGGCCGTCTGCCGCCACACCGTGGCGTAACCGGGAGAGGCCGCCTCGGCCAGGGCTGAGCAGACGCTCTCGGTCCGGGCGTCCGGCGCGCCGATCCAACGCAGCTCGAGAAAATCCCAATCCCGCGGCCGGTTGCCGAGATGCCGGAATCCCTCGCGGAGGATGGAATCCGGCTCGGGTCCCACCGGACCGTAGAACGAACCCCAATCGTCCAACGGATAGGTCAACATTCGCAGCGTGCCCGCCCGGGTCTTCTCGTTTCGCACAATGAGCGGAAGAAATCCCGTAGGCTGCCCTCCCGCTTCCAGAACCAACACCCGCAGCGCCTTGCCCGATCCAAAATGCCGCCAGTAGATCTCCAGCCACTCCAGCGATTGGAAAAACGAAGCCCCGGGAGTCACATGCAACAGCTTGTTCCAAGCCGTCCGATGGACCGCCAGTTGGTCGACGTTTTGAAATTCGACAATCCGATATCGCGTCATAGGCGGGGAGGATTCATGGAAATTATGCGTTCCGGTGCGTTTCACGCGCCCTCCCAAGCCTAGCTTATTCGTTCTTTCCCCCACTTAATGGGGAGTGGAATTTTAGGGGGATTTTTGGTAAGATGCTTGTAACTGTCTCTTCCCCCCCGAGCTTATCTCTTTTCCAAGTCCCCTCGGGGTGAGACATGTAGGCCGCGCTGGCCTGCCCAGAGGTTTGCAGCGCGGCTTTTTTTGTAGTGAGGGCATCCCCGCCTGCTCCGCACGAATGCCGCTTTTACCCCCATCCCGTTTCTTTCCCCCGGCCGAGGACGCCGATCGGGAGGGTATCGTCGGTTTCGGCGGCAAACTGACTACCGACTGGTTGGTGGACGCCTATCGGCACGGGATTTTTCCCTGGCCGGTCGATGAGCCGGGATATCCGGTCGTCTGGTGGTCGCCCGATCCGCGGGCAGTTCTCGAATTCGATCGCTTCCACGTGCCCCGGCGGCTGGCCCGCGTGATCCGCAGCGGCCGGTTCCAGGTGACCTTCGATCGGGATTTCGTCGGAGTGATTCGCGGCTGCGCCACCGCCCAGAGCCGCTGCCGCGGAACGTGGATCACGCCCGAGATGGAAACCGCTTATACGCGGCTGCATCGGCAGGGGCACGCCCACAGCGTCGAGGCATGGGAAAACGATCGATTGGCGGGCGGGGTCTACGGCGTCACGATCGGCGGATTGTTCGCCGCCGAGTCGATGTTCTATCGTCTGCCGGAGGCATCGAAAGTTGCCCTGGTCCACCTGGTCGAGCATCTGGAGCGTCAAGGGTACGTCCTGCTCGACATCCAACAGCTCACGCCGAACACGGCCCGGTTCGGAGCGATCGAGATTTCGCGCCGGCAGTACCTCCGCCGGCTCGCGGAGGCGCTGAAGAAAGCGCCGCCGCCGTTTGCATGAGATGGAACCTGCCTTCTCCAACGCCCCAAGATGGCAATCCCGGGGGTATTGAACATCCCGCCCTCCATCCCCGGGATTGCCATCCCGGGGCGTTTTCTCTGGCATCCCGCGACCACTGGTCGCGGCTTTACAGACGAGTTTCTGGATTGCTTTTCGCTTTTCTTTTTTCTCTTCTAGCCCTGAAGTACTCGAACACCATTGGCAGTACGGAGATGATGATGATCGCCAGGATGACCCAGTGAAATTGCCCTTTGACCTGGTCGCCCACCCAATAACCGCCGAAGACGAAGATGGCCACCCAGGCCACACCTCCGACTACGTTATAGACGATAAACTTGGTGTAATTCATGGCCCCGATGCCCGCCACAAACGGGGCGAAGGTGCGGATGATGGGGACGAACCGGGCGATAATGATCGTCTTGCCGCCGTACTTCTCGTAGAAACGATGCGTGCGGTCGAGATATTCCCTCTTGAGGAAACGGACTCGGCCGGTGAACGCCCGGGGACCGATGTAGTGCCCGATCCAGTAATTCACCGTGTCGCCGAGGATCGCCGCGGCGGAGAGCAGCAGAAACAGCAGCGTCGGATCCAGAAGCCCTTCGAATTCCGGCGAAGCGGCGAACGCGCCGGCCGCAAACAGCAGCGAATCGCCCGGCAGAAATGGCGTGACGACCAGTCCCGTCTCGCAAAAGATCACCAGGAACAGGATCGCGTAGGTCCAGACGCCGTAGTCTTCCAGGACCCCCTTCAGATGAACGTCGAGATGGACGAACAAATCCCAGATGTCGCGAATCCACTCCACGTCGTGCTCCTATTCATAAAGCCGCGACCGTTGGTCGCGCAAAAACTCCGCGACCAACGGTCGCGGCTTTATGAGCGCGTCAATTGTCGGAAGCGATGCATCAAATCGCGGGTGATCGGGCCGGGCTTGCCGGGGCCGATCGGGCGGCTGTCGACCTTGACCACGGGAACGACCTCCGCCGCGGTGCCGGTCAGGAAGCATTCCTCCGCGATGTATACGTCGTGCTTCGTCAGCGGCGTTTCGAGGACCTCGATCCCCGCGGCCCGGGCCAGGTCGATGACCACCGCCCGGGTGATGCCTTCCAGGATGCCGGCCTCGTTGGGCGGCGTGAGGATCTTTCCCCGGCGGACGATGAAAATGTTGTCGCCGGTGCACTCGGCCACTTCGCCCTTGTGGTTGAGCATCAGGGCTTCGATCACCCCCGCCTGAAGCCCTTCGATCTTCGCCAGGATATTGTTTAGATAATTGAGCGATTTGATCCGCGGATTGAGCGCCGCCGGATGGTTCCGCACCGTGCTGACGGTGATGATCGTCAATCCGTTCTCGTAGTATTCCTTGGGATACAGCGTGATGCTGTCGGCGATGACGATCACCCGGGGATGGCTGCACTTGTTCGGATCCAGTCCCAAGGTGCCGGCCCCGCGGGTGACGACCACGCGGATGTAGCCGTCCTGGATGCCGTTGACGGCCAGCGTCTTGTCGACGGCCTGGGCCATTTCGGCCTTCGAGATAGGAATTTCGAGCATGATCGCCCGGGCCGAATACCAGAGCCGGTCGAGGTGCTCTTCCAGCTTGAACGCCTTGCCGCCGTAGCTGCGGATCCCCTCGAACACCCCGTCACCGTAGAGCAGGCCGTGATCGAAGACGCTGATCTTGGCGTCGTCTTTGTCGTAGTATTTCCCGTTGATGTAAATTTGAAGCGGTTTATCGGGCATGATGGAGTAGGGTGCGTGAAACGCACCAGGAAAATGCCGTGGGGTGCGTTTCACGCACCCTACGTTTCGATCCGACCCCTGGCTAAGCGGACGATCCGGTCGGCCTGGTCGGCCAGGACGGGGTCGTGGGTTACCATCACTATAGTAAGCTTAGCACGCTCGTTCAAGGTTCGCAGCAGGGCGAGGATTTCCTGACCGGTCGATTGGTCGAGGTTGCCGGTCGGCTCGTCGGCCAGCAACAGGGAGGGATTGGCCACCAGCGAACGAGCGATGGCCGCCCGCTGCATCTCGCCGCCGGACAGTTCCCGGGGCTTGTGCTTCAGTCGGTGCGACAGCCCGACCATCTCCAGCAGCTTCAGGGCGGTCTCCCGGTGTCCCCGGCGGCGGCGGAGGTAGCTCCCGACGCCCTCGGCGATCATCAGCGGCGAAAGGACGTTTTCCAGGGTCGTCAGTTCCGGCAGCAGGTGATAGAACTGGAAGATCATGCCGAAACGCCGATTGCGAAGCTCTTCCTGCTGCGCCCGGGGCAGGTTGTCGATCCGCCGCCCCTCGAACCAGATTTCACCTTGGTCGGGGGCGTCCAGCGTGCCCAGCAGGTGCAGCAGCGTGCTCTTCCCCGAGCCGCTTTGCCCGACGATCGCCAGGAATTCGCCCTCCTGGACGGCGACGTCCAGATCCTGCAGGACGGGCACCACCACCGAGCCTTTCCGGTAGCTTTTCGAGACGCCCCGGGCCTCAAGCTGCCGCGCTGCGGCGTCCACCCGGCGGTCCTTGGCCATCAGTGACGCTGACGACATCCGAGGCGGACGCGAAGCCGGTTCGCAAAGGATATTCGGGGATTTTTTACTCATAGCGCAACGCCTCCACCGGGTGCAGCCGCGCGGCGCGGCGGGCGGGAAAGATGCTGGCGGCCACGGCGATCCCGATCGCCCCCAGCACGATCCAGGCCAGGGTGTGCGGCTCGATGATCGTGGGGATCCGGCTGAAGTAATAGATCGTGGGATCGAACACCGGCCGGCCCGTCACCCAGGCCAGCAGGTCGGCCACCTCGTTGATGTAGTACACGAACAGCAGTCCCAGCGCCAGTCCGACGCCCGAGCCGACGGCTCCCAGCAACAGTCCGTAGGTCAGGAAGATGCTCATCACGCCTCGGCTCGACGCGCCCAGCGACTTGAGGATCCCGATGTCCCGGGTCTTCTCGACCACGATCATAAAGAAGATGGCGAGGATGCCGAAGCCGGCCACGGCAATAATGAAGAACAGCAGGACGTTGAGAATGCGCGTTTCCATCTCCACGGCGCTCAAGAGCGGTCCCTGCTTGTCGCGCCAGGTTTCGACGGCGAAGCACTCGACGGGAAAGGCCGCCCGGAGCTTGTCGCGGACCGCCTCGCCGCCGGCGCCCGGCTTGAGCCGCATCTGGATCGAATTGAAGTTGCCCACTTGGGTCGTCGGATCGATCATGCCCCGCAGTTCCTGCAATCGGCGGATCGGCACGAACGCGAAATTCGCGTCGTACTCGCTCATCTTGCTCTCGTAGAGATCGACGACGGTGCACTTTTCGCTGCGGAACGTCGGCGGCGTGCCCACCGTGGGCAACCACAGCAGCACGTCGTCGCCGGGTCGGACCAGCAGTAAGTCTTCCGTCCCGCCGTTTGGATTATCGGGATCCTTCAACCGCCGGATCGTCGCCATGGCGATGCCCAGCACGATGCCGGTGTGCTGCTGCGTGGCCATGTCGAACGGCTTTTCCTGTTGGTATCCGAAGAAGGGATCTTTTCCAGGTGCCGCCTCGCCGCCGGAGGCGAATGCCTCCGGAGACTCGGAATCGAGCAAGGGCCACGCCTCCGTCTCCTCTCCCTTTGGGAGAGGGTTAGGGTGAGGGCTGCTGGAGCGAGGGCCGCTTTCTCTCGTCACTTGTTCCGTTGCCGCTTCACTCCCCGGCCGCAAAAACGGCTGCTGGAACTGTTGGAATTGCGCCAGGACGCGGCGGTATTTCCAGCCGGCCTCGGCCATCTGCGGCCGCTCGGGGGCGTCGGGGCCGGCCTGGTGGTCGCGGACGTCGTAGCCGTCCTCGCGAAGCTCCCAATGCATCTGCCGCCGGTTCTCCGGATGCTGCAAATACCGGCCGAAATCGCTCACGTCGCTCTGCGTCGCCGCGTCGATGCCGATCAACTGGATCGGCCGGTTGATCTCCTGCCCGTTGCGCAGGATGGTGAGCATCGCCGGAGTGACCACCGTTGGCGTCATCGCCTCGATGTCCTCTCCCGCCGCCTGCCGGATCCGCTCCTCGTGCCACGCGGCGTTCATCGCGCCCGAGAAATTCCGCGACTCGAGCACCACGTCCGAGATGATGCCGTGGATGCGGTTCTGCATCTCGGAAGTGAATCCCTCCATCACGCTGTTGACGACGATCATCGTCGCCACCCCCAGCGTTACGCTGATCACCGAGGCCAACGCAATGTACCGCGTCCGCAGGTAACGCCAGCAAAGGAGAAGTTTATACATGGGAGGGATTGGGGATTAGGGATTAGAAAGCAGAGCCGGGCCGTGTAGGCCCGGTGGGTTTTCCTCGCTCAATTTGAAATTTGAAATAAATCCATTCACGCCTCCGGTCTTAACAGCGGAAACAGAATCACCTCGCGGATTGTCTGGGTGTTCGTCAGCAGCATCACCAGCCGGTCGATGCCGATCCCCAGCCCGCCGGCCGGCGGCATTCCGTGCCGCAGCGCCCGTATAAAATCCCGGTCCATCCGGGCCATCGACTCCTCCTCCGGCAAGCCGTCCAATTGCTTCGTGAACAGCTCCTCCTGCAAGTCCGGATCGTTCAGCTCCGTGTAGGCGTTGGCCACCTCCATGCCTTGAATGAACAACTCAAAGCGTTCGGCAACCTGGGGATCGCTCTTCTTCCGTTTAGTCAACGGGCAGACGCTCGCCGGGTAGTCGGTCACGAAGATCGGCCCCCGCAGCGCCGGCTCGACCTTCTCCTCGAAGACCTCGCTCTTGACCACGTCCGCGTGTTTTCCTTTCGTGTCAAAGCCGATTTTCTCTGCCAATGTTTTCACGGCGGCCGTATCCTGCGGCGGCACCCCGGCGTGCTCGGCGAAGAGTTCGTCGTAGGTCTTTCGGACAAACGGCGGCGTAAAGTCGATCTGGCCGTCGCCCCAGGGGAGTTTCAAGTCCTGCCCGGAGGCGCGGATCGCTTCGACGATCAGCGCCTCGGTCAGCTCCATCATCGTCTCGTAATTGCCGTAGGCCTGGTAGACCTCGAGCATCGTGAACTCGGGATTGTGCCGCGGACTGATCCCCTCGTTGCGATATACCCGGCCCAGTTCGTACACCCGCTCGATCCCGCCGACCAGCAGCCGCTTCAGGTGCAGTTCCAGCGCGATCCGCAGGTAAAGGTCGATGTCCAGGGCGTTGTGGTGCGTGGTAAACGGCTTGGCGGCCGCCCCGCCGGCAATGGCGTGCAGCGTCGGGCCTTCGACCTCGACAAACCGCCGGCCGTTCAGCGTGTTGCGGATCGACTGCACGATCTTCGTCCGCCGCAGGAACCGCTCCAGCACCCCGCCAGTGTGGATCAGATCCACGTAGCGCATCCGCTGCCGCAGGTCGGGATCGTTCAGCCCGGCCCATTTCTCCGGCGGCGGCTCCAGTGATTTACAAAGGAAATGAAGATCCTCGGCAAAGATCGTCAACTCGCCTTTCATCGTCCGGTGGAACTCGCCGTCCACGCCGATGATGTCGCCCAGGTCAAAGCACTGCGCCAACTCCCAATTTTTCTCGCCGACCTGGTTCTTGCCGATCATCACCTGGACGGTCCCCGACCCGTCGTGGATTTGCAGCCAGTGCACCTTGCCCGAGGGCCGGCGAAGGATGATCCTCCCCGCCGCCCGGACCTTCGGCCCGTGCTGTTGCGGCGGCTTGCCGATCTCACATTCCCCGGCCGGCTCGACGACAATCTCGTTTTCCCGATTGCGGATTTCGCCGATCGGCTGATGATCATCAAACCGCTGACCCCAGGGATCGAAACCCATTTCCTCTATTTTACGCAGTTTCTCTCGTCGCGCGGCTTCCAGGTTGGCGGCGTAGGAGGTCGGTTTTTCGGCTGGTTGTTCAGACATGCGGGAAATACATAAAAAAAGGCAGAATCAGGGCACAGTATAAGGTGGGGGCATTGTAGTGGAATGGCTGTTAGGGTCAATGCCAACTCATGCACTACCCGCCACTTTGCCTCCCCCTGAAAAAGGATCAATCCAAAGATTTGTCCAGCAACCGCTGTCGGCACAACTTCGTCGGTCTTGAAGCAGGACGACTTGACGACATCATTTTCTTCCTGACAATAAAAAGCAGAAGATATTACTCATCTGATGTAGATTCGAATCGAGGTGGAGTAAGATGGACGAGCATTTTCGGGAAAATTGAGGCGGCATTCGTTGATTTTTTCCGGCCGGTACGACGCTTCTCTTCGATGAACGACATTCTGTGGCGGGCTGAGCGGTGCAAGCCGTCCGAGATAAGGCGACTTTCACAAAGTCGGGATGTACGATCTCCCTTTTCAGGAGCAAATCGGACAACCGACGGATTACGGATAATCCTGTTTGATGCCTTTTTCATCGAGGGGGTGGTCTATGGACGACGTTCAAGGTGTCATCGACACGGAACAGGCCAAAACCGTTCTGAGAATGCTGTTGGAAGAGGAACCCTGCATTGCTTGGGCAACCGACAGCAACCTCCGACTGACTTCCTTATTAGGAGCCCCCCAGACCGTCAGCAGGCTTCCACGCAACTTGAAAGTCGGGCGAACGATTTCCGACGCTTTTCAAAAGGCCGCTTCGGACGTTACCGCGGTCGATGCCCACCGACGTGCTCTCTCCGGCAAAGCGATCCATCTCGATCTCATTTTGTCGGGAAGAATCTACTGCACCTACATTCGTCCTATCAAGGACGATAACAATCAAATTGTCGGTTGCCTGGGTTTTGCGCACGACGTTACCGATGCCTTCCGAACAAAAGGGGAACTCATTGCCGAGCGGAACCTGCTCCAGAACTACCTGGACGTCGCCAATGTTATTTTCGTGGTCCTCAGCCGGGAAGGGAATATCCTCCTGCTGAATCAAAAAGGCTACGACATCCTCGGGTATGAAAAGGATTCACTGCTCGGAAAAAACTGGTTTACCACCTGCCTGCCGACGCTGTTTCGCGATCATGTGCGGGACGTGCATGAAAAAATCATGTCGGGCGAACTGGAGCTTTTCGAATACTATGAAAACCCGGTTCAAACGCGCTCCGGCGACCAGCGCGTCATCGAGTGGCACAACACGTTGCTGACCGACTCGATGGGTCAACGCACCGGCTCGCTGAGCTCCGGAATCGATATCACGGAGCGCCATCAAGCCGAGGAGGCTTTGCGGAAAATCCATGCGGAAATGGAGCAACGAATCGTCGAACGCACCGCCCAGATTGCCGAGGTGAATCGGCGACTCCAGAACGAAGTGCAAGAACGGCAACGCGTCGAAATGAAACTCCGGCAAGGTTACGAGGAGTTGGAGAACATCTACAACAGCACGGTCGACGGGATGTTGATCGCCGACGCCGGAACCAAACGCTTCGTCCGGGCCAATGCGTCGATCATTTCTTTGCTGGGTTACTCCGAGGAAGAATTGCTCTCCCTATCGATTCCCGACATTCATCCGGCCGGTGAATTACCGCGCATCGAAGAACATTTCGGGGGACTCGCCAGAGGTCATATAACGACTTTGAGCAACTGTTCCGTCCTGCGGAAAGACGGGACCGTTTTCTATGCCGATATCGCCGGCAATAAAATCGACTACCATCAGTCTCTCTGCTGCATCGGTTTCTTTCGGGACGTCACGGAACGCAAGGAGGCTCATGAAACCTTGCAAAGAAACGAACAGATCCTGAGGCGGTTGTTGGACGCCAGCGATCAAGAGCGGCAACTCGTCGCGTATGAAATCCACGACGGATTGGCCCAACAAATTGCCTCTGCCAAAATGTACTTCGACACCTTCAAGGATCTCATCCAGACCGACGTCCATGATCGTCTCAAGACGATGGTTCCGGAACAGGCCGAAAAAATCTTCGCCGAAGGCGTCCGGCTGCTCGGCGACAGCTTCATCGAAGTGCGGCGCATCATCGGCGAGTTGCGACCTCTAGTCATCGATGAAGAAGGAGTCCTCGTCGCTATCGAGCATTACGTACGTAATCCGCGGTTCCACGGCGTACTGCAAATTGATTTTCATCACTGCGTGAATTTCGACCGGCTTACGCCGCCTCTGGAAAATGCGTTGCTCCGCATCGTCCAAGAGGGGCTGCGCAACGTGCAAAAACATAGCCAAAGCCAAAAAGTGCGCGTCGAACTTGTCCAAGAGGGAACAACCCTTCGGATGGAAATTCAAGATTGGGGAGTCGGCTTCGACGTCCAGGCCCCCCGAGAAACCGGCTTCGGACTGGAGGGAATCAGACAACGGGTACGACTGCTTGGAGGCCTCCTCCAAATCGACAGTGTGCCAGGGTGCGGCACCCGAATCCTCGTCCAATTACCTGTCGAGGAACGGGAAAAGAAGCAGGAACCACGATAAATAACGCAAGTCCCCCTGCGCGACTACCAGCCGGATTTGTTACAATAGGCGACTCCGTAAACCGGGAGTTGCCATGAAACCGCTTGAAACCGTCACTATCGTTGGAGTGGGCTTGATCGGAGGTTCGATCGGCTTGACGCTGCTTCAGCGGCAGTTGGCCCGGCGGGTGGTGGGGGTAGGACGGCGGCAGGAGAGCCTGCGGGTGGCCCGGCGGGTGGGAGCCGTGACGAATACCACCGTCGAATTGGACAAGGGCGTGGCCGAGGCGGAACTGGTGATCGTCTGTACGCCGGTCGGCCGGATCGTCGAGGACGTGCAGAAAGCCGCCAAGCACTGTCCCGAGAACACGCTGATCACCGACGTCGGCAGCACGAAGCAGGCGATCGTCGCCGCCCTGGACGAGACCCTCCCGCACGGCTGCCGCTTTTTGGGCAGCCATCCGCTGGCCGGCAGCGAACAGACCGGGGCGGCCCACGCCTCGGCCGATCTGTTCGAGGGCCGGGTGGCGCTCATCACGCCGACCAAGAACACCCGGGCTGAGGATTTCGATTTCCTCGAATCGTTCTGGGAGGCCCTCGGGTCGGTGGTGATCCGGCTCTCGCCGGAGGAGCACGATTATGCCCTGGCCGTGACGAGTCACCTACCGCACGCGGTGGCAATGGCGTTGGCCGCGTGCGTCCCCGAAAAGTATTTCCGCCTAAGCGGCGGCGGGCTGCTGGACACGACCCGGATCGCCTCGAGCGCTCCGGAGTTGTGGGAACAGATTTTCCGTCAGAACCGCGACAATGTGCTGACCGCCCTGGAGCAATTCGGGGCGAAGCTCGGCGCCCTGCACGCCGCCGTCCGCGACGGCAACGCCCCGAAAATCCTCGAACTGCTCACCCTGGCGAAGAAGAACCGCGATGCTTTGGGAAGTTGACATTCATCCGGCGCCCGGTCAGCCCGACCTGGCCGCCCGGCAAGTGGCCGCCGCCGCGGCGGAATTGGGAATCACGAATAATCTCTCGATCGCCTCCGCCCGGGGGTTTCTGCTCCAGGGGGAACTCGACCATTCGCAGGTGGACCGCTTGGCCGCCGAACTGCTGGCCGACCTGGTTGTCGAGCGGACGGTGACGGCGCCGGCGGGCGACCCGCGGCTGCTGGAATCAAAAGTAGAAGCGGCATCTTGCCGCATCAGCGAGGGGAAGCGGCAGGATGCCGCTTCTACGGTAATCCACGTCCTGCCCAAACCCGGCGTCATGGATCCCGTGGCGTCCAGCGCCCAGGCGGCGATCGCCGACTTCGGGATGCAGGCCGACGCCGTCCGCACGCTGAAGAAATACTGGATCGAGCCGCTGCCGCAGGAGAATTTCGGGCTGCTGTGTTCGAAGATCCTCGCCAACGACGCCATCGAGCAGGTGGTGGTCGGGCCGTTGCCGTTTTCACAGTTGGAAGTCGGCGCCCCCTACCAGTTTCGCCTCGTGACGGTCCCGATCCGCGCGATGGACGACGCGGCCCTGCTGAAACTCAGCCGCGAAGGCCAGCTCTTCCTCTCGCTCGATGAGATGCAGACCATCCGCGGCCGGTTCCAGCAACTCGGGCGCGACCCGACTGACGTCGAGTTGGAGACCCTGGCCCAAACCTGGAGCGAGCATTGCAGCCATAAGACGCTGGCCGGGCGGATCCGCTATCGCGACGAAAACGGCGAACGACGGTTTGAAAACATGCTCCGGGAGACGATCTTCGCCGCCACGCAAAAAATCCGGGAGGAACTGGGCGAAAACGACTGGTGCGTGAGCGTCTTTTCCGACAACGCCGGCGTGATCCGCTTCGACGACCAGTACAATGTCGTGTTCAAGGTCGAGACGCACAATCATCCGTCGGCCCTGGAGCCGTACGGCGGGGCCAATACCGGCATCGGCGGCGTGATCCGCGACCCGCTGGGCACCGGCATGGGGGCCAAGCCGATCTGCAATACCGACGTCTTCTGCTTTGCTCCGCCCGAGACGCCCCCCGAAAGCCTGCCGCCCGGCGTGCTGCATCCCAAGCGGGTGATGAAGGGCGTGGTGGCCGGCGTCCGCGACTACGGCAACCGGATGGGCATTCCCACGATCAACGGGGCGCTCTATTTCGATCCCCGGTACCTCGGCAATCCGCTGGTCTATTGCGGCAACGTCGGGCTGATCCCCCGCGACAAATCGTTCAAGCACCCGCAGCCCGGCGACTACGTCGTGGCCCTGGGCGGGCGGACCGGCCGGGACGGCATCCACGGGGCCACCTTCAGTTCCGCCGAACTCACGAGCCAGAGCGAAACCCTCTCCGGCGGCGCGGTGCAGATCGGCAACGCCATTACCGAAAAAATGCTGCTGGACGTGCTGCTTACCGCCCGGGACCGGGGACTGTACAACGCCGTGACCGACTGCGGGGCCGGCGGGTTCTCGAGCGCCGTGGGCGAGATGGGCGAAAAGATCGGGGCCGAGGTCTGGCTCGACCGCGTCCCCCTGAAATACGAAGGGCTTTCCTATACCGAAATCTGGATCTCCGAGGCCCAGGAGCGGATGACCCTCTCCGTACCGCCGGAAAAGTGGCCTGAACTGTCGGCCCTGGCCGCCTCGGAAGGCGTGGAAGCCACGGTCATCGGCCAGTTCGTCCCCACCGGCCGGCTGCTGCTGAAGTACAACGACCACCAAGTGGCCGACCTGCCGATGGATTTCCTCCACGACGGCCGACCGCCGGTCGTCCGCGAGGCAGTGTATGAGCAGGGTTCAGGGTTCGGGGTTCAGGGGTCAGAGTCCGGCACTCCGCACTCCGCATTCAGCATTCCGCATTCAGATTACACTGAAACCCTTTTGAAAATCCTCGGCTCGCTTAACGTGTGCAGCAAGGAATGGGTGATCCGGCAGTACGACCACGAGGTGCAGGGCGGCAGCGTCCTGAAACCGCTGGTCGGCATCGCCAACGACGGCCCCGGCGACGCCGCGGTCCTTCGCCCGGTCCTTTCCAGCAGGCGAGGAATTGTCATTTCCTGCGGCATGAATCCGCGGTACGGCGATTTCGACACCTACTGGATGGCGGCCAGCGCGATCGACGAGGCGGTCCGCAACGCCGTGGCCGTGGGGGCCGATCCGCGGCGGTTGGCCCTGCTCGATAATTTCTGCTGGGGCACGACCGACCGGCCCGAGACGCTCGGCTCGCTGGTCCGCGCCGCCTTGGCCTGCCACGACGTGGCGGTCGCCTGGGGCACGCCGTTTATCAGCGGCAAGGACAGTCTCAATAATGAATTCAGGCCGCAGGGAGCCGATCAGCCCATTTCCATTCCGCCGTCCTTGCTCATCAGCGCCCTCGGCCAGATCGACGACGTCTCCCATTGCATCTCGATGGATTTCAAGCAACCCGGCAACCTGATCTATCTCGTCGGCCAGACGCACAACGAACTCGGCGGCTCACACTTCAACCTGGTCGAAAACCTCACCGGCGGCCAAGTGCCGAAAGTCAATTTGCAGCAGGCAAAGAAGATTTTCATCTCATTACACAAAGCCATCCACGCCGGCCTGGTCCGCTCCTGTCACGACCTGAGCGAAGGCGGCCTCGCCGTCGCCACCGCCGAGATGGCCTTCGCCGGGGGTTATGGAGCCAAAATCGATTTACGCCAACTCTCCCCTCTCCCTTCGGGAGAGGGTCAGGGTGAGGGCTGTAATGATGTTTTCCTCCTCTTCAGCGAATCGAACACCCGTTTCCTCTGCGAAGTCACTCCAGAGAACGCCGCCGCCTTCGAAGCCGCTTTCGCCGGCCTGCCGCTGGCCCGCATCGGTGAAATCACCGAAGATTCCCTCCTACAAATTGCCGCCGAAAGCCCGTTGATCCACGCCGACCTTGCCGGAATGAAAGAAGCGTGGCAAAAACCGTTGCGATGGTAAATTTGAAGAAGAACCTTCGTGATGACCAAAAAGAAAATACATTTTGATAACGTTCTTGTTCCTATCGACGAAATCCAAAAAATGGTTCGTGTCGTTCGAGGGCAGCGAGTCATGCTCGATTTTGACCTCGCGCGGTTGTATGGTGTATCTACTTCTGCCTTGAATCAAGCAGTGCGGCGGAATTCGGAACGCTTTCCAGAAGATTTTTCGCATCAGCTTACATGGCAAGAGGTTGCAGATTTGATGTCACAAAATGTGATATCAAAGGGCCGACGTGGAGGACATCGCAAACCACCTTGGGCATTCACCGAACACGGCGTTGCCATGCTTTCCAGCGTGCTTCGTTCTCCCACGGCCGTGAGGGTCAATATCGAGATCATGCGCGTCTTCGTCCGGCTTCGCCGTTTGATGGCCACGCCCGGCGAACTGGTCGAGCAACTGACCTGCCTGGCCGAAACCGTTCAACTACACGATGATCAAATCAAAGCCATCGCCCACATCCTCGATAAGCTGATGGAGCGGCCCGTGGAACCGAAGCGTCGAATCGGTTTCCATGTTCGGGAAGGAGCGTGATTGCCATGAAAGAAGTATTGACGCTTGCCCTGTTTGCAACCGCCGTCGGCGCCGCGAGTGCGGCCGTCGAGGATCAGTTCACGCCGCTGCCGCCCCATGCCGTCCGGCTCGGCGGCTGGTTCGAGGAGGTCGTCACCAACTCCCTCGAGCATTGGAATAAGGGCGTCGTGCCCTACGCCGCTTTCGTGCAGATGTTCCGGACGGGTCGGGGGAGTTCCGCGCATGGAGAAATGTGGGGCAAGGCCGTGCGCTCGGGGGCCATGTTCTATCGGTACCGGCAGGATCCCGAATTGAAGCGCATCCTGCAGCAGACCGTCGCCGACCTGTTGACGACCAGGCGGGAGAACGGCAGCATCAGTTGCACCGAGATCGCCAACCAGCCCGACAGCCTCGGCGGAGACCTCTGGGAACGCAAGTACGTGTTGCTCGGCCTGGAGGCGTATTACCGCTTCGTGGAAAAAGATCCCGCGGTTCTCCAGGCGATGATCGACGAGGCCGATAGCACAATCGCCCAGATTGGCCCCCCGCCGAAAACCCGGATCGTCGATCAGGGGTGGAGCCCGAACCACATCGAATCGAGCACGATTCTCGAGCCGATGGTGCGCCTGTACAACATGACGGGACATCGGCGCTATCTCGACTTCGCCAAGTACATTGTCGAAGAAGAAGGGGGCGCCAAGGGCTACAACGTCATCCAGGAGGCCCTCGACGGCAAAGATCCGGAGCAGATCGGCGGACCGTATCCGAAGGCTTACGAGATGATGTCGTTGTTCGAAGGTCTGGTCGAATACTACCGCGTGACCGGCGATCCGCGCTGGAAGCAGGCGGTCCTGAACCTCTATCAGAAGATCCGGAAACTGGAGATCACGATCGTCGGCAACGGCGACGCCGACCTCCCGCCCCGTCCGCCTGGAAATCGCCACGGATTATCCGCGATCGGGCGACATCGTGGTGACGGTTTCGCCGCAGGTGAAAGAGCGGTTCTCCGTCAGGCTCCGCATCCCGGCCTGGAGCGCCGCAACCACCTTAAAGGTTAACGGTAAGTCGATTCCCACGGTCCCGGGAACCTATGCCGCGGTCGATCGCACGTGGTCGCCCGGCGATCGGATGGAATTGTCGCTCGACATGCGATGCCGGCTGATCGAGTCGCCTCGCGGCACCAATCGGGCCGGCGACAACCGTCAGGCGCTGGTGCGCGGCCCCGTGGTGCTGGCCCGCGATGAAAACATTGATCCCGATTATGACCAACCTGTCGCCGTCAAAGCCCAGGACGGCTACGTGGACGTCGCCCTGGTCCCCCCCACGCTGCCGACGACCCGAATGCAGTTTCGCGTTCCGACGGACGGCGGATTCATCTCGATGGTGGACTTTGCTTCGGTGAACAACTGGGACGGAAAAACGCACGTCTGCACCTGGTTGCCAAAGCCCGAAAAAGAGTCTGAAAAAAACATTCGGGAACAGCACTGATTGCAGCTTCCCCTATATTGCTCAATCACGCTTGCTGGGGGCTGAGGGCGCGCCAGAGGAGCCAGGCCACCACGCCGACGGCAGCGCCGCCGAGGTGGGCCAGGGCGGCGACGTTGCCGACGCCGAGTTGTTGGTGGACGACGAAAAGCAATTGGAGCGCGAACCAGAAGATCAGCGCGACGTAGGCGGGGACGTGAATCCAGCGGATGTAGAACCAGAACCAGAACAGAAAGCCCAGCCGCGCCTTAGGGAAGCGGAGGGCGTAGTAGGTAATCACTCCCGAGATCCCGCCGCTGGCCCCGATGCACGGCACGGTGCTGTGGCGGTTGCCCAGGATGTGGAGCAAATCGCCCAGCAGGGCGGCGGCGACCAGCAGGGCCAAGTAGGCCCAACGGCCCAGGTCGCTCTCCACGTTGTCGCCGAAGACGAGCAGGAAATACACGTTGCCGATCAGATGGAACAGGCCCGCGTGGAGGAAGAAACTGGTCACGAGCGTGATCCCGCCGTGCCGGCCCAACTGGGCGGGAATCATGCCGTACGCTTCGACCGCCGCGTTCAGGTTCGAGGCCGTCAGGGCGAAAACGGC
>JAFGPV010000030.1 GCA_016936015.1 Pirellulales bacterium
CTCTCATGGCACCGTCGCTCTACTGGCACAGCACACAATGGCTGGTTAGACCATCCCCTTAGCCTGTTGGTTGCAGGTTTACCGGGTGTGCTGCCCGATCGGAAGGTCGTCACGGCACGTTTACGCCACCGACGACCGCAGAACATTGTTCTGACACTAATAGCATACAGCAGACCGAATCTCTAATCACATTTTATTTGCTGTTGGGAATTAGATTCAGCCCCAAGAAAGGTTTTCAGGTATCGTTCAAGGATGCAACGGCGATATTCATCAACAAGTTTTTGATTGCCGGATTCTTTTGCCCGAGCATATCCCTTGGAAAGAATCGACGACGATGCTTTCAAAGCTGCTGTTTCCAACTGGCCAAGCTCAGCAGGAGACAGTCCTGACAAGTAATTCTCCATTCGCTTCTGTTCCACGTAGAACACTTTCGTTTCCAGGGACTTATTTTGATGAGGTGTTTTGGTTTCAGATAATACCTTTCTATTCAACTTTTTCATGGTGGTTGAGGCCTTTTTTTGAAAGCCCGCTGGCGGCAAGTAATCTTTGCGAATCGACTGGACCAAATAGCCCGCAGGATTCTTCGATACTCGACTGTCACGACTGCCGGTTAAATGGTCGAATACAGCAATCTTTTTTTCAACCAAGTCGGCAGGATATTCCTGCACCAGTCGGACTGCCGTGGAAGCTGTTACTCCCCGTTCAATCAACCATGCTTCCAATCTGTTTGGATGACACGGTTTCAAGTCCTTTTGAAGTGGTTTTGCCGCCTTAATAAAGAAAATCTCCCATTCCCCACGTCGAACACAGGAATACCGTTCCCTGGCAGGCAGCGGCTTCAAGTAGCCACGACTTTCTAATTCCACAATTGCCGGTTTCAAGCGTCTTTTCAACTGGGCAGAGTCGTAATTCCGGCTCAGGCCGATATGTTCCGAAGCAAATCGAACAAGCCCAAAACGTCGCTTTTTGCAGGCATGAAACCGCTTGTCAAGAAAGCGATAAATCCGCTTGGCGACCGCTGATTTCAAGGTACGATAAAACTCCAAGTCGATACTCTTGAGATGCCCGGCCTGAAAACTCCGAAAGATGATTTCATTCCAGGTAAACGATGACAGCGGTTTGCCATCGTCTTTCTTAGCCGAACGTTCACCGCGTTTTGAGCGGTGATACAGCATCAAATTATCGAGCAGATGGAAGTGGGCGTCCACCCATTTTTTGCGGCACCTATCCCACCAAGCGTTTTCGTAGTAGAGCGTAACACCGAGCCAGCGTTTGAGTGATTCTTCCAGCCGAGTGTAACTCTTGCCTTCTTCACGCCAACCGAGCAGATGAACCAACTGATAACGGCTGAATTGAACCTGCCGGTTCACAAAGCCGTTAGCCTTGCTCAATTGCACCAGCCCCAAAATGACTTCATCGTCCAACGCCGTGGGCAATCCGAACTTGTCAGAAGCGGAAATCGTCAGCCGCCGGGTAACGTACCGCCTCTGGCCGCGATCCCAGATGCAATCCTCGAAAGCCAGCGTCTTGCAGCCTTGTGGCACCCTATCAGCCAGCGTGGCCAACGGGAATTCCGCCAAATTCATTTCATCACGGCCCATTCCATTGAGATGAGCCTTTTGGACGCCGGTTTCGTCCGAACCGTTCTTTTTCCCCCCCATCTTTCCCTGATTCTAAAAGCAACAACGAATCGCCGCCGTTGTTGCAGTTTGTATTCAGTTGAATAACAAAAAGTTGATCCGCCGACAATCCAGTAATTTCGCGCCCCTACGCTCTGCTTTCCTGCCTCTATTCCCAGTAATCAAAGCCCATTCCTGCTCCAGTTCCCGGTACATGCCTGTCCCGATTCCCGGCATTTTCCTGCTTCGATTCCCGGTATCGAATACCGCCACATTGCCAGAAAATGATGGATTTCAGTACTGGAAACACCAGCAACGCTAGATTGCCTGAAATACCAGCATTTCGGAAATGCCACAATGCTTGAAATACCGGCTTGGCGGACTTGTCTGGACATGTTAACGAATGAGGAGAGGAGGGGCTTATGAAAATCATCGCCATTGCCAATCAGAAGGGAGGGACTGCCAAAACGACCACAACGGCGGCGCTGGCGGTTTTGCTTAGCCGGGGTGGAACGCCGGTGCATATTGTCGATCTTGACCCCCAGGCGAGTTTGACTCGTGCGTTTGGTGTCAGTGACGATACCGACAGCTTTTACAACGTATTGACCAGTCGAGCCGGTTTACCACTCCAAACGGTGTCCGAAAACCTCACCTTGACGCCGAGCACTATTGAACTCGGCCGTGTCGAGGCAGAACTGTTGAGCGAACCGGGCCGCGAGTATTTTCTTCGTACCTGCCTGGAGAAAACACCGCTGCCCGACAAAGCGGTTGTATTTATTGATTGCCCGCCGTCACTTGGCGTTTTGGCCGTGAACGCCTTGACTACCGCAGGTGGCATTATCGCTGTTGCCCAACCGGGAGGCTTTGAAGTGTATGCCTTAATGCGACTTAGCACAACCACCCTTGCTATTCGGGAACGGGTCAATCCCGACTTGCATATCCTTGGCATCATCGTGACGAATGCCCATCAACGACGTAAGATCACGAAGCAAATGTGTGCTGAGGTGAGGATATTCGGTCCACTGTTGGGCACGGTTCGCAGTGACGCCAGACTTCTTTATGCAACCACTACCGGCCTTATTCAGAAACTCACTGTATCCAAGGCCATGAATGACTATGCAGACGTGCTGACCAAATTGGCTGGAGTGTTGCCGTGAACAAACGGGCAAACGGCATTGCAGGTCTTCTTGACGGCATCTTATCGGGAGTAAACCAGTCGCTAACTCCTACAGGGATGCCGCCATCCGCTGCCGCTCCATTTCCGACGGCAGCCGATCGCCCCGTAGACAATCCAGACCCGCCCCGCCAAACCGGATCACGTCGTGGCCGTCCATTGGGCAAGTCCACGTCTCCTACACCGCCGAAAGAGAAAGTGACATTATTGCTCAGCAGCTCATTGGCCGAATTGTACCGCGATTGGTCATGGGAAGCCCGTTGTCAATTCAGCCACTTGGTCGAACGGGCTTTAGTGGACTATTCCCGCCGTGAACGGGATTCACATTCAGCCAAGCGATAAGCAACATCGGAACAACCATCCGGCATAACGTTGGAAAACAACAAACAACGGAGGCAGTTATGTCGGAAAACACTACGAAACCCGTCCATCGAATCCGCTATGGCAACGTATCCGCCGCGATTTGGGCCAATAATTCCCAGGCCGGATATTTTTACAACACAACTTTCTGCCGCGTTTACAAAGATGGCACTGTGTGGGGCGAATCGGCCTCATTTGAGGACCGCGACCTACCCAATCTCGCCAAGGCTGCCGCTGATGCCCATTCATGGATTTATCAGCGGAAAGCCGAAGCCAGAACCGTCAGCGGGGAAGGGGCCGTTTAGAATGGCTGTCTATACCTTTTGCCTTTTTCTTCCTGCCGAACACCAAGGCAATCGCATCCCGCTGTTGATCGGGGAAGAGATGTTGATATCGCTTCCGCATTTCCTCAGTCTGATGGCCCATCCATTTGTCGATGATTCGTTGATCCACGCCTACGGCAGCAAGGTTTGACGCAAAGGAGTGGCGGAAAACGTGGAATCCGCGTATCTTGGACCACTTGCTATCCGCCAAAGTCCGTTTGAAGTGGTCATGTGCTTCTGAACGAGTGAGGGGAACTCCTACTTCTCGCGTTTTTCCACGGATAATTTTCACGGGTTCGCAAATCGTGAATTGACCGCCTGGATGCTGGGCAAACCATTCCTTCATAGTTTGCATGAGCAAGTCGCTAACCTGTACCCGCCGATACGTGAGCGACTTGTCGTGGTTTCGCTTCTTTTCACGAATCAAGACCGTGCTTGACTGGAAATCAAAGTCATCGATTTGTGACCGGAGTATTTCGCTACGCCTTGCACCGGTATGGGCAGCAAAGACGAACATCGGATAGATGAAGGGATGTTCGGCGACTTGCTTCACATAGTCCAAGACTTCTTGCACTTGTTTGCTCGTCAGAACCAAGCTATCCCATAGGGCACGTTCTTCTTGGTCCGTCAGTCCGCAGCGTTTGACAATCTTCTCGATTTCCTCTTGGGTCTTGAACGGCAGCTTTTGTTCAGTCTTGGGATACTTCAAGCCCTTGGTCGGAGCAGGGCCGGTCAGGTAGTCTTGCGTGACGGCCCAATTCCAAATCAGACGGAAGGTTGCAACTTCCTTTTTCACCGTGTCGGGCCTAATCGGTTTGTCGCGATACTTGTCCCGAAGTCGTCGTTCAACGTAAGTCTGCATATCCGCCACAGTCACCGCTTGGGCTAGTTTGGATTCCCTCAAGTGTTTCAGCAGATGAGACACATGGGTTTCTTCCGTCCTCAGGGTGGTGGGTGCCTTGGAGTCTTTCGGCAGCGACTTTTGATACCGGGTGAGGAGTTCCCGAACAGTGCTTCCTTGTTCCGTGGTCGGCTTCCTGTTGAGCTTACCGTCCGAGAGGATGAACACACCGGGGTCGGCATTCGGAGGCAAGTCGAGACGCCCCCGCTCTATAAGCCGGATGGTTTCTTCCACCCGCCCGAGGATGGATCGAGCTTCCCTCTCTTCAGAAGTCTTCAGCGACCGCTTGAATGGCTTTCCGCCGTACCGAAATCGAATACGATAACGACCGGAGGCTTCGTCGAGTTCAACACAGGCCATTGCACCCTCCCGGACGGTGGTTTTGTGTCAGATTTCCAAAATCTGACACAGGCGATTCTGGCATACGAAATCTGGAGCAAAGCGAGAAGGCTCTGCCGCCTGATTCTTCGTTTATGATAGCTGCAGGAGGTTTTTTTGCCTATCGACGCAAAGCCAACGTAACCTCAATGCTGTGTCAGATTTGTGTCAGATTGACCGCCAAGAAACGCAAAAAGGACTCACGTCTTATCAACGTAAGTCCTTTTGCTGCAAGGAGTGCGGGAAACAGGACTTGAACCTGCACGGCATTGCTGCCACTAGGCCCTCAACCTAGCGCGTCTGCCAATTCCGCCATTCCCGCGAGGGGGGTTGGGCGTCTCTTTAGTTTACTCATCCCGACGGGGACGTCAAGCGTCGGATGGCTTTTCGGGGAGGCGTTTGATGACCAGCAGGGCCGAGTCGGCGGGCGGAGGGGCGGCGAGTGAGGGGCGGAGGGACTCGCAGGCCAGGGCGGCAAGTTCCGCGGCCGGGAGATGAATGTTTTGGGCCAGGAGCCGGACCAGTCCCTCTTCGCCGGTGGAAGGTTCTTGGGCCTTGTCGGTCTTGCGGAATCCGGAAGTATAGACCACCAGGACCTCGCCCGGTTGGAGCGTGTGCGAGCGCTCGGGATATTCGGTTTCCGGGCTTTCGCCCAACGGCGGGGCGGCGGAGGTCAGCGATTTCCACTGCCCGTCGTGGAAGAGGACGATCGAGGGGCCGCCGGCGGCGGCCCAGCGGACGGTTCCCGTTGCCGCTTCCAGCATCCCGTAAGCCAAGGCGGCAAACTGGTCGCCGGCCGAGCTGGTCCAGAGGGCGAGGTTCACTTGTTGGAGGGCGGCATCTGCCCGGCGGTGGTATTGTCCGTGGGCGCGGATTGCCGCCTGGACGGCGCCGATGCTCAGCGCCCCCTCCAGTCCGCGGGAGAGGGACTCGCCGGCCGTCCAGGCAAGTCCTCCGTCGGGCAGGCAGAACCAATCGTACAGTACGCTGCCGACGCCTTGGGGCTGCACGGTGCGTCCGGCGATCTCCCAGCCGTCGAACAACGGCATCGAAGGCGGCAGCCGATGGCGTTGCAGCCGCCCGGCGGCGGTCCATTGGGCCTGCCGCTCGATTCCCTCCAGACCATCGCGCAACAGCGCCTCGCGTTCCAAATCGCCGGCGATCTTGCCGGCCGCGATCTCCAGCACGTTGACTTGCTGGTCGGTGAAGTCCCGGGTTTCGCGGCAGAAGACCCACAGCGTGCCCAGCAGCGTGGTCGGCGAGGAGACGGGGACGCACACGGCGGCGGAAAAATCCTCGGGCGCGGTCCAGGCCGGTATCAGCTTCGTATTCTCCAGCACCACGGCATGGCCCAGCAGGGCCTCCAGGTCGGGCAGGCACTCTTTCAGCGGCCGGGCGGGAGCGGCCAGCCGTTCGATGGGCAATCCCCAGCTCGCGCGCAATTTCAGTTCGGTGGTGGCTTCGTCGAGCAGATACAGTCCCGCGGCCTGGCATTGGACGGCCTCTCCGGCGCCGCGGAGCGTCGCCTGCAGCTGCTCGACCAGGTGGGCCTCGTCGCGTGTCGAGGGCGATACGGAGACGCAGGAAGCCAGTTCGGCCTCCCGCTGTCCCAGGGCAAGCCGGGTCCGTTGCAGTTCGTCAAGCACGCCGGAGATCGCTTCGGCCAATCGCTCAGCGGTTTCCAACGCCGCCAGCGGCGGCGTCTTCGTTTTGGAAGATCGCGCGGTTCGGGCGGTAAGCCGCAGGCCGCCGGCCGCACCGTCCGGTCCCGGTCCCAGGGGAAAAAATCGCCCGTGCTTTCCGGAAGATTTTACCGTCCGGCCCTGCTCGTAGCGGAGCGACCAGCCGGTGGCCGACTCGAAGGCTTGCAGGAGCGCCGGCAGGCTTCCGATCGCCTCGACGGGCGGACGCTGAGGTTTTGGCGGCTGTTCGACGTAGAGTTTCAGGGGGGGAGGGGCGGTGGAAGGCATCGCGAAAGGGTTCGGGGTTCGGGATTCAGGGTTCAGGTGAGGGAACGTTTTGCATTGAACCCTGTTTCAGCCTTCCGTTGCCGTTCGCCTTGAAAAATCATCAAATTCCTTATAATGCGTCGGCCTTTCTCAAGTGGCGAACTCTCTGCAATCTGCGAGAGGTCCTTGGCCGGCATTGTTTAACATCGGCGCTGGAAGACCCTGACCTAAGAACCTTTTACGACGACGGGTTTTAACAATAAAACGAATGAAAGGAGGGGGGCGAGGGGAGGAGAAAGGAGCGGAAAAGGAGAGACCGGAGTAGGGGCTATCGGCACCTGGAGAAGAAATTGACGACCATTCATAGAGTAGCTGCCGGAGCGGCGGTTTGAAAGATGCCGAGTCCAGGATTTTTCGTGCAGGGTGCGGAAGACTATTTCTCCACAACTTCGGCAGTTA
Source organism: Pirellulales bacterium (assembly GCA_016936015.1). Taxonomy (GTDB): domain Bacteria; phylum Planctomycetota; class Planctomycetia; order Pirellulales; family Thermoguttaceae; genus JAFGPV01. The sequence continues at coordinate 7,164 of JAFGPV010000030.1, forward strand.
CCTGGCGTCGAAACGCCGAACCTCCCCAACGAGGGTGTTCACGTTCTCCATGTCGATATCTTCGATCACCCAGCCGTCATCCCGAACCATTCGGTAGATCAGGCACTGCTTCCCTTCGTAGCGGGAATCGGAAAAATCGAAGAAATCTGTCACCACCAGGGCCTGATCGCCACGAATAACCACCGAACGGATGATGAACGGCGTCGCGCCCTGCTCGATGGCCTCTTTCATTTCTTGGATTGTTTTGGTGGCTTCCTCCCCACCTTTGTGTTTGCCGAGCAGACGCGCAACGGCCCCTTTATCGTTCCGGGTCACTGCCTCCTCAAACCTCCGAAAGAACGCTCTGAGATCCCCTTCGCTCCGGGCCGCGGCAGATCCTTTCTGCTTTCCGGCTTCCGCCTGTCGATTGGTGTTCTTTGCTTTTTCGTAAGCCGTGCGGAGTTCGTCTTGATGCTGATGCTCGATTTCACCGGCACTTAACCGAAAGATGCCGGCCGGTAAGGCCTTGCGGTCGTTGAAGCTGCTCTGTTCCAGATCCAGCACATAGTGCTGATGAAGCGTCGCTTTCCCTTCTTTGATAGACTTCTCATCAACCTCGACGGGAAACCAGACGCCTTCTGAAACCTTTTGCAGTTTACAAGTGCGTATCGCATACAGCCGTTTTTGAGCGGTATATGATTGATCTTCAAGCAATTGGCCGCCGCGCGAAAGGTCGAAGCACTGAATGCTGTAGGCGCCGTCATTTTTGTTCTTGGCTACCAGTTTGAGTTGTTTTCTGCCCGCCGCCTCCACGACAGACCGTTGGATTTCTACGTGGGATTTATTCAAAATCGAAGTAAGCAATTTCTCACGTGAGTTCCACCGCGTCACGTAATCCAGCCAGTTTTCGTAGAGACCCAACCTCGGCTTGATGGAGAAAAAGCCCCCGTCGTAAGAACTGCCGCCGCTGTGAACTTCGATCCACATCGGCCGGTCCGATCCCTTGCATACTCGATCCTCTATATAAGCCGTTGCCATCTTCTCCCCGTCCCACCATAGCTTATATGCTCCCGCGGTCTCGGATTTCTCTCCGACGTCTGAGAAACCGGCATCCTTCGTCGTTCGAGACCATGACAAGACGCCGCATTTCAGTTTCTCTCTGTTTGCACGAATCGCTTTGAGCAAAGCGGCCTCCGCCTCGTGAGGTTTGATTTTTGATCTTGCGGTCGACGTTATTTTGCCGTCGGGCGCTTCTGCTGGATCGGGTGTTCCGGGAGACGTCGCCGATGGCAGATCGGTCGCGCCAGGCGGAGATTTTCTCGACGATTGGGCGTGTGCTAATTGCAAACTACCAACCGTGGCCATCCCAATCAGCATGGCCAGTCCACAAGCAAACACAATCACTTTCATCCGGAAACTCATCCGGGTCTCCACGCCGCGCTCCGGGTCCACCAGCTGGGCGACCCGCCCGCTGAGGCCGGTCAACCGGGGCCTTAGCACGCCGACCGTCGAGGGCCAGAGCGGCCCCCGCGCGGCCCGGGCCGCCCAATCGACCAGCATCCCGGCCAGCCGCCGTCCCTCGCCCTGGACCGACACCACGTAGTTGTCGCAGATCTCCTCGCGGAGTTCCGCAATCGCGTTGCCGATCCAATGCACCAGCGGATGCCACCAGAAAATGATCGCCGCGATCCGTTGACCCAAGCCGACCCAGAGATCCCCGCGGGCAACGTGGGCCGACTCGTGCAGCAACACCGCCTGCCAATGAGACTTGCCCATCTCCTCGATCATCAGCTCGGGCAGGACAATCGCGGGCCGGAACAATCCGACCGTCACCGGCACGCTGACCGCGGGAGACAGGAACATCGGCGGCCGCCGGCGCAGACCCACGGCCTTGGCCGCTTGACGCGCGAGAGATAGTTGCCGCGGATTCGTCAGCGGACGGAGCCGGCGGTAGAACCGGGCCAGCACCAAACAACCCCAACTCAAGCGAAACAGGCCGACGGCAAATCCCAACGACCAGATCAACGCCGCCAGACTCCCCACGGTGCGACACCAGGCCGGGACCGGAGAGTCTTCAGCGGAAACGGCCGGATCCCCGGCGGCAGACCGCGGCCCCGCAGCGGAAACCGGCGGCTCGGGCGGGGTTTCCGCCGAAGGACGCTCCGAGCGTGTCTTAATATTTTCCCCTTTCCTCGACCGCTGAGTAGTGTCCGGAGAGGAGTAGGGGATGGGGGCCGGGCCGGGAATCAAGGAATTGTGAGGCGGCACAGTTTCCGGAAAGGATTTGTTCGCCGCCGGCGTTTTGTCAGTGATACCGGCAGCGGTCGGGGAAGGGGCGTTGGCCCGATGCGCAACCGACCGGCCGGTCACGGGAATCCGGACCAGCGCCAGGCCGTTGTGCTGCGCCAACCACACGGCCGCGGGAGAGAGCAAGAGCAAACACAACGTCCCCGCCAGAATGCCGTGCCGCAAGGGGGCCGTGCCCCGCCGGAAGGCGCGGACCGCTGCGATCCCCGCGGCGCAGGTCAAGCTCGCGGCCAGGGCCAAGTTGGCCAAGTAGACCACGGCTTCGGCGGAGGGCAGGAAAATGGAAAGTCCCCACATGATTATTTTCCCTTCTTTCGCGGATTGATCTTTCTTTCACCGGCCGACCGCAAGAGGTTTTGCAGTCGCTCGATCTCCTCCGGCTTCAGACGCTGCGCCCCCAAGAGGCTCATCACCAGATTGCCCGCCGAGCCGCCGAAGAAGTCGTCGACGAACCCGCCCGCCAGCAAGGCGGCCGTCTGTTGGCGTCCCAAGGCGGCCACGTAGCGGTACGGCTTCCGGTCGCCGCCGCGGACCAGCCAGCCGCGCTTCTCCAGCCGATCGACCAGGTTCAGAACGGTGGTGCGGCCCACCTGGCGCTGCGCGGCCACGGCCCGCCAAATCTCGGTTACGGCGGCACCCTGCTCCCCGCACTCCCAAACGGCCTCCATGATTTCATGCTGGGTCGGGGTCAAACTTCCTTCGGGAAGGGTCATGGCGTGCTCCGAAACGGGCGGGAGGAAAGTTCTGTAAACGACACTTGTCGTCGAGCGATTCTACCACTTGCCGACAGTCGTCGTCAAGAGGGGATTTCGTGAATTTCCCGAATTGGTCCGGAACCGCTGTCCCCGGGGGATTCGGAAATGTCGTCCTGACGGGTGCCATCGACCGACGCTGCCCGGTCGGCGTCCGTCAGAATGACAATTTCTCAAGCGGTTTCGCAAAAGAATCCTAACTCTTCTCCCAACAAGGAGATGCGGCGCCGAAGCATCCTTGCCGAACGCGTAACCTATACTTCTATAACCGTTTGGATAGTATCCCTTTTATGCATTGATGCTCCGTATCGGTTTTTTCCTTTTAAGGAGGTTTGAACGATGGAATCTACATTCTCCCGACCCCTGGACGTCATGCCGCTGGGCATCAACGAAGTGCGTCGGCACTGGGGCTGGTTCCTGGCCCTGGGCGTCCTCATGGCGCTCATCGGAATCGTGGCCCTTGGTTGGTCTTTCACCACCACCATGGTGTCGATGGTCTTTCTTGGATGGTTATTGGTTTGCAGCGGCGCGATCGAAGTCGCTCATGCCTTTTGGAAACGGAAGTGGAGCGGCTTCTTTCTAGATCTGCTGGCAGGGATTTTGTACGGAGGGATCGGTTTCCTGATCTTGGCCAATCCCTGCACGACCGCGGTGACCTTGACGTTCATGGTCGCGGTGCTGCTGCTCTTCGGCGGAGTGTATCGCCTGGTGGCGGCCGTTACGCTTCAGCCCCCGCACGAATACTTCGTGTTCTTAAACGGCGCCGTATCGCTCCTTCTGGGACTGATGATCTGGAGAGGTTGGCCGTTTGATGGCCTTTGGGTGATCGGATTGTTCGTCGGCATAGACATGATTTTCAACGGCTTGACGCTGGTGATGCTCGCCCTGAATACCCGAAAACTTTCCCATACGCAAACCGCGTGAAGTTGAGCTCACAATCTTAAATATTAAAAACACTGCAATCCGCGTTCCGGTTGCGGTGTTTTTTTTACAGCTTTCGAGATTTGGCGTTTTCTTCACTTCGCGGCTTTTGCTAATCCAGGGTCTGCTGGATAGTTGCTTCCATGAAAGATAAAATACAAGAGTTGCCGGGAAAGTATTCTGCTGAGGAAATTAAAGCCCATGAAGATACTGCGATTATCCCTTCTTGTTCTTTTTCTGATCCTTGGATTCGATTCCACCGCTACCAGTGCGGGCAAGCCGTTCCGGTTTCCGGAAGGGCGGCAGGGCGGGGGAGAACTGCGATACATCAACGGGCTGCCCGTGCTGACGGTCGGCGGGACGCCGGAGGCAATGGGCGAGCAAATCGGAGCGCTCGCCTTAAAACCCTCCGCCCCGCTGGTGGCCCACTTCCGCGAGTATCTGCAAAAAAAGGGCCTGGATAAAATCATGCCCGTAATCAACGCCGCGGCGGAGGGCCTCTACCGGCGTTTTCCCGAACCGTACCGCCGCGAAATGGAGGCGATGATCGCCGCCTCGGGGGCGGACCGGGACCTGATCGTGCTGGGCAACACGGCCTTCGATCTCTCGCGGATCCTCGGCTGCACGGGGATCCTGGTCGGCGGTTCACGGAGCGCCGCCGGCGGGCCGCTCTACGGCCGGAACTTCGATTTCCCCTTCGACGACCTGATCGCCGAGTACAGCCTGGTCATTGTCTACCGCCCGGAAGGAAAAAAAGCCTTCGCGATGGTCACCTTCCCCGGCCTGCTGGCCGGAAACAGCGGGATGAACGAAGACGGCCTGGCGATGGGGGCCAATACCGTCAACCGCACGGGCGACGGCGCGCCGTCGTTCGATCCCGAGGGGATGCCCTACTCCGTCGCCGCCCGCGAGGTGATGGAGACCTGCGGCTCGGTCCTGGAGTTCGACCGCTGGATGCGCTCCCACAGCCGCACCGGCATGGGCCTGCTGCTGGCCGCCGACACCAAGCGGCAGCGGATCTTCGAGATTACGACCAAGAACATCGGCGTCCGCGATCCCGAGGACGGATTGCTCTTCTGCACCAACCACTTCCGCGCTCCGCCCATGGCCGCTGTCCGGCCCTGCCGCCGCTACGCGATCCTCGAAAAAAACAGTTCGAAAAAAACTTACTCCGTCGCCGACCTCTCCCGGCTCTTAAACGCCGTCAACCAGGGCCGGCGGACGATGCAGACGATGGTCTTCGAGCCGGCCAAGCTCGTGCTCCACCTCTCCCTCGGCCGCGGCCCCACCTCCGCCCGGCCGCTAAAGACCCTCGACCTGAAGCCGCTGCTGAAAGGGCGTTAAAGCCGGGAAGTGGTTCCTTCGAGAAGCGAGGCGATTCGTCCTGAAAGGGCACATGTTCTCCCAGCCCAGGGCAACGCCCTGGGGACGGTGGAGTCAACAGCGCGGTCGGTCCAACGGACCAATGATTTAAATCGGGTAATGGCGAATTCTTGGCCCGTTGGGCCGAAAAACCTATAAATATTCCTTTCTCCCCAGGGCGTTGCCCTGAGCTGGATGAAGGGCAGGGCCTTCGGCCCGCTGCGGCGTAGCATGACCTCGATTGCGGTAGAGTGTGATGGCCGGTAAAGGAGAGCGGTTTTCTTCTTCCCTAAGAAAGTGTGATTTGGAATGAAATCGATCAGAAAAAATGTGATGCTCTTTTATGGCAACAAACGCGAAAACCGGCCATAGTTCGCGCGGTTTGCCCTTACTCCTGCCCCTCTTCCATAAGGAGAGGGAACCATTGTTTCAATGAAAACCTTTCCACAGCAAATAGCCGCCGGCGCTCCAGAAGAAGAGCGTATAGGCGGCCGCGGCCAGGGGGATTTCGCGGAGGAGCCGGGGACGGCGGGCGAACCAGTACGCCGCCGGGAGGGCCAGGGGGAATGAAGGGGCGAAACCCAACAGGAAGCTCCATTGCAGCGCCAGTCCCAGTTGGCGGCAGGCGTGGAAGTACGTCAGGCAGACGGCCACAAAGAACAGTCCCGCCGCCAGGGAGAGGAAGGAGAGGCGTTTGCGCTCGGGATGTCGCTTCTGATAAAACAGCGCCGTCAGCGCGAGCTGCTGGGCCGTCAGCAGGCAGACCGGCCAGGTGAAGACGAACGCCGTCTGCCTGCGATTGATGATCCCGGCGGCGAAGACGCCGAGGACGAGGCACGCCGTCCAAAAAACGGTTTGCCCGAGGAATTCGCTCCGGGGGAATCGGCAGAGCCGGGCCAGGCCGAACGCGGTGAAGGCCGCCAGGCCGGCGGGCAGAAAGACGCCCAGCAGCGCCACGGCATACGAAGCCGCCAGTTCCGGAAAGTCGGGCGGATCGAAGGGGCATTCCCGTTCGCCGCCCAGCAGTCCGTTCCAGTCGATCCGCCACGGTCGGGGCGCGGAGGCGGCGGGCCGGCCCGGCGGGAGCATGTCGGCGCCGGGCGATCGCGCGGTGCCGACAAAGACGCAGGCTGCCCGGGTGGGGCTGCGGAGGAAGAGCCGCCCTCGGCTGAGCGTCGGGGCGGTCCAGCAGATCTCGCCCGGGAAAATAGCGGCCCGGCCGAGTTCCTCATAGCGGTCGGGACTTCGCCGGACCAGGACGATCTCGCCCGAGTCGTTCAAAAGGATCAGCTTGCCGTCGGCCGTCAGCAGGCCCGCGTGGCCGGGCCGGTCGCTGGCCCAGCGGATCTTGCCGGTTGCCAATTCGAGACACTTGAATTTTCCCCGGCTCGGCCGATGGGGCTTCGTCTGGATGTCGCGGAGGTCGAATCCGTAAACAAAGCCGTCGACCAGCACGCTGGAAGCCACGTCGTTGGAGAACTCCCGGCTGGACCAGACCGATTTGACGTCGAGGGCGGAATCGTGATGTAATGCTCCCCCGGGATTGCCGTCCCGGGGCGTTGGTGGTGGTGCTGCACGTTCAAGCTGGGCCTCGGCAAGCGAGGATTTCAGGCGGAACAGCTCCGCGCCGCCGCGGAATGGATTGGCGATCATCAGGTACGGTTCCCGGTAGAGCGGGAAGGCGGCGTGTTCGTTGTATCCTCGCGAAAACCGCCGCTGCCACAGCAGCCGGCCCGAGTGGAGATCGAGCAGGGCCAGGGCGTTTTCCAGAAAGGCCGCGACGCATCGCCGGCCCTGGAACGAAAAGGGCAAGGCCGAACAATAGCTGGCCGGCTCGTCACCGGAGGCCCAGGCGACCGAGCCGTCGTCGGCCCGGAGCGCCACGACGCTGGCCCCCTTCCCGCCGACGGGCAGGATCACCAAGCCGTCTTCGACCAGGGGCGAGCAACTGTACCCGAAATCGTGTCCCCGGCCCTCGAATTTTTCCACTACGTTAAGCGACCACCGGGAGCGGCCGTCGGCGGCGTCGAGACATCCGACCGCTCCCTGCGGACCGGCGAAGTAGATCCGGCCGTCGCGCCAGGTGGGCGTCGCCCGCGGACCGGGATACATGCCCGCGGCGTCGTAAGGCCAATCGTAACGTTGCTCCCAGATCGTCCTGCCCGTGTCGGCCTCCAGGCACACGACTGACTGGGCGTAGAGGCTTTGGGTCTGCGTGTAGATCCGGTCGCCGACGGCGATGAAGGCCGAGTAGCCGCGGCCCAATTCACGGCGCCACAGCAGGGGCGGTCCTTCCGCCGGCCAGCGGTCGGCCAGCTCGGTCTCCGTCGAAGATCCGTCGTAATTCGGCCCGCGGAGGTGGGGCCAGCCGAACTCCTTCGGCAGACTTTGGTGCGGCTGGAAGGAGCCGCCCGACCGGGCTGGAATCCGATCCGGGGAAGCACGAGGCGAAAAGAGCAACGGCCTAACGTCGCCGAATATCACAAACACCAAAACGGCGATACCACCCCAGACGGCCGCCCGCAGGCCCAGCCCCCGAACGATGCTCCGCCCTCGTGAATGCAGGATTCCTGGGGTCATTCTCCCCAATATAATGTGCATCCACCGCCTGGGCCACGGCAGGACGCCGCCTTTTGGCGGAGAAATGAAAAAAGGACCGCGGTTCCTCCCGGACCGCGGTCCTTTGATTCACTTTCAATATCTTCGGTCTTTTATCGCCGGCGGAGCCAGATGAAACCGCCCAGCATCAGGCCCGAAAGGAGCAGCGTCAGCGCGGCCGGCTCGGGAATCGGGATCATCTCCTGGCAATAGCCGTAATTTAAGCTGCCGTCAAAGCTCATCTTATAGCCGAAGGTCAAGGTGCCGCCGACGGGGATCGGCGATCCGCCGGTGCCGACGGAATACATGATGGTGCCCATGTAATCATAACCGCAGCCCGACGGAGCGGACGCCGGCGTGACGGTGATGTCGGCGTCCCAATTGGGCGGCGAGTAGACCGTTTCGTTTGACAGGGCAAAGGGGCTGCTCATGTACACGTTGACCTGATAGGCCGTCCAGGGAAAGCTCGTGTCGTTGTCGATCCCGCTGATGACCCAGATCGTCGGATCGAGTTCGGTGTCCGTCGTGAAAGAGCCCACCATGTGCGCCACGTCGTTTCCCGCCGGATAGGAATGGTGCACGCCGTCCATTTCCATCGTATAGGATCCGTCGAGCTCGGGCGTCCACGTCACGTCGCAATCGAGCGCCGGGTCGCCGTCCGGTTCACATTCCCAACTTGTAATTTCGGCGTAACCGAGAGAAGCAAACGCCAGCAATGCGACGATCACCGCAAAAGTTGTCAGGTGTCTCATAAATGTTTTCTCCAAATGAAGAGAGCGCTGCGCAAGGTTGATGCTGTATTCGTTACAGTGCGATCTGCGGAAGGTTGTCTTTCTGGATGAACGAACACCGGGAAAAGTTACTCTTCCCGACAAGCGACGTACAAGGAGTTGCCTTCATGCAACCAGGAAAAGTCACCCAAGAAAGAAACCGCGGCAGCGCACCGAGGACGTCTTTAGTGATTTTTTAGCGACGCGAAACGCTGCCTCGCGATGGGTGTAAGAAAAACGCTATGTAATTGACTGTAATTATCAATAATAACAAGAAAATGTCAACTAGTCGATCACGTTATTTTTTAATTAAAAGCATATAATAGTTTTCTATGTTTCTTATTGCCTTTTTCTCAACGGATGACATAAGTCTCCGGGGTGGGTAGGTCGTCGGTCGGTCAGGGAAGGGGGTATGTTTGAGACCCTCTTCCTGGACCAAACATAATAGGGGGGACTGCCAACGAGAATTTTGGGAAAAGACTCAAATCAAGCCCCTCGGAAAGGTGTTACTGTTCCTTTTTTTTCTCCTCTTCGGCCGAGCCGCTTTTGCCTTCGCCGTAGCCTTCCGGCTTGGCCCGGTCGCGGCGTCCACTCGATTTACAGACCACCAACATGCCCAAGGCGATGCCTAATACGACGAGAATGTAAGGGAGAATCCAGCCTTGGGTGTTGGAGCGAGCGCTCTTTTCGGCTTCGCCCCGTGCCCAGACGGCAGATGCCGACATGGCCCAACACCCCCAGACAAGAACGATCCGCTGGCAGCCGGTCCAAACGATTTTCCAAAGTCGTTTCATGGGTCGAATCCCTATTAACCTCTTACCCCTTATTATATCTCGAACTTTCCGCTCCACAAGCAATTCCGGCCGATTCCCCCGGCAGCCGGGTGTAAGGGAGATCCTTCGCCGATCACAGTCGACCATCTGTCGATGATGCCCGTCAGGATGATTCACCGCTCTAGCCTAAAGAGTGGGGATGAACGATAATTCAAGCTGGGGGATCGTTTTCCTTCCCCTTCATCTCCTTGGGAATCGAATGGCTGAAAACGATAGACACTCCTCGCAGGTCCGACGTGCAGCGATCACCGTAGGGGGGGTAGTGCAGGGGGTGGGATTCCGGCCGTTCGTCTACAACCTGGCCCGATCGCAGAGACTGGGCGGCTGGGTGCGGAACGAGGCCGACACGGTGCAAATCGACGTGCAAGGCACGCCCGGTGCGGTGGAGGCCTTTCTCACGGCCCTCCGTAATGTCCCGCCGCCCCAGGCCCGGATCGACCGCTTGGAGGTCCGGGAACTGCCTTGCCTGGACGCGCAGCCGGCGGAGTTCGAGATCCGTCCCAGCTTCGGCCGTTCCGCCCCGCAGCCGGTCATCCCCGCCGACCTGGCGACCTGCCCCGAGTGCGTCCAGGAGATTTTCGATCCCGCCCAGCGGCGTCATCTCTATCCCTTTACGAATTGCACGAACTGCGGGCCGCGATGGTCGATTATCGAGCGGCTGCCCTACGACCGGCCGCAGACGGCGATGAAGACGTTCGCCATGTGCCCGGCCTGCCGAGCGGAGTATGAGGATCCGGCCGACCGCCGCTTTCACGCCCAGCCGATCGCCTGTCCCCGCTGCGGTCCGCAGTTGGAACTGGCCGATCCCCAGGGGCGCATCATCAGTAGGACAAGTGGTCAACCTGTCCTGCAACAGGCCGCCGAGGCGCTGCGGGAGGGAAAAATTCTTGGGCTGAAGGGCCTGGGCGGATTCCAGATCCTCGTCGATGCGACCGATCCCGAGGCCGTCGAGCGGCTGCGGACCCGTAAGCGCCGCCCCCATCGACCGCTGGCGGTGATGATGTCCTCGCTGGAAGAAGTCCGCCGCCACTGCCGCGTCTCCGCCGACGAGGCCCAGGTCCTGACCTCCCCCCAAACGCCGATCGTCCTACTGACGCGGAAAGAAACATTGGAGGAGAACCGCCCTGTTCCTCATACTCATCCCTCAGCCTTCATCCCTCATCCCTCCTTCCCTCTCCCCGACGCCATCGCTCCCGGCAATCCGTACCTGGGCGTCATGCTCCCCTACACGCCGCTGCACCACTTGCTGCTGCACTTGGTCGGCCGGCCGGTGGTCTGCACCAGCGGGAACCTCTCGGAAGAGCCGATGGCGACTGACAACGCGGAAGCACTCGAAAGGCTCGGACCGATGGTCGACCTGCTGCTCTGGCACGATCGGCCGATCGTCCGGCCGGTGGACGATTCGGTGGTCCGCCTCGGCCCGGCCGGCCTGGAAATCCTCCGCCGGGCGCGGGGCTACGCCCCGCTGCCGCTGGCGCTGGATCTCCCCGCTCCACCGCTGCTGGCCCTGGGCGGGCACCTGAAAAACACGGTGGCCGTCTCGTTGGATAGTAGGGTGCGTGAAACGCACCAAACGCCGGTGGTCCTCAGCTCCCACGTCGGCGACCTGGATCATCCGCTCAGCGTCGAGGTCTTTCGCCGTGCGGCGGAGGATCTGCAAGAGTTTTATCAGGTCCGGCCGGCGGCCGTCGTCTGCGATCTGCATCCCGACTACGCCTCGACGCACGAGGCGGAAGTCCTGGCCCGGCGGTGGGAGACGCCCTGTCTGCGCGTCCAGCACCATCACGCCCACGTGGCGGCGTGCATGGCCGAACACGGACTGGCCGGCCCGGTGTTGGGACTAGCCTGGGACGGCACCGGCTACGGACCGGACGGCACGGTTTGGGGCGGCGAGTTCCTCGTGTGCGAAGGATCGGATTATCGGCGGGTGGCCCACTTCCGGACCTTTCCCCTGCCCGGCGGCGATCGGGCGGTCCGCCAGCCGCGCCGCTCCGCCCTGGGCCTGCTGTTCGAGATGTCTCCCGAAGAGGCCGCCGACGCGGTAAAAGTCCTATTTTCACCGGATGAATTGAAAACCCTTTTACAAATGCTCACGCGGAAGACGAACTGCCCGCGGACCAGCAGCGTCGGCCGGCTCTTCGACGCGGTGGCCGCCCTCTGCGGCCTGCCGCCGGTGATCACCTTCGAGGGTCAGGCGGCCATGACCCTCGAATTCGCCGCCGAGCCGTCCGACGCGATGCCCTATTCGTTGGCGGTTCAAACTGCCGGGGTGCCATGGCCACGCTCGTGTGGCCATGCCGAGGAACCTCATGCATCCGACATGCCCACGGCAAGCGTGGGCATGGCACCCGTGATCCTCGATTGGGAACCCATGCTCCGTGCCATCCTGGAAGACCGCCGTGCCGGCGTTCCCATCGGCGTCATCAGCGCCCGGTTCCACCGGACGTTGGCCCAAGGGGCAGTGGAAATTGCGAAAATCGTCAACCTGCCGCGGATCGTCCTCAGCGGCGGCTGTTTCCAGAACGCATTGCTCCTGCGAACAATGATCGACGCCCTGCAAACCGCGGGCTTTACGGTTTACGCGCATCAAAAAGTCCCCCCCGGCGACGGCGGCATCGCCCTCGGCCAACTCTACGTCGCTGCAATGTCGTATAATGAAAGAAACCTAACCCCTATTCCCTAATCCCTATCCCCTATCCCCTCTCCCCTCCCATGTGTCTCGGCATACCCGGCAAAGTGATCGAAAAATACGGCGACGACGCGCTGCCGATGAGCAAAGTCGATTTCGGCGGCGTGCAGAAGGAGGTCTGCTTGGCCTACACGCCCGAAGTGGAAATCGGCGATTACGTCATCGTCCACGTCGGCTTCGCCATTAGTGTTATTGATGAAGCAGAGGCCCAGGAGATATTCTCGTACCTACAAGAGATTGAGGAACAGGAGATGGAAGGAATGACGAATGACGAAGAACGAATGACGAAAGAATGACGAATGCCGAAGTCCGAATCGGGTTAAATGCCGTTTGTCCCTTCGGATTTCGTCCTTCGGATTTCTTTCGTCATTCGTCATTTGTCCTTCGTCATTTGAATCATGCGTTATTTAGACGAATACCGCCGTCCCGAGCATGTCCGGCAACTGGCCGCGGCCGTCCGCGCAGCAACCACCCGGCCGTGGTGCATCATGGAGATCTGCGGCGGGCAGACGCATACTATCGTCCGCTTCGGGCTGGACGAGCTGCTGCCGCGGGAGATCACGCTGATTCACGGCCCGGGCTGCCCGGTCTGCGTCACGCCGGTCGAGATGCTCGACAAGGCGGTGGCGGTGGCAGAGCGGCCCGAGGTGATCTTCTGCTCCTTCGGCGACATGCTCCGCGTGCCCGCCTCGACCAAGGACCTCCTGACCGTCAAGAGCGAAGGGGGCGACGTGCGGATCGTCTACTCGCCGATGGACGCCGTCGCGCTAGCCCAAAAACATCCCGACCGGCAGGTCGTCTTCTTCGCCGTCGGCTTCGAGACCACCGCCCCGGCCAACGCCCTGGCCGTGGCCCGGGCCGCCGCCTTGGGACTGACGAATTTCTCCGTGCTGGTCTCCCACGTCCTCGTCCCGCCGGCCATCCGGGCGGTCCTCGCCTCGCCGTCCAACCGCGTGCAGGGATTCCTGGCGGCCGGCCACGTCTGCACCGTAATGGGCGTTGAAGAATACCGCCCGCTGGCCGACGAGTTCCGCGCGCCGATCGTCGTGACCGGCTTCGAACCGGTCGATATCCTCCAGGGCGTCCTGATGTGCGTAAAACAATTGGAAACCGGCCGCCACGACGTCGAGATCCAATACGCCCGGGCCGTCCGCCCCGAGGGGAACCCCCCGGCAATCCGGCAGATCGGAGAAGTCTTCCAGTGCGTCCCGCGCAAGTGGCGGGGCATCGGCGAGATCCCCGCCAGCGGTCTGGCCCTGCGCGAAAAGTACGCCGCCTTCGACGCCGAGCGCCGCTTCGCCGTGGAAACCGTCACCGCCGAAGAATCCCCCGAGTGCATTGCGGGCGAGATCCTCCAAGGCCACAAGACCCCCCACGACTGCCCCGCCTTCGCGCTGCGCTGCACCCCCGAAAAACCCCTCGGCGCCCCCATGGTCTCCACCGAAGGCGCATGCGCCGCGTATTATCGGTACCGGAAACGCCAAGCCGTTAAGTCCCCTCTCCGGGCACCGACCGCAGGTTGGTCGGGGAGAGGGTTAGGGTGAGGGCAAATCATCAATCCCCCTCCCTTTGGGAGAGGGGACCAATTTACAGACACGCGCTCAGGAATCCGTCGCCTCGGCCATCGTTTTTTTGATGCAAGCGACGTATTCCGAGAGCAGACGCCGGGCATCGTCCGCAGGGAAGACGCGCGGGTCGCACCGGAGGCAGACCCAGAAACGCTTGGCATAGCTGCCGATCAGGAAGGCGGCGCGCGTATTGGCGCGAACCGGGGGTGCGCCGAAAATATCTTCCAGAATCAGGTTGCCGGCAATGATCTTGCCCGACTCGTGCGGAAACTGCGCTCCGAACTGCCGGCGGATATCGCCCACGTTCGACAGCACCACCGTCGCAAAGCAACGATTCGCGCCCAGGTAAAGCGGCATCCCTCCGGGAAGGCGTCCGATGAACTGGACGCCGCGGAGGAACATCAAGGCCCGCCGGCGGCACGTGGCCATATCGGTCTCCCGGCAAATGCTTTTCAGGAACTCGTGCGAATCGGCATACTGGTTCCCCTGGCGCGTGAGAAAGTTGTAACTTACCCCGTTGTCCGCCGAGGGACAAACGTCTTTCCCGGTTTTCAAATAGACGGGGACCGCAATCCGGTACCAACGCTTGGCGGACCTCGATTCCCGTTCCGCGTTCCACTGGCGCAGGGTCAGAAACAGGTCTCGCAACAGAAGGTCGTTTACTTTGACGCCTTGCCGCGTTCCCGCCTGCTGGATTTTCTTCTTTTCCGATTCGTCGAAGATATGCCGGTGCATTTCCAGAAAGGGAGGCGGCGCGGCGGCGGCCGGGGCGGCGGCCCGCGGGCAGAGGATCACCGATCGCCGGCCGACCCACCGGACGGCGTCGCGGACGTTGGCCCAGAATCCGCGGCCCCAACTTCCCCCTGCGGCAAACGATCCGCGCCTGACCAATCCCTCGGGACTGCCGGGAGGCAGCGTCGGGCGGCGGCCCGCGGACGCGGTGCGCATGCCGTAAGCGGCCAGAACGTGACCGATAAAGCGGAGCGCGCCGATCCCGTCGCAGCACGCATGGTGGAATTGCAGCGTCACTTCGGCGACGCCGCCCCCCTGGCGTCCCCAAACCCGAAGGCCGACCTCCGAGTTTAAGTCGATGCCTTCCCCGCGAGGACTCCCGATCGGGACGCCGGGCACGTTCCAATCGACCGTCGGCCTCCGCTCCTCGGAAAGCGTCCAAACGGGGCCGTTGCGCGCCGTGCGTTTCACCAAGGCGCAAAGCAGGGGATGAGCCGCGAGGGCCTCGTTCAGGGACGACTCGAAATCCGCACGGTGCAATTCTCCGCGGAGCTTCATGCGGACCGCAAATACCATCGGGTATTCCGGCCGATCGTCCCAAAACATGTATTTTTCGAACGTGGTCAGCGGCAAGGGGAAGAGGGCCGCTACGGCGGGATCGAACATACGCGGCTCGAATCGGCAAGTACGAGGCTCTGACGGCGCAAGAGAAAACCGAAACAACAACGGAAAACCGCCCGGCGATCAGCTCGTCTGATCGAAGGCCTGGCGTTCAAACGGATTATCGTAGTAAGGGCGCTTGCCGCAACACCACAGAACGACCCACCACGTCAAGTAGGCGGGAACGAACAGCAGGCCCCAACGCTCGTACTGCCCGACGTGCACCAGTTGATGCGGCCGACAGGCGTCGAGGTGACGTTGGGATCGTCCCAATACAACGTGGCCGAACGTGGCCACGGGCGAGCCGGCAATAAAGGGGAAGTATCTCAGAAACAGGGGAAGAAAACCACCCCAAAATTCGATGAGCCGGCCGCTCCGCTGGACCCTTCCGCCGGTCAGAAGCCCCAGGCACCCTACGCTCAACCCCCACACGCTCCAAGGCGACGCCCAAAGCATCTTCGCCAAGACGACCGCCTCCGCCTTTCCCGGAACCTTCGAGAGGAAACGTTCATCCAGGGCGGCTAAGGGGGAATCCGGGGGCTCGGGGAACCGCGGTGAAAGAGGGTCCCCCAAGCTGCCCCACATATCCAAGGCTGCGTCGGCGGGCAAATCCATCACCGAAGCGGATTCGAGATTGTTGTAATTCAAAGAGCGCTGTGAATCGGATCGCATGGAGTCGGCGGTTCAGAGTGTCCATCTTTTCCATCAAATTCGTAGCACGCCATAGTCCTCAATGGTTGCGAAATCCGTCGCAGGCTACTTGAACGTCATGGTTCTCCGTAACGGTGAACTTACGATTTTAAAAGAGCTGAAATTGGAAGTCAATTGCCTCGCAACCCCCGCTCCAGAGGCATTTGATTCCGGATATCAGATCTCCCTTCCGCCCCAACCGCCGCAAAAACGCATAGGTTAAAACCCAGGGCAAACGAAGAATTCCAATTATCCTGTCCCCTGCCCCTGCAGTACGATCCGACCGTGCAAATGACCCACGGCGGCGAGGGACGACTTGATCGAGCCCCTGTTCCTGCCGGTGTTTGCCTCGCGCCGCTTCGCCGTTAAAACCGTCCACGCCGTGTCACGGCCGTTTAGCCCTGCCGCCCGCGGCCGGTGTTCTCCCGTCCCCCACTCATTCACCATTCTCCATTCCCTCCTCCCCTCTCCGGACACCGACCGCAGGTTGGTCGCGTTGAGGGCCAGGGTGAGGGCAATTTATCTATCCCCTCTCCCTTTGGGAGAGGGTAAGGGTGAGGGCAGATTTCCTCTCCCCTCCTCAAACCAAATCCCTTTCGCGTCCTTTGCGTTCTTCGCGGCGGTCATTCGCCATCCCCTCTCCTTACTCAAAGATGCTCACTTTGATTGCTCTTTATAGGCTACCACTTCCGAGAAAACGGTGGTTTGACGACGCATCCTACAATACGTATGAGTTGATGAGACAGCGGTGGCAGTTACGCCCCGGTTCAGCGGCGGTACGCCCTACGCTGCAACTGGTCGTTAGCTGATGTTTATCTATTGCTTGACCTCGCTCATTGGGATGCCGAGCGCCTTGGCCACGCCCTCACCGTAAGCGGGATCGGCTTTGAGGCAGTTTCCAATGTGGCGGAGCTTGATATCCTTCGGCGCATCGCCCATGGCGCGGGCGGTGTTGTCGAAAAGTACCTGCTGCTGTTCGGGACGCATGATCCGGAAGAGGTCGCCAGGTTGGCTGTAGTAGTCATCATCATCCTCGCGGTGGCTCCAGTGGTCGGCCGCACCTGAGAGTGCCAGCGGCGGTTCCTTGGCTTCGGGTTGCTCCTGCCATTCGCCATAGCTGTTGGGCTCGTAGCCAAGGATTGCGCCATAGTTGCCGTCCACGCGCATCTGGCCGTCGCGGTGGAAGGCATGGAACGGGCAGCGCGGGGCGTTCACCGGGATCGCGTGGTGGTTGACGCCAAGGCGGTAGCGCTGGGCATCGCCGTAGGAGAAGAGCCGGCCTTGCAGCATCTTGTCGGGCGAGAAGCCGATGCCCGGTACGATGTTGGCGGGGTTGAAGGCCGACTGCTCGACCTCGGCGAAATAGTTCTCCGGATTGCGGTTGAGCTCCAGCACGCCGACGTCAATGAGCGGGAAGTCCTTGTGCGACCAGACCTTGGTCAGGTCGAACGGATTGTAGGGCATCTTGGCGGCTTCGGCATCGGTCATGACCTGGATCTTCATGTTCCATTTCGGGAAGTTTCCCGCTTCGATGCTATCAAACAGATCGCGTTGGGAGCTTTCGCGGCATTTTGCGATAACAGCCTCGGCTTCCTGATCCGTGAGGCATTTGATGCCCTGCGCGGTCTTGAGGTGGAACTTGACCCAGATCCGCTCGTTCTGCGCGTTGAGGAGGCTATAGGTGTGGCTGCCGTAACCGTTCATGTGGCGGTACGAAAGCGGAATGCCGCGGTCGCTCATGGTGATGGTGACCTGGTGCAGCGCTTCGGGCAGGTTGGTCCAGAAATCCCAGTTGTTCCTGGCGCTACGCAGATTGGTTTTGGGATCGCGCTTGACGGCGTGGTTGAGGTCGGGGAACTTCAACGGGTCGCGGAGGAAGAACACCGGCGTATTGTTGCCGACCAGATCCCAGTTGCCCTCCTCGGTGTAGAACTTTATGGCGAAGCCGCGGATGTCGCGCTCGGCGTCGGCCGCGCCTCGCTCGCCGGCCACTGTCGAGAATCGCACAAACACGTCGGTCTTTTTTCCAACCTTGGAAAAGAGTTTTGCCTTGGTATACTTCGTGATGTCGTCCGTGACCGTGAAGGTACCGTAGGCACCCGAGCCCTTGGCATGCATGCGACGCTCGGGAATCACCTCCCGGTCAAAGTGGGCCAGCTTTTCCAGAAACCATACATCCTGAAGCAACTGGGGGCCGCGTGGCCCGGCAGTCATCACGTTCTGGTTGTCCGGGACAGGCGCCCCAGCCGCGGTCGTCAGGTTCTTTTTCTCATCTTTCATAGTCTTTCTCCTTTCGGGTTTCATTTGAATTCAGCTAACTTGTATTAATACAGTTTGATTTGCACGACTCTTTGACGCATTGTACCATTCAGACAGCACTTACAACAGCTGAAGGGTCATATTCGTACTGCGACTACCAGGCAGACATCCGCATCAGTCTGAAGAAGCGAGTTGGGCCGATGCACCGCATCTAACTCGTCCGGCAGTCGGTGAGACGACGGTACTGGGTCCGCCGGGACGGCAAACATTCGAAGAAGGTGCCAGAAGCAATGGCGACTCAAATCGCCAAACGCATCCGGCGTTGGCTGGTCGCGAACACCTAAATCACATGGCAGTCCCAGCAAACCTTACTTTCCTGGGACGAATGGGCTGTTTCCCTAATTCCAGCAATGACTACTGCCAACGCTTCTTGAAAACTGATCTCGTAATTCAAAACGCTGAAAAGTCACGCGAACTTGCGATATTCGACATGCCAGAAATGGGCTTTCCGAACGGCCCAGGAAGCTGCTCATTCTCCCGATCAGTGTGGATCAGTGCAGATCAGTGTTCCCCAAAAATTGGAAAACATCTCTCACCCCCATTCCGCCCCCTCCGCGCCTTTGCGAGAAATCACTCCTCCCCCTCATCCTTCATCCTTCATCCCTCATCCCTTATCCCCCCACCCCCCGGCCAAAAACATCACTTGACATGGGAAATGTAAAAATGTACACTACTCTAAAAACTAGCCCGCTGAACCCAATGATCCCCGAATCCTACACGTCGTTTAATTTGCAATTCCCAATTTGCAATCCTCCACCCCAACCAATGGCCGGCACCCTGCCGCCAACCAACCACCCCCCCCCCCCACCCCCCCC